>JBEAQJ010000100.1:0-35982 GCA_041163945.1 Pseudomonadota bacterium
GTCCACGAAGGCCCCCAACGCATCAGCCGGGTCTCCAACCTGCCGCTCGAGCCGGGGATGATCTTGTCCAACGAACCCGGCTACTACCGCGAAGGGGCGTTCGGCATCCGCATCGAGAACCTGATCGTGGTGACCGAAGCCCCCCCGATCGCCGATGGCGATGCGCGCGAGATGCTGGCGTTCGAGACGCTGACATGGGCGCCCATCGACCGCCGCCTGGTGCTGGCCGATCGACTTGCGCCGTGGGAACGCGACTGGCTGAACCGCTACCATGCCGAGGTTCTGGCCCGAATCGGCCCGCTGTGCGACGCGGAGGTGCGCCATTGGCTGACACAGGCCTGCGCGCCGATCTGACATCACCCCATGGTGCGGCCTTGGCATTCGGGGCCGCGGCGCACATACTGACATCTTGCACAGGGAGAGCCGCACATGGCCGAGCATATCAAGATCCGCAAGGCGCCCGGAACCTGGGTCGTGCGCGCCGGTGGCGCTGTGCTTGGGGAAAGCAACCGCGCGCTGGAACTGACCGAAGGCAGCTATCCGCCGGTCATCTACTTTCCGCGCGACGACATCGGCATGGCCTTTCTGGAAAGCACCGACAGCTCCACCCGGTGCCCGCACAAGGGGGTGGCGCGCTATTTCACGTTGTGTCTGCCCACGGGCGACATGCCCGATTCCGCCTGGAGCTACGAGGCACCGCTGGCCCCGATGGCGGCCATAGCCGGTCACATCGCCTTTTACACCGACCGCGTCACGGTCGAACGGGTGTGATCAACTGTGTTCCTCGGCCGCGGTGGCGGCCAGGGCACGGTTATAGGCCTTGAGCGCATCCACGTGGAACAACACCCCTTCCAGCGCCGGGGGGGCGTCCCCCGGTGCCAGCTGCACCACCGGCACGAAATCCAGCCCCGTCCGCTCGAAGATCGGCAGCGCCCGTTCCAGGGTGGCGTGCGCATCGGTATAGACGCCCTGTTCGATCAGCGTCAGAAGCTGATCGTGCAGCGCGGGGTTGTCATGATCGAGCGGTCGCATCACCAGACCCACCCGGAACATCCCCAGCAGATAGGCCTGCGGCCCTGCCGCCAGGTGGATGTTGCGCCGTTCCAGCTGGGTCAGGAAAAACGACCGATCCACCAAGCGTGACGCCAGCGCCGTCGACATCGAGACCGCCACCATGACCGCAAGGCCGGTCTGCCAATCGCCGGTCAGTTCGAACACGATCAACGTGGTCGAAATCGGGGCGCCCAGGACCGCGGCCGCCACCGCGCCCATGCCCGCCATGGCGTAAAGCGTGCCCTCGCCCGACTGGTCGGGAAAGATCGATGTCGCCACAAGCCCGAAGGCCAAGCCAGTCAGGGCGCCGATCATCAGCGAGGGCGAAAAGATCCCCCCACCCATGCGCCCGCCCAAGGTGATGGCCACCGCCGCGACCTTGAGGATGGTGAACACCACGGCCTCGTGCAGCAGCAATTCACCCGTCAGCGCCGCCGATGTCGTCTCGTAGCCCACACCGATGATGTGGGGAAAGGGAATGGCCAGCATCCCCAGCAACAACCCGGCAAAGGCTGGCCGCAACCAGCGCGGAAGCCCGGTCGCACGCTGTGCGATGTTGCCCAGGTCCTCGGCCCAGAACACCGCGCGCATCAAGGCCACCGCGACCAGCCCGCACAACAGGCCAAGGATCAGGAACGCGGGCAATTCGGCATAAAATTGCAGCGCGCTGTCGCCCGCCAGGCTGTATTCCGTCATCCCCCCGAATGCGAGCCGGTTGATCACCGTGCCCGCAACGCTGGCAATGACGATCGGCGCAAAGGCATGCACCGCAAAATGGCGCAGCACCACCTCCAGCGCGAAAAGCGCCCCGGCGATCGGCGCGTTGAACGACGCCGACACCGCCGCGGCCACCGCGCAACCCAGCAAATCGCGCCCCGTGATGCCATCGGCACGGATCCAATCGGACACCCGGCTGGATATGACCGCGGCCAGATGCACCACCGGCCCTTCGCGTCCGGACGACCCGCCGGCCCCCAGGGTGATCATCGAAGCAAGCGCCGAGGCCAGACCGGCCTTTTGTTCCACCCGCCCATCGGCCAGCGCCGCCCCTTCGATCACGTCGGCCACCGAGCGCGCCCGCCCGTCGGGGGTGAAAAGATGCAAGATCACCCCAACGGCCAGACCACCCGCCACCGGGATCAGCAAGATCAGATACCACGGCAGGCTTTCGGCAAAGGAATGCATCAAGCGCACATCCTCAACGCCGTAAAGGGCCGTCTGCAGCCAGCTGATCCCCTTGCGGAAGAGCAGCGCCGCAAAGCCCGCGGCGATTCCGACCAGCAAGGCGATGATCCAGAACTGGATTTGCGTGGGGCCGTTTTCGCGCATCACGATCCAGCCGCGCTGGCTGGCCGCCAGCGCAGATTCAAACCATTCCCTCAGCATGCGCAGCACGGTTTCGGCCACGTCCCTCCCCTTGCGCGGAACCACCGTGTTACCCGGGCGTCAGGGCCTGTCCGCCAACGGCCCAAGGCCGGGTGGATCCGGTGTAAGCCACGCCCGCCCTTGATAAAAGCCTGTGCTGATCACGATCACCCGCAATCTCCGCAAGATGATGAAAGCTTTCGTGATCGATGCCGGGCTGCAATGGCGTGAAGCTGGCACCGGGGCCACACGCCCCGGCGCGCGGTCCGTGGTCTGGCAAGGCCCCCGGTGCCGGCCAAAGCGGCGTCGCGCCACGGGTCTAGCCGTGCCCGGCCGCCAGCAAGGCGCGCGCCGCATCGCGGGCCGCGTCGGTGACCGTGTCGCCCGACAGCATGCGCGCCACCTCGTCGACGCGGTCATCGGCACCCAGCGACAAGACCTGGCTCAGCGTCACGCCTTGCACGACGCGCTTGGACACTTGCCAGTGATGCGCACCCAAGGCCGCGACCTGTGGTGAATGGGTGACGACCAGCACCTGTCCTCCCGCCGCCAAGGCCTTGAGCCGGCGACCCACCGCATCGGCGGTGGCACCGCCCACGCCGCGGTCGATTTCGTCAAAGATCAGGGTCACGCCGTTGGTGCCCGCCGTCAGGCAGACCTTGAGTGCCAGCAAGAACCGCGACAGCTCGCCGCCCGACGCGATACGGTTGAGCGGGCCCGCCGGCGCGCCGGGGTTGGTGGCCACGACAAAGCTGACCGCATCGGCGCCATCGGGCCCGGCCGGGGCGGGGCTGATGTCGGTGGTAAAGACGGCACGCTCCATCTTGAGCGGCGCCAATTCGCGCGCCATCGCCTGATCCAGCCGGCCGGCCGCGGCCCGGCGCGCCGCCGACACATCCGCCGCCGCCTGCCCATAGGCGGCTTCGGCCGCCCGGGCGGCCGCGGTCAGCCGGGTGATTTCGCCGGCACCACCATCGAGCGCGGCAAGCTTTGCACGCAAGCTGTCAGCGAGCGCCCCAAGATCATCCGGGGCCACGCCATGTTTGCGCGCCAGGCCACGCAGCGCAAACAGCCGCTCTTCGGTCTGCTCCAGCTCGGCGGGATTGAAATCCAACGCCTCGGCAAACCGCGCGACGCCATCTTGTGCCTCGCCCAGTTCAACCAGCGCGCGCTCCAGCGCGGACAACGCGGCATCC
The DNA here is from genome assembly GCA_041163945.1 of Pseudomonadota bacterium. Taxonomy (GTDB): domain Bacteria; phylum Pseudomonadota; class Alphaproteobacteria; order Rhodobacterales; family Rhodobacteraceae; genus Roseicyclus. The sequence continues at coordinate 3,615 of JBEAQJ010000100.1, forward strand.
AACCCGCCCTCGGCGCGGGCGGCCACCCCGTCAAGCCAGCGGCGGGCGTCGCTCATGGCACCTTCGGCGCCATCGTGACCCAGCGCAGCACCGGCGCGGGCGATGTCAGCGCGCATCTTTTCGGCCGCCTGCATCAGCCGACGGCGCGCATCCAGCGTGGCCTCTTCGCCGATCTGGGGGTCAAGCCGGTCCAGCTCGGCCACGGCATGGCGCAAGAATTCTTCGTCGGCGCGCATCTGGGCCACATGCGCCTCGGCGGCCTCCAGTGCCTTTTGCGCCCCGCGCCAGGCCGCCCAGGCGGCGCGGGTGCGCGCCACCGCGTCCGCGATCCCGGCAAATCCATCGAGCATCGCACGATGTTGGCGCGGATCCAGCAGGCCGCGATCGTCTTGCTGGCCATGCAATTCCACCAAGGTCTCGGAAAGGGCGCGCAACACCTCGCCGCTGGCGCGACGGTCGTTGATCCAAGATGCCTTGCGGCCTTCGGGCGTGTTGATCCGCCTGATGATCAGCTCGGGCCCGGCCGGCAGGCCCGCGTCGTGCAAGACCGCCTGCGCGCGATGATCGACGGGCAGTTGGAACACCGCCACCACCTCGCCCTGCGGCGCGCCCGTGCGCACCAGATCGGCGCGCCCCCGCCAACCCAGCGCAAAGCCCAAGGCGTCGAGCAAGATGGATTTGCCGGCGCCGGTTTCGCCGGTCAACACGTTCAGGCCCGGCTGAAAGGCAAGTTCCAGCCGATCGATGATCAGCATGTCGCGAATGTCGAGGTGGCGCAGCATCGGGGCTCGGTCTTTCTTGGCACCCGCGCCCCGGTTGGGGCGCGCGTTACAATCTCAGAGCCAATCACCGCGCACGGTCTGGCGCCAGATGTCACGCAGCCAGCCCTCGCCGGCGGCTTCCGGGGTCAGATCCTGGCCGGTCAACTGGCGAAACGCATCGTCGTAGAAGGGCGAGGATTGGAAGTTATAGCCAAGAATTGCGCCCGCCGTCTGCGCCTCTTCGGTCAGGCCCAGCGCCAGATAGGCCTCGACCAGGCGCATCAGGGCCTCGGGGGTGTGGCTGGTGGTCTGGAACTGCTCGACCACGACGCGAAAGCGGTTGATCGCCGCGACGTAATGCTGCGCCCGCAGGTAGTAGCGAGCGATCTCCATCTCCTTGCCGGCCAGATGGTCAAAGGCCAGGTCGAAGCGCAAGATGGCGTCCTTGGCATATTCGCTGTCGGGGTACCCCTCGATCACCGCGCGCAGGGCTTGCAGCGCCTGAAAGGTCACGCCCTGGTCGCGGCCCACCTGATCGATCTGGTCGTAGTAGCTGAGCGCCAGAAGATACTGGGCATAGGCGGCGTCTTCTTCGGCCGGGTAGAAATCGAGATAGCGCTGCGCGGCGATGCGGGTGTTTTCGTAATCTTCGGCGGCATGATAGGCGAATGTGGCCATGATCACGCCACGGCTGGCCCATTCCGAATAGGGATGCAGGCGCTCCACCTCGATGTACAGCGCGGCGGCTTCTTCGAAATTGCCGGCCTCCAGCTCGGCCTCACCACGCTGGAAAATGGTGGCGGCATCTTGCTGTTCCAGCGGCACTTCGGCCACCCGGTTGCCGAAAAAGCCACCTTCGCCACAGCCTGAAACAGCCATCACCAGAGCCAGCCCCGCACAGAGGCTCCATCTCTGGATCGCGCCGCGTTCGCTCCGCTGCATGCTCGAAAAACCCCGTCTTTGCCGGTGCGGATGCGGTCGCGCCGCCCCGTCGTGATGCGGTCCTAGCACATTCTTTCTGGGGGCAAAACGCCTGAAATCACCCCAGGCTGCACCAACGCCTGCCGGCGGCCCGCGTCAGGCCACATGGGCCAGATCGGCCCCGGTCAGACCCATGCCCGGCAAGGCCGCGGCCTGGGTGGGGGTGCAATCGACCAACCGCCAGGCGCCCGGGTCGGCGAAAAGCGCGCGCAGCAACTGGTTGGTCAACATGTGCCCGGCACGCACACCCGTGTAACGGCCCAGAATCGGCGAACCGGCCAAGGCCAGATCCCCCAAGGCATCCAGCATCTTGTGGCGCACCGCCTCGTCCGCGTGACGCAGGCCACCGGGGCTAAGAACCGCCGCGCCATCGACAACCACCGCATTTTCGTAGCTGCCCCCCAAGGCCAGCCCCGCCGCCCGCATCGCATCGACATCGGATTTGCGGCAAAAGGTGCGGCTGTCGCAAAATTCGCGCACGAAGCGGCCATTGGCCAGGTTGGCGACACGCCGTTGACGCCCGATCGCGGCATCTTCGAAATCGATGGTGAAATCCATTTCCAGACCGGGTGCCGGCGACAGGCGGGCATAGCTGTCGCCATCGCAGACGGTGACATCGCGCAAGATCTCGATCGCCGTGATCGCTGCGCTTTGGCGTTGGATGCCTGCATCCAGAAAGGCGCGCACGAAGGGGGCGGCCGATCCGTCCAGAATCGGCACTTCGGGCCCATCCACGGCGACCAAAGCATTGTGGATGCCGCATCCGGCCAAGGCGGCCATCAGATGCTCGATCGTGGACACCTCGGCCCCGTCTTCGCCGCGCAGCTTGGTGCAAAGCCGGCTCAGGGGAACCGCGGTGTAATGGGCGGGGATCATCGCCGAACCGGGCAGATCGGTGCGCTGGAACCAGATGCCCATGTGGGCGGCCTGCGGATGAACGACGGCGCGTGCCGTCCGCCCGGAGTGGAGCCCCACACCCGAGAATCCAACCGATTGCCGAAGCGTCGCCTGCATTCTGTCCCCATCGTCGTGACCGCCGCGATCCGTGCCACCACCCCTTTTCGGGCGTCTGTTTTCGGACGTTGGCGGCGACGGGCCGCAACCCGCCATTTGTGCTGCATTTGCGATAGCGGGGCGAACGGAAAGGAACAATTCAACCTTTATGACGCCCTGCAACAAAGCGGTGCGGTATCGGCAAATCTTTGCCGACGCCTTGGCCGGCGGGCATCAACACACGGATTTAAAAAGAAAAAGGGCCGGAAAAATTCCGACCCTTCTGTTTCAATCGTGACCGCGTTCAGTTTGCCTGGCGGCGCAGGAACGCGGGAATTTCGATCCGTTCCTGTTCGGGGTCGACCATCGAATCTTCGGGCAACGACCGCGGTGCGTGCGACATCGCCGGGCGCTGTGACAGGCCGCTTTGCACCGGGGGCTGGCGCCGGTCGGCCGCCGCAGGGGCATCATCCGTATGGCCGGTCATGCGGCCGATCAGTGAGCCAAGCCGCGACTTGAAGGCGGGTTCGGCCGCCGCCGGGCGTGCCGCGGGGATGTCGCGCTGCAACGCATCGCGCAGGTTTGCCAACATCTCGGTTGTCGGGCGTGCGCCGGAGGCGCCTTGGCTCGAGGGAAGGCGCGTATCGGCATCGCCCGACAGGCGACGGGTGGCAGCCATCGGGGCCACCGGCGCCGACGCGGCAGGCGCTGCAGCCGGGCGATACACGGGGGCGTCGATGTCATCCTCGGTCAGATCGCTGTGCGCATCGGTCAGGCCAAGCCCCGCGAACAAGGACGGTTCGGGCTGACGTTCGGGCATGAATGCATGCACATCATCGGCCGGATGCGCCGGGGCCGCCGGCTCGGGTGCCGCCTTGGCCGGTTCGGCGCGGGGCGCCAGCGCGGCAGCGGCGTGGATGCGGGGGGTTTCGGCGGGCCGGCTGGCTTCGGACACGTCGATGCCGGTGGCCACGACGCTTACGCGCATCCGGCCTTCCATCGCGGTGTCAAGCGTCGAGCCGACGATGATGTTGGCCTCGGGGTCCACTTCCTCGCGGATGCGGTTGGCGGCCTCGTCCAGTTCGAACAGGGTCAAATCATAGCCGCCGGTGATGTTGATCAAGACACCGCGCGCGCCCTTGAGGCTGATTTCATCGAGCAGCGGGTTGGCGATTGCCTTTTCGGCGGCCTGCAAGGCCCGGCTTTCGCCATCGGCCTCGCCGGTGCCCATCATTGCCTTGCCCATTTCGTTCATCACCGCGCGCACATCGGCGAAGTCGAGGTTGATGAGACCCGGGCGCACCATCAGGTCCGTCACACCCTTTACGCCTTGGTAAAGCACATCATCGGCCATCGCGAAGGCTTCGGTAAAGGTGGTCTTTTCATTGGCCAGACGGAACAGGTTCTGGTTGGGAATGATGATCAGCGTGTCGACCACCTTTTGCAGCGCCTCAATGCCTTCGTCGGCCTGACGCATGCGCTTGGCGCCTTCGAACTGGAACGGCTTGGTGACCACGCCGACCGTCAGCACGCCCAATTCGCGCGCGGCCTGTGCGATGATCGGGGCGGCACCCGTACCGGTGCCCCCGCCCATGCCGGCCGTGATGAAGGCCATGTGCACACCGGCCAGGTGATCGACGATTTCCTCGATCGATTCCTCGGCGGCCGATGCGCCCACCGCGGGGCGCGCGCCGGCCCCCAGGCCTTCGGTGACGCGGGCGCCCATCTGGATACGGGCATGGGCGCGCGACTGCGCCAGCGCCTGTGCGTCGGTGTTGGCCACCACGAATTCGCACCCGTCAAGGTTTTGATCGATCATGTTGTTGACGGCGTTGCCCCCGGCACCACCCACGCCAAAAACGGTGATCCGGGGCTTCAGGTCCGGCTGGCTGCTGGGCATCATCAAGTTGAGTGTCATGGGTCTGTCCGCCTGTAATTGATCTTGTCGGTGATCACTGTTCGATCTGACCCCGGTCTTGTCGCCGGTTGGTCAATTTGCCTCTGATTTCCCAGCATCCTAACCGTTTCCACCACTGACGTCACGCGGAAATTCGCCGTATTCCCCGAAATCTGGGGCAAATCTCGACCGTATCCGCCCCTGGTTGGGGCAGCCCACAAGATGCAGGGGATCACCAGTTGTCGCGCAACCATTTCGCGGCCCGTTTCAGGCTGCGCGCGGGCAAACGTTCGGTCGGTGTCTCGAAATCCCACCATTCGTCTTGCGGATGGGCGGCAAAGAGCGCCAGCCCCACCAAGGCCGAAAATGCCGGCCCCGCCGCCGATTGCGGCAAACCCTGAACCCGCAAGGGACGGCCAAGGCGCACCTGATTGCCCAAGATGCGGCTGGCCAGCCCATCAAGGCCGGGGATCTGGCTTGCGCCGCCGGTCAGAACGATCCGCTGGCTGGGCAGATGATCAAAGCCCGCCGCATCCAGGCGCGCGCGCACCTCTTCCAGAATTTCCTCGACGCGCGGGCGCATGACACCGATCAGATCGGCCCGGGTGGCGGTGCGGCGATCGTGGTGCCAATCGCCCGTCTCGCCGGCCAGTTCGATCACCTCGCGGTCATCCAGCCCGGTGGCGATGACCCCGCCGAAACGGCATTTGATCCGTTCGGCATCGGCCATCGGGATCTGCAGACCTTGGCTGATGTCGCTGGTGATGTGATCGCCGCCCATGCGCACGGTGTCGGCATAGATCATGTGTTTCTTGATGAAAATCGACAGGCTGACCGTGCCGCCGCCCATGTCGATGCACGCAGCGCCCAGTTCCTGTTCATCCTCGACCAGGCTGGAAATCGCGGCGGCGTAGGGGGCCGAAGCCACCCCCGCCAGGTCCAGATCGCAACGCTTGACGCATTGCAGCAAGGTTTCGATCGCCGCCCCTTCGATCGACAAAAGATGCATGTCCACCGACAGCCGGTTGCCCAGATGCCCGCGCGGATCGGTCAGCCCCGTGCGATGATCGATCGCAAAATTGACGGGTTGGGCGTGCAGCACCTCACGGCCGGGGCCCAGATCGGGCAGGTCACAGGCCGCCAGCACGCGGGCCACATCCTCATCCGTGACCGCGCCGCCCGACAACGACACCTCGCCCTGCAAGCCGTAGCTGCGCGGCCGCGCGCCCGCCAAGGCCACGATCACATGATCGACGCGCTTTTGCGCCATTTTTTGCGCCGCTTGCACGGCGGTGCGGATGGCACGTTCGGTTTCCTGAAGGCTGTCGATCTCGCCAAAGCGCATCCCGCGCGACCGCGTGGTGGCGGTGCCGATGATCCGGAAATTGGCCTGACCGGCCATGGCCCCGATCCCGTCGGCGGCAAGGGCGGGATCGGCTTCGTCGAATTTCAGCACAAGGCACGAAATCTTGTGCGTGCCGATGTCCAGCACGGCCACGACCCCGCGCTTGAGCGCATCTTGCCGTTTTGCCCGCATCGCGCGTTGCGACTGATACAACATGTTCATCCGCGTTGCTCTCCGTTGAGGGTTTGGCGCGACAGCTGGCGCGCGGTGTTCATCGCGTCGATCGCGGCTGGCGTGATCTGAACGGTCAGCCGGGCCGGGTCGCGCAGATCGATGCGCACGATATCGCGGTTCAGAATGTCGGTCGCGTCATGCAAGGCCAGCACGCGGTCCAGCGCCTGCAAGGCCCCGGTTTCAGGCAACAAGATGCGCCGGCCATCATCGAGCACCACATCCCAGCGCCGATCGCCCACCCAGGCCAGGCCCCGCATCCGATCGGCCAGCGGCTGGGCCGCGGCATGCAGCGCCAGGGCCTGGTCCACCACCCGGTCCGCCCCGTCGCCCCCGATCACCGGCAATGGCGCATCCAACCCGCGGTCGGCCAGTCGGGCCACGATGTGGCCCTCGGCATCGATCAGGACGGGGCCGTCGCGCGTTTGCCAGATCAGCGCCGGCACGCGCTCTTCGACCCGCACCGCCAGATGCCCACCCGACTGGATGCGCAGTTCCGCCCGCGCCACCGCCGGCAGCGCCTCGATCCGCGCGCGCAGCGCCGCAAGATCGAGATCAAAGGAGGATACCGGCAAATCCAGCGCCAGCGCGGCGCGGATGTCGGCCATGACCGCATCGCTTGCGCCTTCGATCCCCATCACATTGACGCGGAATTCGGGGCGGTTTTCGATCCCTTCGCGCAGCGCCAGCAGGCTTTCCCCAAAAGCGGCGCGGTTGGCATCCGACGCGAAATACAAACCCAGCCCCAAAACAACGACGACCGCCGGCAGTCCGAAGCGCACAAAGCGGCGGAAATGCGGCGTCAGCCAAAGCCGTTCCGCCCGATAGGCCCAGATCGACGGCGCCGGATCGCGCCGGGCGTCCCGCCTTGGCGGTTCGGCCGGGCGGGGGGGCATCGCGGGTGCGGCAAGGGGCGCCGCACCCTGGGGAGCCGGCCGCGGATCGGGCGCCGGCGCTGCGGGGCGGGCCGACGGGCCTTGGCGCGACAGCATGTGGGGGGGGCGACGTTCGGCAATCAGCGGTCGCATGATGCATCCTCGACCAACCAGCGGCACAGGGTGCCAAAATCATAACCGCATGCCGCCGCCTGTTCGGGCGTCAGCGATGTGGGCGTCATGCCGGGCTGGGTGTTGGTTTCCAGCAAGAACAGCCCATCGAGCCCCTGGTCCGTATCCCAGCGAAAATCGGTTCGGCTGACGCCCCGACAGCCCAGCGCGCGGTGCGCGGTGCGCGACATGTCCATGCAGGCATCGAAAATCGGTCTGGGCAGGTCCGCGGGCACGACGTGGCGCGATCCGCCGGGCTTGTATTTCGCGTCATAATCGTACCAGCCGTCGGTCAGGATGTCGGTCACGGTCAGGGCGCCGGGCTGGCCCGGCCCATCCCCCATCACCGAACAGGTCAGTTCCCGCCCGCGCAAAAAGCGCTCGACCATCACGGTGTCGGGCATCGCGTCCGACAGCCGGGGTGGCGCATTGGCACCATCTGTCACCAGATAGACCCCGACCGAGGATCCTTCGTTGTTGGGCTTGATGACATAGGGCGGGGCCATCACATGCGCGGCCATCACGTCGGATTTGCGACAGATCACGCTGTCGGCCACGGGCAGCCCATGGGCGCGGTAGACATCCTTGGTGCGCGTCTTGTCCATCGCCAAGGCCGAAGCCAGCACCCCGGAATGGGTGTAGGGGATGCGCAGCCATTCCAAGATGCCCTGAACGCAGCCATCCTCGCCCCAGCGGCCATGCAAGGCGTTAAAGCAGATGTCGGGTTTCAGCGCAGCCAAACGCCCTGGCAGATCGGGGCCACAATCGACCTCGATCACCTCGTAGCCTTCGCCCCGCAGCGCCTGCGCGCAGCCGCGACCCGTGGACAAAGACACCTCGCGCTCAGACGAGGGGCCGCCCATCAAAACCGCAACACGGGGGGGTGTTCTGCTCGAACCCGCCACCATTGCCTCAATCCGCCGGAATCTTTTGCCCGGTCAGCCTGTTTCGGGGCTTTGCCCCTTGTTGTTGGACCGGCCTGCGCCGGCGTCATCACGCCGGGCCCGCCCGACGCGCATGATTTCCCATTCTAGCGCTATTCCCTGCGTCTCGAAAACCCTTTTTCGAACCTCTTCGCCCAAAGATTCCAGATCATCCGCGGTGGCCCCCCCGGTGTTGATCAGAAAGTTGGAATGCATGGGCGACATCTGGGCGCCCCCGCGCGTGGCGCCACGCATGCCGGCGTCATCGATCACCTTCCACGCCTTGCGGTCGTGGGTGTCATCGGCACGGCCCGTCGAGGAAAAGCCGCCCGGGTTGCGAAAGGTCGAACCCGCGCTGCGGTCCTTGGTGGGTTGGGTGGCGTCGCGCCGGGCGATCTGGTCGGCCATCTGGGCGTCCAGCACCGCGGGCAGGCCCGCATCGGCGCGAAATGTCACCTCGGTCACGATGGTGTCGGGGGGCAGATCGGTCTGACGATAGCCAAAGCCAATATCCTTGGCCTCCAGAACCGCGGCCCGGCCATCGCGGTGAACCACCCGCACCGCGACCACGTGATCGGCGACATAACGCCCGTAGCAGCCCGCATTCATCCGCAGCGCGCCACCGATGCTGCCTGGAATAGTGCGCAGAAAGGTCAGATCGCGGCCCGCGGCGGCGGCCTTGATCGCGACATGCGCATCCAGCGCCGCCGCACCCGCTGTGACCAGATCGCCCGCAATGCGAATGTCGCCAAAGCCCCGGCCCAGCCGGATCACCACGCCCGCGATGCCGCCATCGCGCACGATCAGGTTCGAACCCACCCCCATCGGAAAGACCGGCACATCGGGGTCGAGCGCCGCCAAGAACCCCGCCAGGTCATCGGCATCGGCGGGCTGGACCAACCAATCGGCCGGCCCGCCCACGCGCAGCCACGTCAGATCGGCCAAGGCGCGGTTGGGCGTCGCGCGCCCACGCAAGGAAATGTCGGCGATCGCTGTCATGGCACACCTGCTAGCGGCGCCATCACGGGCTGTCCAGCAGGCCCGCACCCACCGCCTATGTCCCTGTCAGGCACAGGCATCCAGATCCTTCAGCCGTGCCGGAAGCCCGTGGGCCCAGGCCGAAATCGTGCCCGCCCCCAGACAGACCACCATATCGCCCGGCCGCGCCTGTTCGCGCACCAGCCGTTCAAGATCGTCCTCGGACACGACGGCGCGGGCATGGCGATGACCATGACGGATCAAGCCGGCCACCAGATCGTCACGGCTGGCCCCGGCGATCGGATCTTCGCCCGCGGCATAGACCTCGGCGATGCCGACGACATCGGCTTCGTTGAAACAGGCACAGAAATCTTCGAACAAGCTGGACAAGCGGGTGTAGCGATGGGGCTGATGCACGGCGATCACGCGGCCTTCGCTGGCCTGGCGGGCGGCCTTGAGAACCGCGGCGATTTCGACCGGATGATGGCCGTAATCGTCGATGATGGTGATCCCGCCCACCTCGGCCACCTTGGTGAAGCGGCGGTTCACCCCCTTGAACCCGGCCAGCGCCGCGCGGATTTCGGCAGCCTTCAGGCCCAGATGCCGTGCCACGGCCACCGCGGCCAGCGCGTTGCTGACATTGTGATCGCCCGGCATGGGCAAGGTGCAGCCTTCGATCACCTGCCCCTCGGCCTGAAGCGCGATGTCGAACTGTGCGACGCCCGCCTTGTACTGAAGGTTGATCGCCCGCACATCGGCCTGCGCATTGAACCCGAAGGTCACGACGCGGCGGTCGGTGATGCGGCCCACCAGCGCCTGAACCTCGGGGTGATCGGTGCAGCACACGGCCAACCCGTAAAACGGGATGTTGGACACGAAATCCAGAAATCCCTTTCGCAGGTTGTCCAGCGTGCCCCAATGTTCCATGTGTTCGGGGTCGATATTGGTGACGATGGCGATGGTGGCAGGCAAGCGGTTGAAGGTGCCATCGCTTTCATCGGCCTCGACCACCATCCAGTCGCCTTGCCCCACCCGCGCATTCGACCCGTAGGCATGGATGACGCCGCCGTTGATCACCGTCGGATCGACGCCGCCGGCATCCAGAAGCGTGGCGACCAGTGTGGTCGTCGTTGTCTTGCCGTGGGTGCCCGCCACCGCGATATTGGATCGCAGGCGCATCAGCTCGGCCAGCATCTCGGCCCGGCGCACGACCGGCAGCCCTTTCAGACGCGCCGCGTCCAGTTCCGGGTTGCCCGGTTTGATGGCCGAGGAAATCACCACGACCTCGGCCCCTTCGAGGTTCTCGGCGCTCTGGCCGAAGTGGATCCGCGCGCCCAGTTCGGCAAGCCGATCGGTGATCTTTGACGGCTTCAGGTCAGAGCCCTGCACATCATAGCCATGGTTCAGCAACACCTCGGCGATGCCCGACATGCCGATACCGCCGATGCCGACGAAGTGGATGGCGCCCAGCTTGCTGGGCAGTTTCGTGATCGCGGCGGTCATGCGGCTCCTTTCCGGGCCAGTTCCTCGACCAGCGCGGCCAGCCGTTGGGCCGCGTCGGGCACGCCGACCGACAGGGCCGCTTGCGCCATCTGGTCGGCCTTGGCCGGTTCGCAGAGGATGGATTGAAGGCTTGCGGCCAGACGCTGGGGGGTCAGGGCCGGTTCGGCGATGATATGGGCGGCCTGCGCATCGACCAGGGCGCGGGCGTTCACGCTTTGATGGTCGGCGGTGGCCTGGGCATAGGGGATCAGGATCGCCGGACGGCCGATCACCGAGATATCCGCCACCGAAGATGCCCCTGCGCGGCTGATGACCAGCTGCGCTTCGGACAGGCGGCGGGGAATGTCGCGGAAAAACGTCTCGACCTCGGCACGCACGCCGATGGCACCATAGGCCGCGACCACGCGCTCGACATCCTCGGCGCGGGCCTGCTGGGCGATGCGCAGCTGACCCCGCAGCCGCTCGGGCAGGCAGCCGATGGCCGCGGGCACCACATCGGACAAGATCCGCGCCCCTTGGCTGCCGCCGATCACCAACAGGCTGATCGGCCAATCGCCCGGCGCCATATAGGGCGCGCCCGCACGTTCCAGCACCGCGGCGCGCACCGGGTTGCCGGTGTGGACCCCGGCCACCCGGTCGGGCAGCTGCGTGGGCCATGTGCCACAGGCCACCAGATCGACCCGCGCGGCAAACAGCCGGTTGACCCGGCCCAGCACGCCGTTTTGTTCATGGATCATGCAGGGCGTTCGGGTGATCCAGGCCGCAGCCAGGGCGGGAATGGTGGGATAGCCGCCAAAGCCCACCACGACATCGGGTTTTTCGCGCCACATCCGCACGGTGGCCGACAATATACCGCCGGCGATCCGGAACGGGGCGATGAACCGCCCCAGCAGCCCGCCGCGGGCAAAGGTCGCCGATGCGACCTGACGGCGTGCCACCGCGTGCGAAAACCCATCCGTGTAGCGCGCGCCCCGCGCATCGGTTGACAGCGTCACGCGCCAGCCGCGGCGCAACATCACCTCGGACAGGGCCTGGGCCGGGAACATGTGGCCGCCCGTGCCCCCGGCCGCGATGATCACATGGGCGCTGGTCGGCGTCATCGCGTCACCGCTGCCGCGACAAAAGGTAATCCCCGATATCGCCCTGCGGACGCGACCGGGTAAAGGCCAGAAGCATCCCCACCGAAATGCCCATCGCAATCAGCGATGACCCGCCATAGCTGACGAACGGCAGCGTCATCCCCTTGGCCGGCAACAGCCGCACCGCCACCCCAAGATTGATGAAGGCCTGCAGCGCCAACAGGCTGACCAGCCCGGTGCCGGACAGGCGGATGAAGGTGTCGCGCTCGCGCATCAGGCGGAAATAGGCCCGTGTGGCGATGGTGACGAACAAGGCAATGATGACGAACACCAACATCACGCCGTATTCCTCGGCGGCGACGGCGATGATGAAATCGGTGTGGGCATCGGGCAGGGTCCAGCGCACCGTGCCCTCGCCCAGCCCCGCCCCGAACAGGCCGCCATTGCGGATCGCGTCGGTGGCATAGGCGATCTGGGTGTTGGGATCGACCTCGGCCGACAGGAATCCATCGATGCGCCGCGCCACATGTTCCGAGGATTCATAGGCCAGCACCCCACCCACCGCCAGCACCGCCAGCAAGGCAAACAAGATCAGCATCGGCGCACCCGACACGAAATAGATCACCGACCAGGCAAAAATGATCAGCGCCGCCTGTCCGTAGTCGGGCTGCATCACCAAAAAGCCCACGATCACCGCCATGGCCAGCAGCGACACGGATTTTCCCGGCGGCCCGCCGATATCCTGGGCCGCTGCCACCATCCAGGCGGTAAAGATCACGAACACGGGCTTGAGAAATTCCGCCGGCTGCACCGAGGCAAAGCCCAGCGAATACCAGCGCACGGCACCCTGGCCGAAATCGGTGCCCAAGGCCGGCAAGAGCGCCAGCGCCAGCATGGCGCCGAAAAAGCCGATCACCGCGATGCGCCGGATCGTGATCGGCGGCAACATCGACACCATCAGCATCGTCACCAAGGCCAGCCCGCCAAAGGCCAGCTGCCGGGTGACGTAATGAAACGGATCAAGCCCGTTGCGTTCGGCCAAGGGGGTCGAGGCGGCAAAGCCCAGCAAGATGCCGATGGCAAACAGCGCGAAGATGCAAAAGATCGTCACGCGATCCACCGTGCGCCACCAGCGTGGAAGCACCGCTTCGCCCGATTGCACGATCACCGTGCCATGCGCGATTTCCGTCATGGGGACTGCCCGCCCGTTTCTTGTCGTTGCCTGCCGCAAAGTGCCCGTTTGCCGGGTCTGAAGCGCAGCCTAACCCGAAACGGGGCGCAGGGCCAGCCTTTGCGTGATGATCCGGATCAATCCTGTCGGCCCGGGGCGGGTCTGATGACCATGGCCCGGCACCGCCTCAGGGCTGCCCATCCCGGCGGGGCACGCGGGCGACCTGGTCCATGAAATCGCGGCCGCGATGCTCGAAGCTGTCGTACTGGTCGAAGCTGGCCGCCGCCGGGGCCAAAAGCACCGTATCGCCCGGCTGCGCCTCGGCTGCGGCGCGCGCAACGGCGGTGGCCATGTCGCCGCAGATCTCGTGCGGGATGGCCCCCAGATGCAGCGCAAATGACGCCGCTTCGCGCCCGATCACATAGGCCTTGATCACGCCACCTGCGGCGGCGGCCAGGGCCTGCATGCCGCCCTCTTTTTCCAGCCCGCCGCAAATCCAGCGGATGCGGGCAAAAGCCCCCAGCGCCTTGACGGCGGCATCGACATTCGTGGCCTTGCTGTCATTGACGAAAGAAACACCGCCGATATCGGCCACGCGCTGGCTGCGATGGGGCAGGCCCTGAAAGCTGTGAAACCCGGCCTCGATTTCCTTGGGCGAAAGGCCAAGGGCCCGGCACGCCCCATAGGCGCAGGCCGCATTCTGGTGGTTGTGCGCCCCCGGCAACCCCGCCACATCCCGCAGATCGATCGATGCGATCTGGCGGCCCAGGCGCAGCTCGGACAGCCAGCCCTTGCGCGTCACCAGATCCCAACCCAGCCCCGACAGCTTGGTGGACGACACGCGGATCACGCGGGCGTCGCTCGGCCCTTCGGCCAGCTGATTGGCGATGTATTGGCCTTCGATCTCGTCCACGCCGATGATGGCCCGATCCGGGCCGCCCTCGGAAAACAGCCGCCGCTTGGCGGCGAAATAGCCCCCCATGCCGCCGTGCCGGTCCAGATGGTCGGGCGACAGGTTGGTGAAAACCGCCACATCGGGCGTCAGCGCGCGCGCCAGTTCGATCTGGTAGGAACTCAACTCCAACACCACCACGCCGCCGTCTTGCGGCGGATCGATATCCAGCACCCCCCGCCCGATGTTGCCGGCCAGCTGCGCCGAGCGCCCGGCCGCCGTCAGGATATGGGCAATCAGCGCCGAGGTGGTGGATTTTCCGTTGGATCCCGTGATCGCCACGACCTTGGGCGGTGCGTCCATGTCCGACCAATCGCCCAAGCCCAACGACCGGAAAAACAGGCCGACATCATTGTCGACGGGCACGCCGGCGGCGCGGGCGGCCGCAATCGCGCGATGGGGTTCCGGATAGAGATGCGCAATTCCCGGCGACGTGATCAGCGCCGCCACCCCGTCAAAGGCGCCTTGCGCCATGGGATCCCACAGGGCAAATCCCTGCGCCAGCGCCGCTTCGCGCGCGGCCGCCCCGTCATCCCAGACCAGCGCATCCGCCCCGCCCGCACGCAAGGCATGCGCCGTGGCCAACCCCGAACGCCCCAGCCCCAGCACCGCCACGCGCCGCCCTTCGAAGCCCTGCACCGGTATCATCGCGTTCTCCCTTGCGCCAACCCGTCGGCAACACGGCCGGCCCGCATTGGGGGCCGGCGCGCCCCGGCCCCGTCATCTTTTCCAAGATACGCCGATACCACGGCGATCAAAAGCCATCCCGCCCCACATGGCCGCACCCTGCCCCGGGCGCAGGGCCTAGCGCAGCTTCAGCGTGGCCAACCCGATCAGCGCCAAGATCAGCGAGATGATCCAGAAGCGGATCACCACCTGCGGCTCGGCCCAACCTTTCTTTTCGAAATGATGGTGGATCGGCGCCATCAAGAACACCCGCTTGCCGGTGGCCTTGAAATACGCGACCTGCACGATCACGCTGACCGCTTCGGCCACGAACAGCCCGCCCACGATGGCCAGCACGATTTCATGCTTCGTGGCCACCGCGATTGCCCCCAGCGCCCCGCCCAGCGCCAGCGACCCGGTGTCGCCCATGAACACCGCCGCGGGCGGGGCGTTGTACCACAAAAACCCCAAGCCGCCGCCGATCAGACCGGCGCTGAAGATCAACAGCTCGCCCGTGCCCGGCACATAATGGACATCGAGGTATTCGGTGAAATCGACACGGCCCACCGCATAGGCGATCACCCCCAGCGTGGCGGCTGCAATCATCACCGGCATGATGGCCAGGCCATCCAGCCCATCGGTCAGGTTCACCGCATTGGCCGACCCCACGATGACCAGCATCGCAAAGGGCAAGAACAGCCAGCCCATGTTGATCAGAACATCCTTGAACACCGGCACCGCCAGATGCGCGGAAAGATGCGCGGGCTGCAGATAGACACAAGCCAGCGCCGCGATCGCGGCCACGACGAACCCGATGGCCAGCCGCAGCCGACCCGACAGGCCCTTGCTGGATTTTCGACTGACCTTGGCCCAGTCATCGGCAAAACCGATCAATCCGAAACAGACGGTGGTGATCAGCACGATCCAGACATAGGGATTGTCGAGCCGCGCCCACATCAACGTCGAAACCGTAAGCGCGGCCAGGATCAGCAAGCCCCCCATGGTGGGCGTGCCCGCCTTCGACAGGTGATGGGCCGGGCCATCGGCGCGGATCGGCTGGCCGGCGGCATATTTGCGCCGCAGGGCCGTGATCAGCGGCTGGCCGAAGACGAAGCCGAACACCAGTGCGGTGAAAAACGCCCCGCCGGCCCGAAAGGTGATGTAGCGAAACAGGTTGAAGACATCCCCGCCGTCGGAGAACGCGGTCAGCCAATACAACATCTAGCGGGGTCCCTGCCTGTGATCCACACTCGCTTGCCCGAGTTTTCGCAAGGCGTCAACCACGCGGGACACCTTGATCCCTTTGGATCCCTTCAGCAGCACGACATCGCCCGCCGTCAGGCTTTGTGGCAGCGCGGCGGCCAGCTGTTCGGCGGTTTCGGCATGCTGGCCGCGGATCGCGCCGGGCAAGGCGGCATGCAGATGGGCCATCAGCGGGCCGACCGTGTGCACCACGGCAATCCGGGCCATCGCGGGGTGATCGGCGATGGCGGCGTGTAGGGCAGGCCCGGTTGGTCCCAGCTCCAGCATGTCGCCCAAGACCGCGATGCGCCGCCCGCGCCCTTCGGGTTCGGCGGCGGCCAGCATCTCGAGCGCCGCGGCGACCGAGGCCGGGTTGGCGTTGAAGGCATCATCGATCATGTCGATCATCAACTCGTCACGCCCGCCCAGGCGCAGGCGCTCGCGCGTGCCGCGGCCCTGGTAGGGCGACCAACCCGCCAGCGTGATCGCCGCCTGCGTGGCGTCAGCCCCGACACGTTCCGCCGCCGCCAGCGCGATCAGCGCGTTCATCGCATAATGCCGGCCCGGCGCGGCGATCTTGAAGCGCCGCGCGGTGCCGAAGATTTCGGCCTCGATCAGCGTCGCATGATCGGCCAGCTGCGTCTGCACAAGGCGCGCCTCGACGCCTTCGGCGGCGCCGAACCGCACCAGATCCGCGCCCATCGCGCGCGCCTTGTCGAACAGGATCTGCGCCGTGTCGATATCGGCATGGGCCAGCGCAATGCCGCCCGGGGGCAGCCCGTCGAAAATCGCGGCCTTTTCATGGGCGATGCCTTCGATAACGCCAAAGGCCTCCAGATGCGCCGGGGCCACCGTGGTCACGATCGCCAGATCGGGCCGGGCCAGGCGCGACAGCGGCGCGATTTCGCCCGGGGCGTTCATGCCGATCTCGATGATCGCATAATCGGTGTCGGCCGGCATGCGCGCCAAGGTCAGCGGCACGCCCCAATGATTGTTGAAACTGGCCTGCGCCGCATGGGTGCGCCCCTGCGGGCTGAGGGCGGCGCGCAGCATTTCCTTGACCGTGGTCTTGCCGACCGAACCGGTCACCGCGATCACCTTGGCCGCGGTGCGCGCGCGGGCGGCCACAGCCAGGCCACGCAAACCCGCCATCACATCGTCCACGATCAAAAGCCGGGCCGGATCGATCCCGTCGGGCACATGGCTGACCATCGCCGCCACGGCCCCGCGCGCCAGGGCGTCGGCCACGAAATCATGCCCGTCGCGCGCCGCGCTGAGCGCGATGAACAGATCCCCCGGCACAAGCGTGCGGCTGTCGATCGACAGGCCCGTGGCGGCCCAATCGTCCCCGACCCGTCCGGCGGTCGCCGCCGCGGCGTCTTGCGCTGTCCACAAGCTGGTCATGCGCGTCCCTCCAATGCGGCGATGGCGACGCTGGCCTGTTCGACATCATCGAAGGGGTAGACCACATCGCCCACGATCTGCCCGGTTTCATGCCCCTTGCCCGCGATCAACAGCGCATCGCCGGGTTCCAGCGCATCGACCCCGCGCAGGATCGCTTCGGCGCGGTCGCCGACCTCGGCCGCCTCGGGGCAGGCTTGCAGAATGGCCGCGCGAATGTCGGCGGGATGTTCCGAGCGCGGGTTGTCATCGGTGACAAAGACCACATCGGCATGCTGGGCGGCCGCCTGACCCATCAGCGGGCGCTTGCCCCGGTCGCGGTCGCCGCCAGCGCCGAAGACCACGATCAGCCGACCCATGACATGCGGGCGCAACGCGCGAAGCGCGGTTTCCAACGCATCGGGGGTATGGGCGTAATCGACAAACACCGGGGCCCCGTTGGCACGGCGCCCGGCCAGCTGCATCCGCCCGCGCACCCCCGTCAACCGCGGCAGCACCGAAAACACCGCCTGCGGATCTTCGCCCGCGGCGATCACCAGACCCGCAGCCGTCAGAACGTTCATCGCCTGAAACCCGCCGATCAGCGACAGGCGGGTCTGGACCGGCTGGCCTTGCCAGCGGAACAACACATCCTGGCCCGTGTCATCCAGCCGCCGCCCGGTGATCTTGAGCGCGGCATCGTCCGCATACTGCCCCACGCCCATCACCTCGATCTCGCGGCGGGCGCAGGCATCGGCGACACGCGGCCCGTAGCTGTCGTCAAGATTGACGACCGCCACGCCGTCTTCGGTCAACAGCTCGGTGAAAAGTCGCAGCTTGGCCTGAAAATACCGTTCCATGTCACCATGGTAATCCAGATGGTCCTGCGTCAGGTTGGTAAAGGCCGCCGCCGCCAGGCGCACCGCCTCCATCCGGCGCTGATCCAGCCCGTGCGACGAGGCCTCCATCGCGGCATGGCTTACGCCCGCCTCGGCCATCTGCGCCAGAACCCGGTGCAAGGTCAGCGGGTCGGGGGTGGTGTGCAGCCCCGGCGCGGCAAAGGCCCCTTCGACCCCGGTGGTGCCGATATTGACCGCTTCATGGCCCAACAGCGCCCAGATCTGGCGCGTGAAGCTGGCCACGCTGGTCTTGCCGTTTGTGCCCGTGACGGCAACCACGACATCGGGCTGGCGTTCGAACCAAAGCGCGGCCGCATGGGCCAAGGCCGCGCGCGCATCTTCGACCACGACCAAGGCGGCTTGGGCCTTGGCCAGCGCATCGGCGGCCAGCGCCGCGCCTTCGCGGTCTGTCAGGATCGCGGCCGCCCCCTGATCCAGCGCCGTGGGAACAAAATCAGCGCCGTGGTGCTGGGTGCCGGGCAAGGCCGCAAACAGCGCCCCCGGCCCGACCTTGCGGCTGTCGAGCACCAGATCGCCGACGGCCACATCGCCGCCGGAACGCGGGGTCAACCCAAGGTCCGACAGCTGCCTTGTGCGCGGCGCCATGCCACCCCCCGTTCGCGCGATCACCGTGAACTGCTCGATAGCCCATCCATGGGGGTGGATTCAATCGCGGGCCGCAGACCCAGAAGCGGTGCGGCGCGTCGAATGATCTCGGCGGCGACGGGCACCACCGTCCAGCCCGCGGTGCGGCGCGGTTCGGGCCCCGAGGTTTCGACCGGTTCTTGCAGCATGGCCATCAGCACATAGCGCGGCGCATCGATCGGAAAGGCGGCGGCAAAGGTGTTGATGTTGCGATCTTCGTAATAGCCGCCCCTGGGGTTGGGCAAATCGGCGGTGCCGGTCTTGCCACCCACGGCGTAGCCGGCAACATCGGCAAAGGTGGCGGTTCCGCTGGTGACGGCGGCGCGCATCATCACGCGCAGCTGTTGGCTTGTGCGTTCGGAAATCACGCGCGCGCCCTGCTGCGGGCCGTCTTGACGCAACAAGGTCGGCACGATCCGCGTGCCGCCGTTGACCATGCTGGCATAGGCCGACGCCAGATGCACCAACGAGGTCGACACACCATGGCCGTAGGATACGGTCGCGGTCGCGGCCTCGCCCCAGCGCTGCGGCAAAAGCGGGCGCGCACGGGCGGCTTCGATCAACTCGACCGGGGCCGGCGCAAGAAGACCCAGCGCATCCAGAAAGGCGCGTTGCTGTTCGCCCCCGATCATCTGCGCGATGCGGGCGGTGCCGATGTTCGAGGAATGGATGAAAACGTCATGCACCGTCTGTTGGGGGCCATAGCTGCGGTAGTCGCGGATGTTGAACCCCGCCACCCGCATCGGGGGCCGCGTATCGATCATGTCGTCGGGCGCGATCAGGTTCAGCTCCAGCCCCTGCCCGATGGTAAAGGTCTTGAACACCGATCCCAGCTCATAGACGCCTTGCAACGCGCGGTTGAACAGCGGGCTGTCGGCCGGATCGCCCTGCAGCGCGGGCGCCGGCCGGGCGTTGGGGTCGAAATCGGGCAGGCTGGCCAGCGCGATGATTTCGCCGCTGTGAACATCCATCAAAACGGCGGCCGCGCCGCGCGCATTCATCAGCACCATGCCACCGGCCAGCACCTCTTCGACGGCGGCCTGCACCGACAGATCGAGCGAGAGCTGCAGCGGTTCGGTGCGGGCCGGGTCGCGCAGCGTCGCATCGAACACCGCCTCGACACCGGCCACGCCGATCACCTCGGCGGCATCCACCGCCTCTTGTCCGAAACCCGCCCCGCCCAGCACATGGGCGGCCAAGCGGCCATTGGGATAAAGGCGCATCTCGCGCGGGCCGAACAACAGGCCGGGCTCACCCAGATCGTGAACCATCTGTTCCTGTTCCGGGCTCAGGTAGCGGCGCAACCACAAAAAGCGCCGATCCGAGGCCAGCCGCGCCTGCAGCTGTTCAACCTGCATCTCGGGGAAGATCTGCGCCAATCCAACGGCCGCGGCCTGAGCATCCACGATCTCATGGGGATGGGCATAGAGCGCATTGGTGGCGAAATTGGTGGCCAGCACGCGGCCTTCGCGGTCGACGATATCGGCCCGCGTGGTCAGGATCGAACTGGTCACCGGCGCTGCAGCGGGTTCCGCGACCTCGGTGGTGGCCAGGGCCGCCATGCGGAATCCGACCGCGCCAAAGGCACACACGAACACCGCCGCGATCAGCAACATCCGCCCTTCGGTGCCTTGGCGCAGACGGTCGCGGGCCACCTCGTGGCGCAGGCGCAGGTTTTCGCGTTCGATCAGATCGGGGTTGTCGCCGCGCGCCCGCGCCTCAAGGATGCGGGCCAGTGGACGAAGGGGCGTGCGCAAGGTCATGGAAAGCGTTCCTCGGGCAAGGAGGCGCTGCCGATCACGACCGTATCGGGCGTCAGATCGGCTTCGGGCTGGGGATAGGGGATCTGGCTGGCGCGGCCGAATTGTTCGGGCGCCAGGGGCAAAAGCTGCAGCCGGTCAAAATTGATGTAACCCAGTTCGCGCAGCCGGTCCGGCCGGTTCAGATAGGCCCATTCCGCCCGCAGGATCGACAGACGCTGCCGATGCGCCGCGATGTCGGCCTGAAGCCTTTCGACCCGGCGTTCGGCCTGTTGGGTCAGGATCGTCTGGTGATAGGCCCAGTACCCCAGGCCGATCACCATCAACATTCCGCACAAGATCGCAAAACCGCGCATCACAACACCTCGGGCAATCGGGGCAGGCCCAGCCGGGATCGATCCACCGGCACCGCGGGCGCATTGGTGCGCGTGGCCACGCGCAGACGCGCGGACCGCGCCCGGGGGTTTTCCGCAAGCTCGCGCGCATCGGGGCCGATGGCTTTCTTCGGCGTCAGTTCGAAACCGGGCTGCCGGTGGTGGGCTTCGGGCGCGTGACGCGATCCCCCGCCCCCGCTGCTGGCGCGTTCGGCCAAAAACCGCTTCACCACCCGGTCCTCGAGCGAATGAAAGGTCACGACCGCCAGCTTTCCGCCCGGCTTCAGCGCCCGCTCGGCGGCCTCCAGCCCATCGACAAGCTGGCGCAGTTCATCGTTCACCGCGATGCGGATGGCCTGAAAGCTGCGCGTGGCCGGATGGCTTTGGCCCGGCATCTTGCGCGGCAAGCAGCCTTCGACAATGCGCGCCAGTTGCAGGGTCGACATGATCGGGCCCTTGGCGCGTTCGGCCACGATCGCGCGCGCGATGCGGCGGGCGGCATGTTCTTCGCCGTAGTGATAAAGAATATCGGCAATCAACGCCTCGGGGGCGGTGTTCACGATATCGGCGGCCGACAGGCCCGATTGGCCCATCCGCATGTCCAGCGGACCGTCGGTCATGAACGAAAAGCCGCGCGCGGGTTGATCCAGCTGCATCGAGGACACGCCCAGATCAAGCGTCACACCATCCAGCTGCACGCCGGCCAACGCATCCAGTTCGGAAAACGTGCCCTGAACCAGCGCCAGACGCGCGCCATAATCGCCCGCCCAAGACGCCGCCATTTCAAACGCCAGGGGATCGCGGTCGATCCCGATCACCCGTTCGGCGCCCGCGTCAAGCAGGGCGCGCGCATAGCCACCCGCCCCAAAGGTGCCATCCAACCAGGTGCCACGCACGGGCGACACCGCGGCCAGCAGCGGGCGCAGCAACACGGGAATATGGGGGGCGCGGCCCGGCTGTGTCGCGCCATGCCCCGTCATGCGTCATCCATCGCCGCGGGCGCATCCGGCAACAGCGAGAGCGCATCGAAATGCGCATCATCCTGCGCCAGTTCGGCCAGAAGCGCGGCAAAGGTCGCGGCCTGCTCATCGGCCTGCGCCGGGCTGAGGATGTGGAATTTCTCGCCATGCCCTTCAAAGGCGGCTTCGTCGTCGAGCGAAATCTTGTCGCGCAATTCCTGTGACAGCACGATCCGGCCCGTGTCGTCGAGCATCACGGTTTCCGACATGGTCTTGTAGTAATAGGCCATGATGCGCGCCTGCGCGGTGCCGGCCTTCATGGCGCTGATGCGGGCCAAAAGCCGCCCGTAGGCGTCCGCCGACCAACATTCGAGAAATTTCTTGGACGGATCGCCAAAGGTGACATGCAAGCGCAGAACGCCGCCGGGGGCATAGTCGGCATCGCAGTTCTGCAAGACACGACGGAACTTGACCGGGATCGACACCCGGCCCTTGCCATCCACCTTGTTCCGGCTGACGCCGGTGAACTCGCGTTCCACGGGACCCTGCCCCTTGCTGCCTCGTTTCGGCCCGGATCGGGCCGGCGGGAACGGAAACGGCGGATCGAGCAAGCTGCCACTGCTCAATCCGCCGCTCACGTCCCATCGCTGGGTGTCCGACTGCGCAGGCCACCTGGGGGGATGTCTGCTCGCTTGCGCGCCGGATCTCTTTTTTTGGCGTTGGAGATGCCTGTATGAACCTGCCGTTTTTTGTTTTTGGTTCAGACCTTTGCGGTCCGATGTCTATCCCGTCTGCCAATGCAGAAGTGATGCCACGGAGTCCGATCCCATGTAAACCCTTTTTTTGGGAAAAATTCCCACATCATGGGATCCATCACGATCCTTGGCGCAGGCCAACGCGCAAAATCCCCCCGCGATGGGCAGGTCTTGTGGCCCGCAAGATCACGGCCCCAAAATGTAGGGGTGGGCTTGGCATGGGACGGAATGGGACCAGTCACCGGATTTTCCCGCACCCGGGCAACCGGGTGAGGCAATTCAACGGATTTTGGGCCAAACGGGGCGCGAATCACCCCGCGATATCGCGCCGTCTAGACGGCGCCCCCGGCAATCAGACGCTGGGCCAGGGCGGCATAGGCATCGGCCATAAGCCCGGCACCGGCCGCAATCGGCACACCCGCATCGCCGGCCAAGCGTGTGTCCAGATCGATGGGCAGCGATCCCAGATAGGGCAGACCCAGCTTGTCGGCCTCGGCCTTGACTCCGCCCTGACCAAAGATGTGCGCCTCGTGGCCGCAATTCGGGCAATGATAGACACCCATGTTCTCGATCAGGCCCAAGACCGGCGTCTTGAGCAATTCGAACATGTTCAGCGCCTTGCGCGCATCCAGCAGCGCCACGTCTTGCGGGGTCGAGACCACGATCGCGCCAGAAACCTGCGATCGCTGGCACAGCGTCATCGCCACATCTCCCGTTCCGGGGGGCAGATCGACCAGCAGCACATCCAGCGCGCCCCATTCCACCTGCGTCAGCATCTGTTGCAGCGCCCCCATCAACATCGGCCCGCGCCAGACCACCGCCTTTTCTTCGGGCAGCATGAATCCGATCGACATCAAGGTCACGCCATGGCCGTGCAGCGGAATGATCGTCTTGCCATCGGGCGAGGCCGGCCGCTGGTTGACACCCATCATCCGCGGCTGGCTGGGGCCGTAAATGTCGGCATCCAACAGCCCCACCCGCTTGCCCGCGCGCGCCAAGGCCACCGCCAGGTTTGAGGCAACGGTGGATTTGCCGACCCCCCCCTTGCCCGAGCCTACCGCGATGATGCGCTGAACGCCCGAGGGGTTCATCGGCCCGGATTGCGGCGTGGGATGGCCACCGATCGTCAGGCTGGGCGGCGCGCCCGCAGGCGCGGCCTTGGGCGCGGGGCCGTGGGCGGTCAAGGCGACGCTGACCTGATCCACACCCGGCAACTTGCGCACCAACCCCTCGCAGGCCAGCCGCACGGGTTCCATCCGGCGGGCCATCTCGGGGCTTTCGGCCTCCAGCACGAAGCTGATCTTGCCGCCGTCGACCTTGAGCGCGCGCACCATGTCACGGCTGACGGGATCACCGCCATCGGGCAGGCTCAGGCTGCGCAGCGCCTGCAAAACGGTGTCGCGGGTCTGGGTCATGATCGATGTCGTCCTGTTCTAAACCGGGTCTTGCGCGCTGACATAGGCCGTCAGCGCCGTGCGTGCACCCCCAGAATGACGCAGCCCTGCACCGTGATGCCCAGAACACCGGCCACGGCCAAGGCCGGACCGATACCCAGCCATTCGCCCAAGGCGCCGATGCCAAAAGCCCCCAACGCCACGGCCCCGAACCCCACCACCACCCACAGGCTCATCACCCGCCCGCGATAGCCATCGGGCAGGTCGGTCTGAATCGCCGCCTGCATCGACACGCCCACCCATGTGGCGCAGAACCCGGCCAAGGCCGTGGCGGCGATGGCCGCATACCAGCCGGGCGCCAGCCCCATCGCGATGACCGCGCCCTGCCCCAGGGTCGCCGCCCACAGAACGATGGGGGGAATGCTGGCCCCCGACGCGCCCACGCCCGATGCCTTCAACAACGCCGACGACATGGCCCCGGCCCCAGCCGCGGCGGTCAAAACCCCAAGGCCCGCCGCCCCCCGCCCAAAGGCGCCATCGGCCAGCACCGGCAGCACCTCGAGCGCGCCGCGCACCACGGTGGAAAAAAGCAAGGTGAACAGCAAGGCCAAGCGCACCAATGGCGCCGACATCGCGTAACGAAACCCTTCGCGCAGATCGGCCAGCACGGATACCTTGGGCCGCAAGGGCAAGGTGCGGGGCGTCAGGCGCGGCAGCACGAACAACATCGGCACATAGCACAGAACCGACATCCACAACGTCACCCCGGCCCCTGCGCTTGCGATCACCGCCCCCGCGATGACGGGCGCGACCAGCCGCGCCAGGTTGAAATTCAGCGCCGCCACGCTGACCACATGCTGAACCATCGGCGCCGGAACCAGCCGCGGGCCCAAGGACATGCGCACCGGATGATGCGCCGCCGAGATCACGCCGATGGCGAACGCGGCCACCACCAGAACCCAAGCCCCGCTGAACGGCAAGCTGAGCGCCAACAGGGCCAGCACGGTCGCCATGGACAGGTTGGTGACAAACGCCGCCCGCCGGATATCGACCCGGTCGGCCATCACCCCGAACAACGGCCCCAACACCAGGGCGGGTGCCAGGCTTAACCCGGCGACCAGCCCCACGAAACCGACCGAACCCGTGCGTTCCCATGCCAGCCATCCCAAGGTGACGCGCTGCACCCAGATCGCCTGGACGACAAAGAAAATACCCAAGAAGAACAAGCGGAACTGGCGGTCGCGAAACGCCCCGCCCGCCAATGCCGTGATGTCAAGAGGTGCTTGCCGCAACGTCATGCCCAGCCATGCAAATGCTGCAAGGCAGCATTGATCCATCGGCCATTGTGCATATGCAGCATCTCCCTATCTTCGATGTCGAGGCGGGGATGATGACACACGGCCGCGGCCATGGGGCACGCGGCGACTGACCGAAGAAAGTGGTGCAAGATGGCATATGTTGCGAGCAATCGCTCTGTCTCCGACGGGCGGGGCCTTGGCAGCCGGCTGGCCGAGATCGGCAAAGATCTGGCCCTGGCGTGGCGCGCCCATCGCATCTATCGCCAGACGCTGGCGGAATTGCAAGCGCTCTCGCCGCGCGACTTGGCGGACCTGGGCCTGTCGTCGGACATGCTGCACCAGATCGCGCATCAGGCCGCTTACGGCCGACAGGGCTGACACCGCCCGAACGAAACATCCGGGGCCCCGCAGGCCCCGACACAAGACCGCCCGGTATCCCGCTCCTCCCTTGGGGTGCCCGGCCTGCGGGTCCATCTCCCTCCTCCCTAGGATGGGTCCGCCACCACCCGGTTCGGAAACGAACCAAGCTGATCGGTTCTCTCTCCTCCTCCCTTGGGGAACCGTGACGTCAGGCGGCGGGGTCGTTCTCCTCCCTGGGCCCCGCCGCCGCGCGAATTGCGCAAGGCACAAGCCTTGCACCAACGGGTCGGCGCCTGTCCTCCCTTGGCGCTGAGACCGGGCGGCGGCATCCTGTCCTCCCTTGGATGCTGCCGCCTTTTCTTTTCCGGCCGATGTTGCCATCATGGCGGCGGACCCGACCCCAAGCCCCCCACCCCCCCAATCGTGGTGATCGCGCGCGTGCCCGCCGAGCTGCTTCTTGCCCTGATCCTGTTTTCCTTGGCCTCGTCGATCACGCCGGGGCCCAACAACATCATGCTCTTGGCGTCGGGCGCGAATTTCGGGCTGCGCCGCACGGTGCCGCACATGCTGGGCATCTCCATCGGCCATGCGGTGATGGTGGGCATCATCGGGCTGGGGCTGTTGCAGCTGTTCGTGGCACTGCCGTGGCTGCGCACGGCGCTGATGGGGGCCTGTGCGGCCTATCTTGTCTGGCTGGCGTGGAAGATCGCCCATGCCGCGGCCCCCGAACCGGGCCGCGCGGGCGGGCGGCCCTTCAGCTTCCTGCAAGCGGCGGGTTTTCAGTGGGTCAATCCCAAGGCGTGGTACATGGGCATCTATGCCCAGACCCATTTCGCGCCCGCGGATGGCGGCTGGCTTGGCGCGCTTCTGGTTCCGCTGGTCTTTGCGATGGTCAACCTGCCCTCGGTCGCGGTCTGGGCGGCGGCGGGCACGCAATTGCGGCACTGGCTGGATGGGCCGGGGCGGCTCAGGGCGTTCAACATCACGATGGCGGGGCTGTTGGTGGCTTCGCTCTATCCAATGATCACGCAGTAGCGCCTAAAAGGGCACATCATCGGCGCTTTCGGCGGCGACCAGAAAACCTGCCACCACATGCTTGTCACCCGCCTTGTCGAAGGCGATGCGCAGCTTGTCGCCTTCGATGGCGGTGACGGTGCCATAGCCGAATTTCTGGTGAAACACCCGCGCCCCGATCGCAAAGGCACTGACAGCTTCCGCGTCGATGGTCATATGGCGCGCTTCCACCGGCTGGCGCAGACCGGGACGGGCCGCGTTGGTCTGAAGCCGCCGCCAGCCCGGCGAATTGTAGACATCGGCGCGCGCGGCCGCCATGTGCAGATCCGATCCCTGCATCGTGGCAGCCATCGGGCTGGCCATAGCGCCCATGCGCCCATGACCATGCAGACCCGGCGGCGTCAGAACCTCGACATGGTCTTGCGGCAATTCGTCGATGAACCGCGATGGCATCTGGCTTTGCCACTGGCCATAGACACGGCGATTGCCCGCAAAGCTGACGGTGCACACCCGTTCGGCCCGCGTGATGCCCACATAGGCAAGGCGGCGTTCTTCCTCGAGCCCCTTCAGCCCGGTTTCATCCATGGCGCGCTGCGAGGGAAACAGCCCGTCTTCCCAACCCGGCAGGAACACCGCGGGGAATTCCAGCCCCTTGGCCGCATGCAGCGTCATCAGCGTGACCTTGGGTTCGCCATCATCGCTTTCATTGTCCATGATCAGGCTGACATGTTCCAGAAAACCCTGCAGGTTTTCGAACATTTCCAAGGCTTTGACCAATTCCTTCAGGTTTTCCAGCCGCCCCGGCGCCTCGGGTGTCTTGTCGTTTTGCCACATCGTGGTGTAGCCCGATTCCTCAAGGATCATCTCGGCCAGTTCGATGTGGCTCATGGCAGGCGTGGCGCGATCTTCCTCGATCACCAGATCGTCCGCCCCGGCGGACCGGCCCATTGCCCCAACCGCCGTTGCCAACATCACCCCCCGCCAACGCGCCAGGGCATCGAGCAAAAGCTTCAGCTCCTTGCCCCCCTTGCCACCGACCGCGCCGCTGTCGAGCGCCAATTTCGCCCCTTCGACCAGGCTGACACCATGGGCGCGCGCCAGTTTCTGGATCGCGGCCTGTGCCTTGTCGCCCAAGCCGCGCTTGGGGGTGTTGACGATGCGCTCGAAAGCCAGATCGTCATCGGCGCTGACGACAAGGCGGAAATAGGCCATGGCATCGCGCACTTCCATCCGCTCGTAAAAGCGCGGGCCACCGATCACGCGATAGGGCAGGCCAATGGTCAGAAACCGGTCTTCGAAGGCACGCATCTGGTGCGATGCACGCACAAGAATGGCCATCTGATCAGGGCTGATGGGATCGAGGCCGCGGGTGCCACGGGCCATCGCCTCGATCTCTTCGCCGATCCAGCGGGCTTCTTCTTCGCCATCCCAATGGCCGATCAGGCGCAGTTTTTCACCGTCTTCGCCCGCGGTCCAAAGCGTCTTGCCCAAGCGGCCCTGGTTGCCCGCGATCACCGCCGACGCGGCGGCCAGGATATGACCGGTGGAGCGGTAATTCTGTTCCAGCCGGATCACGGCAGCGCCGGGAAAATCGGATTCGAACCGCAAGATGTTGCCCACCTCGGCGCCCCGCCAGCCATAGATCGACTGGTCGTCATCGCCCACCACGCAGATGTTGCCATGCCCCTGCGCCAAAAGCCGCAACCACAGGTATTGGGCCACATTCGTGTCCTGGTATTCGTCGACGAGGATAAAGCGGAACCAGCGCTGGTATTGTTGCAGCAGGTCGGGATGGGCCTGAAAGATGGTGATCATGTGCAACAACAGATCCCCAAAATCGACGGCATTCAGATCCCGCAGCCGCGATTGGTACTGACCATAGAGCGCGGGCCCGCGGCGGTTGAACGCGCCTGCATCGGCGGCGGGCAGCTTTTCGGGGGTCAGCGCGCGGTTTTTCCAGCCATCGATCACGCCCGCCAGCGCACGCGCCGGCCAGCGTTTTTCATCGATCCCTTCGGCGGTGATCAGCTGCTTCATCAAGCGCAGCTGGTCATCGGTGTCGAGGATCGTGAAATTGGATTTGAGCCCCACCAATTCCGCGTGGCGGCGCAAAAGCTTCACGCAGATGGCGTGAAAGGTGCCCAGCCATGGCATGCCTTCGACCGGCTGACCCAACAGGCTGGCCACCCGCAGCTTCATTTCGCGCGCAGCCTTGTTGGTGAAGGTCACGGCCAGGATTTCATTGGGTTGCGCCGTGCCCGTGACCAACAGATGCGCGATGCGCGCGGTCAGCGCGCGCGTCTTGCCGGTGCCGGCGCCGGCCAGCATCAGGACCGGGCCTTGCAGCGCCTCGACCGCGGCGCGCTGGGCGGGGTTCAGCCCGTCAAGATAGGGCGCGGGCCGCGCGGCCATGGCGCGCGCCGACAGCGGGCGCTGTGCCGCCGCCGCCGCAAAGGCCTCCGACTCATCGAAACTGCTCATGGGGCAGTGATACCGCGAAACAGACGGGCTTTAAAGGTTTGTTCGCATAATGTTCCGCCCGCGTCCGGTGCGGCGTCGCGTCGGCGCATTTGCGCAAAGATCCAACGCCGATCGGCGCGCCTCGGCCCGATGTCGCAGGCACTGGACAATCGCGTTCGGGCGGGGTTGTGTCCACGGCATGGATCTGCATGCAACATACCCCGCCCTGTCCGATCTGAAGACCCGCGCCCGCGCGCGCATCCCGCATTTCGTGTGGGAATATCTCGACAGCGCCACCGGCCGCGAAAGCGTGACCTTGCGCAATCGCGCCGCACTCGATGCGGTGCTGTTTCACCCCGCCGCGCTGCGCGGCGAAATCCTGGCCGACTTGTCGACGCATTTTCTGGGTCGCGATTACCCGGTGCCCTTCGGGATTGCACCCTTGGGCATGTCGGGGCTGATCTGGCCCGATGCCGAGCGGCTGCTGGCGCGACACGCGGCCAAGGCCGGCATTCCCTACGGCCTGTCAACGGTCGCCACCCGCACCCCCGAAGAGATGGCGGCCACCATCGGCAACCAGGGTTGGTTCCAGATGTATCCGCCGCGCGACACCGCGATCCGCGACGACATGTTGGCGCGCGCCAAGGGGGCCGGGTTTCATACGCTGGTCCTGACGGTCGACGTGCCCGCGGCCTCGCGCCGGGAACGCCAGACCCGCGGCGGCTTGGTCCAGCCCCCGCGCCTGACGCCACGGCTGCTGGCGCAGGTGGCGCGCTGCCCGGCCTGGGCCCTGGGCATCCAGGCCACCGGCATGCCGCGGATGCGCTTGATGGACAGCTACGCCGATCAGAAAAAAACCGGCCCGCTGCCATCCACCGCGCATGTGGGCTACTTGCTGCGCGCGGCACCCGATTGGGATTATGTGTCGGCCTTGCGCGATGGCTGGCCGGGACACCTGATCGTGAAAGGTGTGATGGAGGCCGATGTGGCGGAGCGCGCGGAAACGATGGGGGTCGACGCGATCTGGGTGTCGAACCACGCCGGACGCCAGTTCGATGGCGCCCCCGCAAGCCTGGACGCGCTGCGCGCCGTGCGCGGGGCCACGCGGCTGCCGCTGATCTTTGACAGCGGGATCGAAGGCGGGCTGGACATCCTGCGCGCCCTGGCGCTGGGGGCGCATTTCGTCATGATGGGCCGGGCATGGCACTATGCGCTGGGCGCGCTGGGTGCGGCTGGGCCGGCACATTGGCATGATGTGCTGGTCAAGGACATGACCAGCAACATGGCCCAGATGGGCGTCACGCGCTTTGCCGATCTGCCCGACCGGCTGGCAACGCCGGGCTGACCCGACGGGGGGGGCGGCCACGGCCCTCCGGGACCGGCGAAGCGAACCGCGAATCGATTTCGGCCCCTTTGGCCCCGGATGGGCACCCTGCCCTGCCCTGCCCTGCCGCATGTCGCGCCCAGCGGATCCAAAAGCCAGCGGCACAAGATCACGCCCCGGCCCGCGCAGCCCCAAGGGCGTGGCGCCGCAGCCGGCCCGTGCCACAACGCAGCAGGCCACCGGGCCACACCCGGATGTTGGGCATGGAATTGCTGCAAGAAAAGCAAAGAAGATCGCCCCAAGGCCGATGCCGGCCTGCCCCCGCCCGCCGGACCCGCCCCGAATTGCTGCGCCGCAGCACCCCGCGCACCATCATTTTCACCTGAAACTGTTGGAAATTCTGGCGCGAAAAGATTTGCCGGGCCACGTCACGCCGCCTACACATTCTGCATCCGCGAGATGGAGAGACCGCGCCATGACCGAATTCACGAAAATCCTGATCGCCAATCGCGGCGAGATTGCGATCCGTGTGATGCGCGCGGCCAACGAGCTGGGCAAGCGCACCGTGGCCGTCTACGCCGAAGAAGACAAGCTGAGCTTGCACCGTTTCAAGGCCGACGAGGCCTACAAGATCGGCGAAGGCTTGGGGCCCGTCGCGGCCTATCTGTCGATTTCCGAGATCATCCGCGTGGCCAAGTTGTCCGGGGCGGATGCGATTCATCCGGGCTATGGCCTGCTGTCGGAAAACCCCGATTTCGTCGATGCCTGCCACGCCGCCGGCATCACCTTTATCGGGCCCACGGCCGAAACGATGCGGGCGCTGGGCGACAAGGCCAGCGCCCGGCGCGTGGCGATGGCCGCGGGTGTTCCGGTCATTCCCGCCACCGAAGTCCTGGGCGATGACATGGACGCGATCCGCGCCGAGGCCGCGGCCATCGGCTATCCGCTGATGCTCAAGGCATCATGGGGCGGCGGCGGGCGGGGGATGCGGCCCATCCAATCGGAGGCCGAGCTGGCGGAAAAGGTCCGCGAAGGCCGGCGCGAGGCAGAAGCGGCCTTTGGCAATGGCGAGGGTTATCTGGAAAAGATGATCCTGCGCGCCCGGCATGTCGAGGTGCAGATCCTGGGCGACAGCCACGGCAATATCTACCACCTGTATGAGCGCGATTGTTCGGTGCAGCGCCGCAACCAGAAGGTCGTGGAACGCGCCCCCGCCCCCTATCTGTCGCCCACCCAGCGCGACGAGATCTGCCGACTGGGCAAGAAGATCTGCGAACATGTGAATTACGAATGCGCGGGCACGGTCGAATTCCTGATGGATATGGACAGCGGCGCCTTTTATTTCATCGAGGTCAACCCCCGCGTGCAGGTCGAACACACCGTGACCGAACAGGTGACGGGCATCGATATCGTGCGCGCCCAGATCCTGATCGCCGAAGGCAAATCGCTGGTCGAAGCGACCGGCGTGGCCAGCCAATACGATGTGAAGCTTGACGGGCACGCAATCCAGTGCCGGGTCACGACCGAGGATCCGACCAACAATTTCATCCCCGATTACGGGCGCATCACCGCCTATCGCGGCGCGACGGGCATGGGGATCCGGCTCGATGGCGGCACGGCCTATTCGGGGGCCGTGATCACGCGATACTACGACAGCCTGCTCGAAAAGATCACCGCCTGGGCCCCCACCCCCGAGGCCGCCATCGCGCGGATGGACCGGGCCTTGCGCGAGTTTCGCATCCGCGGCGTCAGCACGAACATCGATTTCGTGATCAACCTGCTCAAGCACCCGACCTTCCTGAATTACCAGTACACGACGAAATTCATCGACACGACGCCCGAGCTGTTCGATTTCAAGCCGCGCCGCGACCGGGCGACCCGCATCTTGACCTACATCGCCGACATCACCGTGAACGGGCACCCCGAAACCGAAGGCCGCCCGCGCCCGCGCGCCGATGTCAAGACGCCCCGCCCCCCC
>JBEAQJ010000101.1:0-6614 GCA_041163945.1 Pseudomonadota bacterium
TGGGCCAGGGCGGCGTGCCACTTTGACGGATTTGCCCCGAAATCCCCCGGGGTCTTTCGCACAAAGCCCCGTGCTGGCCTGGCGCCGTCTGGCCCATCGACACGACGAAACGGCATCAAACCGCGCGTCAGGGGGGGCGGCCCATTTGGCGAAACTGGGCTGTTGACGGATGGAAAAAGGTGTCTTAGCGTCACCCTTGGAATGTCGGCCCGTCCGGCAGGGAGAGAAAAAAATAAGGCAAAGGGTCCGATCTTCGGACCCTTTCGCTTTTCGGACCGGGCGCCCGTTCCCAACAGCGCCGCGCGTGGTCTGGCCGACGGCAGCCCAACGCGTCGCATTTGGCCCTGACAGCGCCGCCCGGTCATGCTAGCCACGCACCCATACCCGAACGGGCACTGCGTACAGGAGGTCTATCGCATGATGTGGCAGGTTGTTTTGCGGATCGCCCTGATCGCCGGGCTATGCACAACGCCGATCGTGGCGCTGGCGCAGACCAACGCGCAAGGCGCGGCCGCGGACGGGGCACCGGGCGACATCGGGCAAAGCTACAGCGCGGAAACCCATGGTGATTGGGAAATCCGCTGCATCCGCGCCGAGCCCGGCCGGCCCGAGCCCTGCCAGCTGTATCAATTGCTGCGCGATGCCAATGGCGGGGCGGTGGCGGAATTCAATATCTTCGATCTGCCCGATGAGGGGGCGCTGATCGCGGGCGCCACCGTGGTGACGCCGCTCGACACCTTGCTGACACCGGGTTTGCGGATGCGGGTCGATGATGGGCCCTGGGCCGACTACCCGTTTTCCTTTTGCCAGCCCATCGGGTGTTTTGCCCAGTTCGGCTTGACCGAGGCCGATCTGGGGGCCCTGCGCGGCGGGGCCAATGCCACGGTGGCCCTGGTGCCGCTGCCAGCCCCCGATCAGATCGTGCAATTGCAGGCATCGCTGCGGGGCTTCACGGCCGGTTTCGCCGCCTTGATGGTGCGCCAAGAGGCGGCGCAGGCGCTGATGGAGACATTGGGCACCCCCGCAGGAACCGCGCCCGCGCAATAGCGCGCTATGCCTTCGCACATTTCCCGGGCTTGATGCGTGATGCGCGCGGCCAAGGTTACGGCCAAGGTTACGGCGCGCGGCGCAGCGCCAGAACCGCGTTGAACCCACCAAAGGCAAAGGCGTTGGACAAGCACGCCGTCACCCGCGCCTGCCGCGCCACATTGGGCACGACATCAAGCGCACATTCGGGATCAGGCTCATCATAGCCGATGGTGGGCGCGATGATGCCATCCTTCAGCGCCATGATGCAGGCCAAAAGCTCGACCGCGCCGGTGCCCCCGATCAGGTGCCCATGCATGGATTTGGTCGACGATATCATCAGGTCATCGGCATGGGGCCCAAAGGCATCGGCGACGGCCGCACATTCGACCTTGTCATTGGCCGCGGTGCCGGTGCCATGGGCATTGATATAGCCCACATCGGCGGCGTTGAGCCTTGCGTCTTTCAGTGCGCCCGCGATGGTGCGGGCCGCACCTTGCTTGGAGGGCATGACAATATCGGCCGCGTCCGAAGTCATGGCAAAGCCCACCACCTCGGCCAGGATATCGGCACCGCGCTTGCGGGCCTGTTCGTATTCCTCGAAGATGAACACGGCGGCGCCTTCGCCCTGCACCATGCCGTTGCGATTGGCGCTGAACGGGCGGCACCCGTCCTTGGACATCACCCGCAGCCCTTCCCACGCCTTGATGCCCCCGAACGACAGCATCGCTTCGGACCCGCCCGTGACCATCACGTCGGCAATGCCGCTGCGGATCAACTGAAAGGCCAGCCCCATCGCATGGTTGGAAGACGCGCAGGCGGTGGCCACCGAGAAACTGGGCCCCTTCAGGTTCCATTCCATCGACACATGCGAGGCCGCCGCATTGTTCATGAGCTTTGGCACGACAAAGGGGTGAACGCGGTTCTTTCCCTCTTCGTAGACGGTGCGATAGTTTTCATCCCAGGTGTTGACCCCGCCCCCGGCGGTGCCCAGCACCACGCCCGAGCGCGCCGACAATTCCCCCGCAAAGGTCAGCCCCGCGCCATCCAGCGCCTGATGCGCGGCAATCAGGGTGAACTGCGTGAAGCGGTCGTAAAGGGCGATCTGCTGGCGGTTGAACAGCGTTTCCGGGTCATAGCCCTTGACCTGCGCCCCGATGCGGATCGACAGCCGGTCCACATCGCGCAGATCCAGTTCGCCGATGCCGCAGCGCCCTTCGCGCATGGCCTCGAGCGTGCTGGGCACATCATGGCCAAGGGCGTTGATCGTGCCCTGCCCGGTGATGACAACGCGGCGCATGGCTGTCATGCGCGTTTCTGGGCCGCCACCAAGGCCTCGACCGCCGCGATGATGGCGGCCACCGACGAAATGTCGAATTCGCTGTCATCGGGCGCGTTGGCATTGAACGGGATCTGGATGTCAAAGGCTTCTTCGATCGCGAAGATCGATTCGACCAACCCCAGGCTGTCGATGCCCAGATCGGCCAGGCTTGCCTCGGGCGTGACATCGCCCGGTTCCAGCACGGCCTGTTCGGCGATGATCGCGATCACCTTGTCCCGGACGCTATCGCTGTCGCTCATAACTACACCCCCGAATGGATGCCGGTGCCTTACGGCGTCTTGTCGGTCTTGAAAACGGCTTTCTGCAACTCGGCCACGGCTTTGGCCAAGCGCGGCAGACGGCGCAGGCCCTTGTACATCTCGATCTGCGTCTCCATCCGCACGGCCGGGTAGCCCAGCAGCGCACGCCCCGGCGGCACGGTTGACAAGATGATGGTCGAGGCGCCGGTGACCACGTCCGATCCGATTTCCAGGTTGTCGGCGACGCCGGTCTGCCCGCCCAGCACCACCCGGTCCCCGATCTTGACCGATCCGGCGATGCCGACCTGACCGCACAGCAGGCAATCGCGGCCGATGCGGACGTTGTGGCCCACATGCACCATGTTGTCGAGCTTGGTGCCATCGCCGATGACCGTATCGGCGATGGTGCCGCGATCGATGGTGGCATTGGCCCCGATTTCCACATCATCGCCGATCTGCACCGCGCCCAGCGAATGGATGCGCCGCCAGGCTTGCACCGGCCCCGCGGCATCGGCGTGCCCCAGGCTGTCGCGGATGCGTTCGGCTTGGCTGATCTCGGGCGTGACAAAGCTGAAGCCGTCGGCGCCGATCACGCAATTGGGCTGCAGGATGGCGCGGGCGCCGATCGACACCCGCGCACCGATCCGCGCGCCGGCATGGATCAGCGCATCATCGCCCACACGGGCGTCTTCGGCGATGGAGACATGGCTTGCAATGCGCGCGCGCGCCCCGATGATCGCGCGCGGGCCAATCACGACAAAGGGGCCGATGGCAGCCCCCGGCCCGATCTGTGCGGATGGATCGATCACCGCGCCCGGGTGGATGCCCGCCGCGATGGTCGGGCCCGGATCCAGCAACTGCGTGATGCCCGCCATCGCCAGCCGCGGCCGTGGCGCCAGGATCGCCGCGGCAAGACCAAGGGCCTGCCAATCCATGCCAGCCCCGATCACGGCTGCCCGGGCCGCGCCTTGGGCCAGCGCAGCGGCATAGGCCGGCCGCATCGCCATGGCCAGATCATCGGGACCCGCGACCGCGGGTTCCGCCACCCCCGTCACCACCAGATCCAGCGCACCAAAGGCTTCGGCCCCAAGTGCCGCGGCGATATCCCTGATGCGATGGCCAGCCATGATCTTGCGCGCCTTGCAAACAACCTGTGCGGGGGCAGGATTAGCTGGAAGCATCGGGCATGACCACCCCGAGCGATCGGATCGCCGCGCTCAGGATGGCATTGCGCCCATAAACGTCGGCGCGGGTCTGAAACCGCCCGTCGGGTTCCACCCATGCCGTCCAATAGCTCAGATGCACCGGGATGTGCTGATCAAGATGCAGATAGGTTTCACGCCGCGACTCGAGAATGCCCTGAAACAGCGCCACGGGATCGTCGCTTTGGCGCGCCAACAGCAGATGCGCAAAGGCATGCGGATCGGCCAGGCGGATGCAGCCCGAAGAAAAGGCGCGCACCTCGCGATCCATCAGATACTGCTCGGGGGTGTCGTGCAGATAGATGGCGTGGCGGTTGGGAAACATGAACTTGACCGTTCCCAGCGCATTGTTGGGGCCCGGCGGCTGTCGCAGATCAAAGGGAAAGCTGTTCAGGGTGTAGCGGCTCAGATCGATGCTGGCGGGGTCGATCGGTCGCCCATCCGACAGGATTTCCATATAGGTCCCTTCCCCGGCCAGAATACCGGGGATGTAGCTGCGCCGGGCGATGGACCGGGGCACATGCCAGCTGGGATTGATGACCATGTATTCCATTTCGTCCGAGAATTCGGGCGTCTGGCGATCGCGCGCACCGATGACCGAACGGGTCACGAAAACGACCTCGCCCTTGTCGATCACGCGGGTCTGGAAATCGGTCAGATTGACGAAAATGACCCGGTCATGGCGCTGGCCGTCGTTGATCCAGCGCATCCGCTCCATCGTCAGGACCACGTCGTTCCAATGATCTTCCACCGATCGGTTGAGCGCCGCCAACGTGCGTGCGCCCGCCACGCCATCCTGGATCAGGCCGCTGTCGCGCTGAAAGGCCATCACGCCCGCCTGCACGGTGGCATCGAAGCTGTCGCCATCGGCTTGGTCGAGATAGCCCATGCGGACCAGACGGTTGCGCAACTGCCCCACCGCGGGGCCGCTGTCGCCGGGGCGCAGCACCTCGGCCTGGACCGGGTCGCCATACCCGCCGGCACGCGCGCGCGCCTCAAGCATCAGCTTGGCCCGCAAAAGCCGCGCATAGCCGGGGTCTTGGGGCGGCAGGCTGGCAAAGAACCGGTGCGGATCGGCGGCCAGCACACCATCCAGAAGCGCGATCGGGTCGCGATGGGGCTGATCTTGGAAGATATCGGGAATGATGCGGGACGGGTCCAGAAACCCGCCCTGAACATCATGGGCGTAGCGCAGGAACATGGCGCTGGCCATCACATCGGCGATGCCCCGCATCCACGGGTTGCGGGCCGCGTCGAAGGCCGCGCGCAACCCCGCGATGTCGTAGCGCGCAAGGGGCAGCGCATGGCGATCCGCCTGGTCAAGCGCACGCATCAAGGCGACGCGGCGATCCCTGGCCTCGGCACTGGTCCAGACCGGTTCAAAATCGCGGGCCTGATAAAACGCGAGCAATGCCGCATCGTCGCTGGCCGCTTGCGCGATGGCCTGCTTCAGGGCGGAAAAGCCCGCGATCACCGCCGGCGGCGCCGCCACGGCCGCCACGGGCCCGCCGGCCAGCCCAAGCGCCATGCACACAAGACCTATGCGGATCCTTCGAAGCCACATGCCTGGACATCCTTCCCACATGGCGCCGCGCCAAAGCCAACCGCGCGACCCGCCATTGCGTAATCATTTGGCAAGGCAATGGCGTTAGCTTCCAGAGCAGGATCAAGCTTTCTTGGCCGATGTTGCACCAAGGCCGCAAACATGTCGGGGAAAATGGGCCCGCGCGGGCACAGCCGGCACCCGGCAGGGGGCAGCAGAACCGGCGGAAAATCGCCGAAAGGGTGAAAAACATGCCTTTCCTGCACGCAGACTCTTTTCGAACGACCATCGATGTGGCAATTCTTGCCTTGCGCCTGTGGGGGGTATGCAAACGACGGCTTCTGACAAAAGGGGCCGCTGACATGATGAACGGGCACAATATGGGGCAGTCCTTCCGATGACGGGACCGACGTTGACGCGCCGCGGCTTGCTGCGGGCCTTCGCCGCGACCGCCGTGACAGCGGCACCTGTGATGGCGAATGCCGCGGGTTTTCTGCGCGGCGCGGGCGATATTCGCCGCATCCGCATGCACAATGGCCGCGCCGGCGAAAGCCTTGACATGATTTACTGGATCGAGGGCGAATACATCGCCCCCGCGCTGCAGGAAATCGAGCTGTTCATGCGCGACTGGCGCAATGGCAAAACCCATCGCATCGACACCCGCACGCTCGACATCATCGCGGCGTCGCACAATCTGCTGGACACATCAGAACCCTACACCCTGTTGTCGGGCTATCGCAGCCCGGAAACCAACGCGATGCTGCGCAACCGCTCGTCGGGTGTGGCGCGCAACTCGCTGCACATGCGGGGCGAAGCGGCGGACCTGCGGCTGCGTTCGCGCACCGTGACGCAGATCTTCAATGCGGCGCGCGCCTGCAATGCGGGCGGGGTCGGTCGCTACGCACGATCGAATTTCGTGCATATGGATTGCGGCGATGTCCGCACATGGGGCGGCTAAGCCAAGCCCGCCGCGCCTTGCGACAATCGACAGCGCCCCGCCGGATCGCCGCGGGGCGTTTTGTTTTGCGCGATGGTTGGACAGACGCGCCTTTCGCGCCATATCGACAGTATTCGCCCCCACACCGGGATCCCGACATGACCAGATATACCAAAGATGCCGCAGCCATCGCCCGGCTGACATCCGAACAATACCACGTGACGCAAGACGCCGGCACCGAACGCCCCGGAACCGGGGCGTACCTGCACAACAAGGCGCCGGGCATCTACGTTGATATCGTCTCGGGTGAGCCGCTGTTCGCCTC
>JBEAQJ010000102.1:0-16044 GCA_041163945.1 Pseudomonadota bacterium
CATGTTCGCCAAGAAGATCACGATGGCCAGACCAAAGGCCGCGGCGGTGGCCCATGCCGGCTGCACGATGATCAAGGCCGCGATCATGGCCACCAGAACAACCGCGCCGCGCATCGCTGTGCGCGATCGCCAGCCCCGGCAACTGACCGACAGCGGGGCCTGCCCTTCGGCCAGGCGCGCCAAAGCTTCGCCATAAAGGGCGATCTGGGCGGCCATGATCCGGGCGCGGGGGGCCAAGACCAGCACCGCACGCAACCCCATGGGCAGGCGCAGGGCGGCGTGGATGGCTTCGGCGCGGTCGGGCCGATCGGTGGCCACGATCACCACGCCGCCCACGCGTTCCATCGGCACGGCGGCCAGCGCCAGCGCATCGGATGCGCACAGATAGCCGACAAGCTGTGGATCGGAGGGCAGGGGGCGGTCTTCGGCAAGGCACAGACCATGGCTTTGGGCCAGCGCCGACAACAGATCGGCCTCGGACAGGGCCTTGCGGGCCAAAAGCACCTCGCCCAGCGTCAGGCCGTTGGCATTGGCGGCGTCGCGCGCGGCGCTGATGGTTGCCCAATCGGCCGCCCCACGCGCCAGCAACAGCGCATCCAGCCCTTGCGAGGGCCGGGTGATCCGGCCGCGGCGCGGGCCGCGTCGATGGGCAAAGGCGATCTGGTCGGCGGTGGGGCCGGGGTGTGGCCGAAGCCCAAGGGTCAGGCGTCGTACCCTTTGACGGGCTGCGCCGGGTTCTGTCAGGCTGTCCATGTTACGCTCGACCACTCGCACCAGACAGGGCACGAGGTTACCGGCCCCGGCGCCCAAAACATCGCCGACCTTGGCGGGCCAAGGTTAATGTCGCGTTAATCGGGAATTCGGGGTGCGGGCGCGTCCGTCAGCGTGCCGCGCGCGCCCGCACGGCATCGGCAAAGCGTTCGAACAGGTAAAAGCTGTCTTGCGGTCCGGGGCTGGCCTCGGGATGGTATTGCACCGAAAACACCGGGCGGTCGGCCATGCGGATGCCGCAGTTCGAGCCATCGAACAGGCTGACATGCGTTTCGATCACGCCCTTGGGCAAGGTCTGGCTGTCAACGGTAAACCCATGGTTCATCGAGGTGATTTCCACCTTGCCGCTTTCCAGATCCTTCACCGGGTGGTTGGCGCCATGATGGCCGTGGTTCATCTTGACCGTCTTGGCGCCCAGGGCCAGCGCCAACATCTGGTGACCCAGGCAGATGCCGAAAACCGGCAGATCGGCCGCCAGAACGCCCTGGATCATCGGCACCGCGTAGCTGCCGGTCGCGGCCGGATCGCCCGGACCGTTGGACAGGAATACCCCGTCGGGGTTCTGGGCCAGAACCTCTTGCGCGGTGGTGGTGGCGGGCATGACCATGACATCGCAGCCCACGCTGGCCAGGCAGCGCAGGATGTTGCGCTTGGCGCCATAATCCAGCGCCACGACCTTGGGGGCCGCCCCCACGCGCCGGGTATAGCCCTCGGGCCAGGCCCAGCGTTTTTCATCCCAGCGATAGGATTGCGCGCAGGTCACGTTGCGCGCCAGATCCAGGCCCACCAGCCCCGGGAACCCGCGCGCCGCTTTCACCAGCGCTTCGATGTCGAAGACGCCCGATGGCTCATGGGCCAGCGCCACATGCGGCGCACCTTGCTGGCGGATGGCGCGCGTCAGGCGGCGGGTGTCGACCCCGCCCATGCCGATGCGACCGGTCTTTTCCAACCAGCTTTCCAGATTGCCCGTGGCGCGCCAGTTTGACGGCTCGGTCGGGTCCCATTTCACGATCATGCCCTCGGCCACCGGATCGGTGGTTTCGTCATCTTCGGGGGTGATGCCGGTGTTTCCGATATGGGGAAAGGTAAAGGTCACGATCTGCCCGGCATAGGACGGGTCGGTCATGATTTCCTGATAGCCGGTCATGGCGGTGTTGAAACACAGCTCAGCCACCCGCATCCCTGTGGCGCCGAACCCTTTTCCATAAAAGAGCGTTCCGTCGGCAAGGGCGAGACAGGCGGTGGGCTTGGCGGTCATGGGGAAGCTCCCGTGTTGCGGGTCGGCAAATTGGCGTCGGCATACGGGGCAGGCGGGCCGTGGTCAAGTCGCGGACATCAGGTGTTGTTGCCGCGGACCGTCTGGCGTATCTAGGCGGCTTGAAACTGCGCAAGGGGACACGCATGGCCATGGACCTGAGGGAACGGATCAGCGCCGGTCTGAAAGACGCCATGCGCGAGAAAGACGCCATCCGGCTCAGCACGCTGCGCTTGATCAATGCCGCCATCAAGGATCAAGACATCGCCGCACGGGGCGACGGGCGCGGCGATGGCGTGGATGATGCGGCGGTGCTGGCGATCTTGGGCAAGATGGTCAAGCAGCGCCAGGAAAGCGCGCGCGCCTACGAAGAAGGCGGGCGGCTGGAACTGGCCGAAAAGGAACGCGCGGAAATCGCGATCATCGAAGGCTTCTTGCCCCGGCAACTGTCCCAGGCCGAAGTCGATGCCGCGATCGCCGCGGCCATCGCCGAAGTCGGGGCCACGGGCTTGCGCGACATGGGGCGTGTGATGGCCGCGCTCAAGACGCGCCACGCGGGGCAGATGGATTTCGCCGCGGCCGGCGCGCAGATCAAGGCCCGGCTGATCTAGGTCTGGCCGGTTTCGCAGCCTCGATCCGAAGCGGGGCGATCAGCTTGGTTGCGCGCGCAAGGCGCGTTCCAGCGTGTCCTTCAGGCTGACCCGTTCGGGCGGCGTCAGAAAGGCGCCCAGTTCCACCTCGCGCGGGCCGCCCTGCAGCGTCAGATACTGCGGCACGGGCCCGCCGCGGGGGTGCAGCGCGACGCGCACCCAATACGGGTTGGCTTCCCAGTCGCGGATGGGGCGGTTGGGTTCGTGGCGTTCCAGCCGGATCAGGTCGTCCCAGACCAGCAATTCTTCCCAGATGTCGCGATCCCGCCACGACCGTTTCAGCGCCGCCCAGATCGCGCCGATCGCGCCGATGATGAAGGGCAACAGCACCCAGAACACGGCCGTTCCCAGGATCGAGAACAGCGGCACCGCGATCATGACCGCCGTCACCCCGATGAACCACACGAAGCCTTCGGGCGTCAGCGATTTGTGCGGTGTCAGCCGCAGCCGCAGCCGGGGCGCGCCCGGACCCGGACGAGAAAGGGCCCCGGTGATGTCCGGGGCCCCGTTCGGTGTGTCGATCAAGACTGGCATGGGCCCGATCAGTGATGCGGTTGGCGGTCCCACATCTCGCGCGTCGGAAGCTCTTCGAAGGTGTGCTCCGGCGGCGGATTGGGCAGCGTCCATTCCAGCGTGTCGGCATGTTCGCCCCAATAGGCGTTCTGGGTCACCTTGCGGCCGGCGAAGATCGTGTAGAACACGATGCCGATGAACAGAACGAACGAGGCAAAGGAAATGAACGCGCCGATCGAGCTGACGTAGTTCCACAACGCGAAGGCATCGGGATAGTCGATGTAGCGGCGCGGCATGCCCTGGCGGCCCAGGAAGTGCTGCGGGAAGAAGGTGACATTGGTGCCGATGAAGAACATCCAGAAATGCACCTTGCCCAGGAACTCGGGGTATTGCCGGCCCGACATCTTGCCGATCCAGTAGTAGATGCCGGCAAAGATCCCGAACACGGCCCCAAGGCTCATCACATAGTGGAAATGCGCCACGACGTAATAGGTGTCGTGATAGGCCCGATCCACCGCTGCCTGGCTCAGGATGATGCCGGTCACGCCACCCAGCGTGAACAGGAAGATGAAGCCGATGGCAAACAGCATCGGCGTCTTGAACTCGATCGAGCCCTGCCACATCGTGGCGATCCAGCTGAAGATCTTGATGCCTGTCGGCACCGCGATCACCATCGTGGCAACCATGAAATAGGCCTGCTGGTTCAGTGTCATGCCCACCGTGTACATGTGGTGCGCCCACACGACGAAGCCCAAGCCGC
The DNA here is from genome assembly GCA_041163945.1 of Pseudomonadota bacterium. GTDB lineage: Bacteria > Pseudomonadota > Alphaproteobacteria > Rhodobacterales > Rhodobacteraceae > Roseicyclus. The sequence goes on from JBEAQJ010000102.1 coordinate 3,950, forward strand.
CGATCGCCACCAGCGCGTAGACCATCGGCAGATAGCCGAACACCGGCTTTTTCGAGAAGGTCGACACGATGTGGCTGATCACGCCAAAGGCCGGCAGGATCACGATGTAGACTTCGGGGTGACCGAAGAACCAGAAGATATGCTGGAACAAGACCGGATCGCCGCCGCCGGCCACGTCAAAGAACGTGGTGCCGAAATTGCGGTCGGTCAGCAGCATGGTGATCGCACCCGCCAGCACCGGCAGCGACAGCAGCAACAGCCAGGCGGTGACAAAGATCGACCAGGCAAACAGCGGCACCTTGTGCAGGGTCATCCCCGGCGCGCGCATGTTCAGGAAGGTCGTGATCATGTTGATCGAGCCCAGGATCGAGCTGGCCCCCGACACGTGAACCGCGAAGATCGCGAAATCAACCGCGCGCGAGGTCGGCGCATCCTGCCACGACAGCGGCGGATAGAAGGTCCAGCCCGGACCCGCGCCGCCATCGATGAACACGGCGCAGAACGCCAGCGCGGTGCCCGCAACATAAAGCCAGTAGGACAGGTTGTTCAGACGCGGAAACGCCATGTCCGGCGCGCCGATCATGAGCGGCATGAAGTAGTTGCCGAAGCCACCGAACAGCGCGGGAATCACCACGAAGAACATCATCAAGACGCCATGGCCCGTGATCATCACGTTCCAAAGATGCCCGTCGGGGGTGCAATCTTCGACCGCGGCAGCCGTCAGGCGCGCGCCTTCGGCGCACATGTACTGCACGCCCGGCTCCATCAGCTCCATCCGCATGTAGACGGTGAAGATGACCGACACGAGACCCACGATACCTGCGGTGAACAGGTAAAGAATCCCGATATCCTTGTGGTTGGTGGACATGAACCAACGGGTAAAGAACCCCGGTCGTTCGTGGTCATGCCCCTGAATGGCGGCGTCTGCCATGTGAAACTCCTGTCTGTCGCTCGTCGAAGGCGCGACGGGCTGTGCCGTTCGCAACCGCTGACTTCCTTTGGCGAGTTTAGGCGGCACTGAACAGTCCCGCAATGTTGATGGCGTCAATCAGCCGCGCTTTGGGGTGAGGAAAATTGTCTCAGATCAAGGTGTGCGCCGCTTGGCTGCCCGGTGCGGGGAAAGCCCCTGCAAAACAACGCCGCAATGCCAGATCCAGGTCGTCCATCGTGACGGGCAGCCCCAGATCGACCAGGCTGGTGACCCCATGCTCGGTGATGCCACAGGGCACGATCCCCGCGAAATGGGACAGATCGGGATCGTGATTGACCGACAGCCCGTGAAAGCTGACCCATTTGCGCAGCCGCACGCCGATGGCCGCGATCTTGTCTTCGCGTGGGGTGCCGTCGGGCAGGGCGGGTTTGTCGGGCCGCGCAACCCAGACGCCGACACGGCCCGGCCGGATTTCGCCCTTGATGTTGAATTCATCCAAGGCCGCGATCACCCAAGCCTCGAGCGCCTGCACAAAGGCGCGCACGTCGCGCCCGCGCCGGTTGAGGTCGAGCATCACGTAAACCACCCGCTGGCCCGGCCCGTGATAGGTATATTGCCCGCCGCGCCGCGTTTCGAAGACGGGGAATCGGGTCGGGTCTTTCAGATCGGCAGGCTTGGCCGAGGTTCCGGCGGTGTAGAGGGGGGGGTGTTCGAGCAACCAGATCGCTTCATCCGCCGTACCCGCTGCGATCGCCTCGGCGCGTGCCTCCATCCACGCCACGGCGTCCGGGTAATCCACGGGCCTGTCCGAGGTGATCCATTCGACCATCGCGCTACCGGGGCAAAAGCCCCGCCTTTCGCAGCTTGGGGGCCATCGTTGTGTGGCCCGATCCGGGGTTGGTATCCATGCTGGTGCCTTCGACACGGGCAATGCCCTGCTGCGGCTGGTCTGAAAGCAACGATATACTGGCGCGCGTCGGGCTTGGCATGCGGCTTTCGATCCGGGGACAAAAACACATGGCCCACAGTCCTAAAGCCCGGTGCCCATGATCACAACGCGGATTGTGCGGCACGCGGCCAATCCTGCGCCGCGTCCCCATGCCGGGTGATGGCCTGTTCCTTGCCCGGCCGGCGGACACATTTTCACCCTTGAGGTCGCAAAGCCCTTGGTCTAGAGACCCGCCACCAAGCCTCAGACAGTGCGGTCGTGGCGGAATTGGTAGACGCGCAGCGTTGAGGTCGCTGTTCCTTAACCGGAGTGGAAGTTCGAGTCTTCTCGACCGCACCATCACCTTCCAGCGTATCGTGACCGCGCGGCCTTGCCCCGCAGGTCGGGCGGCAAGATCCCCCGTGACATGGCGCGCGCGCTGGTGTTTACCGATGTTCGCGCACGACCGAGGAGGAAAGACCATGCGTTTCATGCGGATCGGACAACCGGGGGCCGAACGCCCGGTGATGCAGGCCAAGGATGGATCTTGGCGGGACATTTCGGGAATTGTGCCCGATATCGGGCCCGACAGCTTGGCCGATCTGGATGCGCGACTGGCCGGGGTCGATCCGGCCGCTCTGCCCGCCGTTTCGATCGCGGGCCAGCGCATCGGCGCCCCCATTGCCCGGCCGCGCAACATCTGGTGCATCGGGCTGAACTATTCCGACCATGCCGCCGAAGCCGGCATGCCGGTGCCCGCCGAACCCATCATGTTCACCAAGCCCGGCAGCACGTTGTGCGGCCCGCATGACCCGATCCTGCGCCCCGCGCATGCCAACAAGCTCGACTGGGAGGTCGAGCTGGGCATCATCATCGGCAAACCCGCCCTGGGCATCAAACCCGAGGCCGCGATGGATCACGTCTTTGGATACGTGGCCGCCAATGACGTGTCCGAGCGGGAATGGCAGATCGAGCGCGGTGGGCAATGGTCCAAGGGCAAAAGCTACCCGTCCTTCTGCCCCTGCGGCCCGGTTCTGGTGACGCGTGACGAAATTCCCGATCCGCAGGCGCTCGAGATGGAGCTGACCGTGGATGGCGCGGTGATGCAGAAGGGCTCGACCGCCACGATGATCTTCGGGGTTGCGCATCTGGTCGAATACCTGAGCCGCTTTGCGCTGCTGGAAGCGGGCGACCTGATCGTAACGGGCACCCCGCCGGGTGTCGGCATGGGCAAGAAGCCGCAGCGCTATCTCAAGGCGGGCGAGCGGGTCGAACTGTCGATCGAAGGTCTGGGCCGGCAATCCAACCTTGTGACCGATATCTGATCGGTTGCCGACCGGTGCCGGACCGGGGCTGGGGCGTGGCTTAAAGCTGGGGCAGAAGCCCGGCCGATTGCAGCGCCTCGAGCCGCGCATAGGCACCGTTCAGCGCCATCAACTCGGCGTGGTTGCCCTGTTCGATCACACGCCCGCGGTCCAGAACCACGATCCGGTCGGCATCGCGGATCGTGGACAGGCGATGGGCGATGACCAGCGTCGTGCGCCCGGCGCTCAGTTTGGTCAGCGCATCCTGCACCAACTGTTCCGAGCGCGCATCCAGCGCCGAGGTCGGTTCATCCAGCAACAAGATCGGCGCGGCCTTCAGGATGGCGCGTGCGATGGTCACGCGTTGCCGCTGGCCGCCCGACAGGGCCGATCCACGCGGGCCCACGGGTGTGTCCAGCCCCAGCGGCAGTTGTTGGGCAAACTCCAGCACCGATGCGGCCCGGGCTGCGGCCTGGATCTCGTCCGGGGTGGCATCCAGACGGCCCAGGCGGATGTTTTCGGCAATCGTGGTGTCAAACAGCGCCGTTTCCTGCCCGACCACCGCGATGGCGTCGCGCAGCTGGTCGATGTCGACGCCCCCCACCGCCACATCCCCGATGCTGATGCGCCCGGCCTCGGCATCGATCAGCCGCGTCAACAGCCCAAATATGGTGGTCTTGCCCGCCCCGGATGGTCCGACGATGGCCGTGGTCTGGCCGGCCTTGGCCAAAAAGCTTAGCCCGTCCAGAACCGGCGTTCCGGAATAGCCAAAGCTTACGTCATCAAATCGTATGTCGCCCAAGGCCAAGGGCTGTGGGTTGGCGGGGGGCAGGATCGTGGGCTGTTGGTCCAACACGTCATAAAGCCGCTGCAACGAGGCGACGCCTGCCTGTAATTGGCCCGCGATGTTCGACAGCCGCCGCAGCGGATCGAAGATCAGCCCCAGCGCGGTGAAAAAGGACATGAATTGCCCAACAGTCTTTTCGCCGGCGATGATCTGCGCCCCGCCATAATACAACACCGCCACCAGCCCGATCGCCGACACAAGGTCGATGGCGGCCGGGTTTGCGGCAAGTCCACGCTGGGCGCGCAGTGCCTGGCGCAGAAAACCGCGCACTTCGCCGTCAAAACGGGCGGTTTCATGGGCTTCCAGCCGGTTCAGCTTGACCGACTGGGCGCCATGAAAAATCTCGTCAAGCTGGGTGGACAGGCGCGATGCCGCTTCGCGGCTGGCGGTGGTGGTGACGCGGATGTATCGCTGCAATGCCAGGATCGGCAGCACCAGCAGCGGCAGACCGATTAACGCCAACAGCGTCCAGACCCAATCGTTCAGCACCATCACCGTCAAAAGCGCGACCAGCCCGATGGTGTCGCGCCCCAACGATGTCACGGTCGTGGTGGCGATGCCTTGCAGCGCCAAGGTGTCGCCGCGCACCCGTTCGATCAGCGCCCCCGGCGCCATGTCGCGAAAAAACGTCAGATCCAGCGACAGGATGTGACGCAAAAGCCGCGATTGCAGCGCGGTTGTCACCTTGAGACCCACCGCCACAAGGATCACCCGCTGGGCAAAGCCCGCAAGCGCGCGCAGCGCAAAGACGGCGGCGATCGCCAAGGCGACCCATCCCACCCCGGTCATGTTGCCGGCGGCGAAAAGATCGTCGAACAGCGGCTGGATGAGCCATGCCAAAAGCCCCAGCGCGGCGCCCTCGATGCTCATCAGCAGGGCCGCGGCCAACAAACGCGGCCAATAGCCCGCCACATGTTCGCGCCAGAGCCGCGCCAACAGTCGGCCCGCCGGGGTAACGGCGGGTTCTTGCGGGGTTGGGCTGGGGGGAACTTGGGGCAGGGTCGTCCGCTCCGGCGGCTAGTCGCGTCTGGGTACAGGGTGGTGTCTTACGCCAAGCGATCCATCGCAGCAAGCGACGGGGCTATGGGCGCGCCAATCCCATGACCCCGCCATGGTGGAATGCGCCGGCAGCGCACCGTGCCCGATCAGCCGACCACCCAGATCCAGCCCGAGGCGGTCACCACCGTCAGCGCCGTGCTGATCAGGATGGATGACGCCACCACCCGCCGGGCCGCGCCATACATGTCGGCAAAGATATAGGTGTTCACACCGGGCGCCATGGCGGCGGTCACGACCGCGGCGCGCAATTGGTCTTGGCTCAGCCCGCCCAAGGTTTGGCCCAAGGCCCAGGCAATTGCCGGATGCACCACCAGGGAAATGCCGCAGATCATGGCGATCACGCCGGCATCGCCTTCGGGCTTATAGCGATACAGCACGCCCCCCAGCCCGAACAGCGCCGCCGGCAGGGCCGCGCGCACCATCAGCGCAAGCGCATCCGCCACCACGCCCGGAACCGGCGCGCCGCTCAGGTTCACGGCGAAACCCAAGCCGATCCCGATCATCAGCGAGTTGCGGAACATCGCCTGCGTGACCGTGTGCACCAGCCCCCATCCGCCGCTTTCGGCGCGCACGATTTCCATCGTCACGATGCCCAGCAGGTAACAGATCGGTGCGTGCAGCGCGACGATGGCGTAATTCGGGCCAAGACTGTCGATGCCATAGGCCCGTTCGCCGATCGCCAGCCCCAGCAGGACGGAATTGGCAAACAGGGCGCAAAAGCCGATGGCGACGCTGTCGGTCCAGGGCCGGCCGAACAACAGCCGGGCCCCGAATACCCCGGCGAAAAAGCTGATCACCGACCCGCTGTAATAGCTGACCATCAGCCCAAGGTCGAAATCCGCCCCCAGATCCAGCGTGGCAATGGCCGAAAACAACAAGCAGGGAATGGCAAATTTCTGGGCAAAGGCCATCAGCCCATCCACGGCAGCATCCGAGAACAGCCGCTGCCAGACCGCGACATAGCCCGCCCCGACGACCAGAAAGACGGGCAGCACGATGGTCAGGATGTCGCCCAAAGCCTCAGACCTTGTAGGTGATGGTCATGCCGTCATGGGCCGGCATGATGTGGTCGGGGGTTTCGGCCATGAGCGTCGCGTGATCCATGTCGACATGCATGTTGGTCAGCACCGCGCGGCGTGGGCGGGCCTGCGCAATCCAATCCAGCGCGCGCGCGAGATGGGCGTGGCTGGGGTGGGGCGTGCGGCGCAACGCATCCAGCACCCAGCAATCGAGATTGCCCAGAACGGGCCAGGCCGCATCCGGAATTTCCGACACGTCGGGCAGATAGGCCAGATCGCCAATCCGAAAGCCCAGCGCATGAATGTTGCCATGCACCACTTCGAACGGGGTCAGCCGGATCGCGCCGCCGGCCCCGTCGATCACCACATCGCCCGTGATGGAATTCAGATCCAGGATCGGCGGATAGGCCGACCCGGGCGGCTGCACGAAGGCATAGGCAAAGCGGTTCAACAAATCGTTCTGCGTGGCCCCATCGGCCCAGACCGGCAGCCGCTTGCGCATGTTGTAGACGATCATCCGCAGATCATCGAGACCATGCACATGATCGGCATGGCCATGGGTATAGACCACCCCGTCAAGCCGGCCGATCCCGGCGTCCAGCAACTGGGCGCGCAGATCGGGCGAGGTGTCGATCAAGACCGCCGTTTCGCCGCCAATGTCACGGCGCTGGATCAGCAGCGAACAGCGCCGCCGCGTGTTCTTGGGGTTGGCGGGATCGCACAGACCCCAATCGCCGCCAAGCCGCGGCACGCCCCCCGATGACCCGCAGCCCAATATGGTAAAGACAAGCTCGGCCATGGTGCTAGGCCGCCCGTGCCCAGGCGGCGGCTTTCCAGAACAGCCGATCGAAATTGGCCGAGGTCTGGCGCGCGAAATCGGCGTAACTCAGCCCGAACAGATCGGCGCCGACCCGTGCGGTGTGCGCCACATGGGCCGGCTCGTTGCGTTGGCCACGGTAGGGTGGCGGGGCCAGGTAGGGGCTGTCGGTTTCCAGCAAGATGCGCTCCAGCGGGGCGGCGGCGAAGATCGCGCGCAAATCGTGCGATTTCGGAAAGGCCGCGATGCCCGACATCGACAGGTAGAACCCCAGATCAAGCGCCGCCTGCGCCAGCGCAGGGCCAGAGCTGAAGCAATGCATCACGCACGAATAGCTGCCGGCGCGGTGTTCTTCGGTCAGGATGCGGGCCATGTCCGCATCGGCGTCGCGGGCATGGATGATCAGCGGCAGCCCCGTCCGGCGGGCGGCTTCGATGTGGATGCGCAGGCTGTCTTGCTGGACCGGTTTCGTGTCGGCGGTGTAGTGATAATCCAACCCGGTTTCGCCGATGCCCACGAATTTCGGATGCGCCGCCAGCGCTTCCAGTTCGGCCACCCGCGCCAGCGGTTCTTCGGCCGCGCTCATCGGGTGGGTGCCTGCGGCCCAGAACACGGCATCATGTGCCTCGGCGATTGCGCGCACGCTTGCGGCCTTGTGCAGCCGTGTGCAGATCGTGACCATGCGCGTGACGCCGGCGGCTTGCGCGCGCGCCACCACCGCGGGCAATTCCCCCGCAAGACTGTCGAAATCCAGATGGCAATGGCTGTCGACGATGTCGGGGGGGGCTTCGGGCATGGGGCTCATTTCACGCGATCAGGCGGCGGGCAGGGCGGCTGCCGCCCGGTCAAGTTCGAGGAACATATCGAATGTGAGCGCGGCCGGGTCAAGGTTGACCGCCCGACCCCGGCGCGCCCGCTGGGTCAGGGCGGCGGCCAGATCGGCCCAAAGCCGCCCCGCCTTGGGGTCGGGGGCCAGCCGGGCCAGTGCCGCGGCTTCGCCCGGCACGATCTCGGGCGGGGTCGCCCCGGTCGATCCGGCCCGCGCCAACCGCGCCAGCGCGGTGTCCAGCAACAGCAGCGTCAGATCAAAGCGCGCTTCGCCGTCCTTGCCCGACGTGGCATCCGCCAGTTGCAGCGCCAGGGGCCGGTCGAGCCGCGGCAGCCCCTGCAAAAGCCGCAACAGATCGCCATAAAGCCCAAGCCCGTCATGCGACAAAAGCCGCACCGCCCGACCCACCGAGCCACCCGAAAGCTCGGTCAGCCCGGCGGCGTTTTCGGGCACGCTTTGGCCCGCCTGCGCCAATGCAGCGGCAAGATCGGCCGCACCCAAGGGCTGAAAGCGCAGCGTGCGACAGCGCGAGCGGATCGTCGGCAACAGCGCTGACGGCCGGTGCGCGATCAAGAACAGCACCGCATCGCGCGGCGGCTCTTCCAATTCCTTCAGCAGCGCATTGGCGGCGTTGGGATGCAGATCATCGGCGCAATCCACGATCACCACGCGCCGCCCCGCGCCGCCCGCCGACAGTTGAAAGAACGTCTTGAGCCGGCGCACCTCGGTGATGCGGATCACATCCGACAGCGCCTTGCCGTCGTCGCGCGGGCCGCGCCGGATCAGGCACAGCCCGGGTTCGGACAAGGCGCGCAGCCGCGCGGCGACAGGATGATCCGGTGCGACATCCAAGGTATCGGGCGGGGGGGCGGCGCCGAACAAGCCATGATCGGCCTCAGATTTGGGCGGGGTGGCCAGCAGAAAGCGCGCCGCGCGCCAGGCAAAGCTTGCCTTGCCGATACCCTCGGGCCCGGTCAAAAGCCATCCATGCGGCAGCCGGTCGGAACCTGCGGCTGCAAGAAAATCCGCCTCGGCCGCGGCATGGCCGAACAGATGCGCGATCTCGCGCGGGTGGGGCGCGCCGTCGACACGGTCGGGTTCTGGCAGGGCGTCATCGGTCATGGGCCAGTCCTAGCATGGGCGCGGGGGGCGGAAAACCTGCGGTCTTGGCGTTATCCCAGGCGCCCGAGCACGGCGGTGGCGATGTCTGCGGCGATGGCATCGGCGTCGCGGTTGGCGTCGATCAGCACGCAGCGCCCCGGCGCCGTTGCGGCCAGCGCACGAAAGCCCGCGCGCAGCTTGTGCTGGAACGCCAGCCCGAAATCCTCGAACCGATCCTCGCCCGAGCGGCGCGCCAGGCCCCGCGTCAGCGCCACCTCCGGGTCCATGTCGAGGATCAGGGTCAGATCGGGTTCGATCCCGATGATGCGCGCATGGATATCGTCGACCAGGCCGCGCAGATCGCCGCGCGTGGCCCCTTGGTAGACGCGTGTGCTGTCGGCGAAACGATCGGTGATCACGTCGCGCCCGCTGGCCAGCGCGGGCCGAATGGTGCGTTCCAGATGATCGCGCCGTGCGGCGGTGAACAACAAGATCTCGGTTTCGGGCGACCAACGATCGGGATCGCCTTCGACCAGCAGGCGGCGGATTTCCTCGGCGCCGGGCGCGCCGCCCGGTTCACGCGTCAGAACCGGGTCGCGACCTTGGGCGCGCATCAGCGCGGCCAAGCGGCGCGATTGCGTGGATTTGCCCGAGCCATCGATTCCTTCGAGGCTGATGAACAGCGCCTTGGCGGTGCGCATCAGCCGCCCGCCGGAACGGATTGCAGGCCCATCACCTCGGCCAGAACGGCGCGCAGCGCAGTGGTCAGGCGGATGGCCAGCCCGCCCTGGGGCACCGATGCCATAGCCACCAGCGGGATGCGATGTTCCACCACCCCAGTCGCATCCGAATTTCCATCTGCCTCGCCCAAGCGCACGACCAATTCGCCCAGAACATCACCCGCGCTGACCGGTGCGGCGACGGGGCTGGTGTAGCTGATCTGGGCGCTGAGCGCGGCATCGCCCAACACCGGCACCAACAGCGTCAGATCGCGGGCCGGCGCCAGCCCCACATCGGGCAGGGCCCCCATGAACACCGGGATTTGCGCGATTTCCCGGCCCTGCGTGACCACTTGGCGTTCCACGAATTGGCGGAAGGCCCAGTTCAGGATCCGTTCGCTTTCGCGTGCGCGGGCCGCCGCGCTGGGCAGGCCGGTGATCACGAAGGTGACCCGCCGATTGCCCTGCACCGCCGATCCGACAAGGCCATAGCCCGCCTCTTGCGTGTGGCCGGTCTTGAGCCCATCGGCACCGATGCCAAGGCCCAGCAACGGGTTGCGGTTGAACCGGTTGGCGGGCGCGCGGTTCTGGTAATCGAATTCGGTTTCCACGAAATAGCGATAATAATCGGGGTGGGCGGTGATGATTTCCTCGGCCAGAATGCCCAGATCGCGCATGCTCATCACATGGCCGGGGGCCGGCCAGCCCGACGCGTTGACCAGTGTCGTGGTCTCCATCCCAAGTTCGCGCGCCCGTGCCGTGGCCATGCGGGCAAAGCCCGCTTCGGTGCCATCGGGGCTAAGCGCTTCGGCCAGAACGACCGAGGCGTCGTTGCCCGACACGATGACGATCCCGCGGATCAATTCCTCGATCGTGGGGCGGTCGGTGGTGTTCAGGAACATGGTCGAGCCGCCAAAGCTCATCGCGTGTTCGCTGACCGACACGCGGGTCTCCAGGCTAAGCCGTCCGTCCTTGAGCGCCTCGAACGCCATCAACAACGTCATCAGCTTCGACATCGAGGCCGGCGGCATCGGAATGGTGGCATTGTGTGACAACAGCACCTGACCCGAACCATGGTCGATGACATAGGCGGCCGTGGCTTCCGTATCGTAGCCCTGTGCCGTGACACCCCCCGCCCACATCGCCAGCATCAGCCCGGCCACCCAGGCGGCGATACGTCGGTTTCTGGGGGCGTGCGTGCTGTTCATTCCGCTTTCCCGTCTCAATCGATCACCGCGCCACGACAAAGGCATCGTGAAACCCAAGGCCGCGCACCACCGCAAGCATTTTGGCCCGGTCGGCCATGCTGCGTGCCGGGCCAACCACGACGCGCCAAAAGCCGCGCCCGTTTGATTCCTGTGCATAGACTGTCGGCGCCAAGCCCGCGGCGCGCAAGGCCCGCGCGGTGTTGTCGGCATTCTTCTGCACCGAAAAGATCCCGATCTGAACATAGGCCCGGTCAAGCGCCGGGGCGGCGGATGTCGCGTCTGCAGGGCCGGTGGCCGGGGTGGCTGTGGGCGAAAGCGGCGCCATGTCGGCCGCGGTTGATGCCGGGCGTGTGGTCGTGCCGGCGGGGTCGGCCATCCCTTCGCGGCGCAGGGCCGTCACCTGCAACAGCGTCGGCGTGCCGGCCGCAATGCCAAGCGCGGTCGCCGTGTCCGCCGATAGCGCAAAGGCCGCGCCCAAGCCCGCCCGATCACCCCGAAACAGCGCGCCAATGACAAAGCGGCCATTGTCTTCGTTGCGGATGATCACCCGTTCGGGGTTGGCCACATTCGGATGAGACACCCACACCCCCGCCAGGGACGGGCGCCCATCCCACAGACCGGGTTCGGTGCGTTCGAACACCTCGGGGGCTTCGATGTCGCGCTCGATCAGGCGGATCATCTCGGCCTGCCCCGTGCCGGTATCGGTGCGGGCATCATCCGTTGCGTGACAGCCCACCAAGCCGATCAAGGCCGCCAGGGCAAAGCCGAAACGGCGCTGCAACCCGATTTTGGGATCCCTGTTCATTCAGCCACTCGATCATCACGCCATCGGCCGCCAAAGGCGCCGAAAGTCCTCGAAACACGGTCTTGGTGCCGCGCCATTTTGCCATTGGGGCAGCCTAACGTGTTTCGCGACGGCTGAAAACCCGTCTGCGGCCCGTGCCCAACCCTGTCGTCACGGGCGATGTGGATCAGGCCATCTTTCAGAATCATGACGACACCCCTAGGAACACCCCAGCGGAGGAGTGGCCGAGCGGTTTAAGGCACCGGTCTTGAAAACCGGCGTGCGTGAAAGCGTACCGTGGGTTCGAATCCCACCTCCTCCGCCAAATTGCATTGATATTATTATGTTTTTTAAATCCCACATAAAATGTTACCATGATGGCTCCCCTATGGGGGCGTGGCTGTAATGCCTACTTCAAGGTCAATCGGACTCATTTTGGGGGTTACTCTACCCGTTTGCCAGCCAAGTCGGGCTGTCCACCGATGGGGCACCCCCCTTAATCAAGCCCCCCTGCGCGTCAGAAAGGCCCTTGTTTGATAGGTGCCCGAA
>JBEAQJ010000103.1:0-13150 GCA_041163945.1 Pseudomonadota bacterium
CACCTCGCAGGTGAACACGCATGTGTTCTGTGACGCGGCGTTAACGCCGCTGGCCCCGGCATTGACCTGGCAAGACACCCGGCCCGGCCGTGTCGCGGGCGCACTCGATGACTGCCTCGATCACGCCGCGCGCATCGCCGCGCTGGGGGCACCGATTCCCATCGATGCCAGCCACGCATTGTCCCGGATAGCATGGATGGCCGATGGTGCGCCGGCGATCTGGGCCGCGACGCGTCATGTCCTGTTACCCAAGGACTGGGTGATCGCGCGTTTGACCGGCGCGATCGTCTCTGACCCGCTCTCGGCGATCGGCCTAGCCGGGAACGACCTGTGCTATGCCGACACGGTGCTTGCGCTCATGTCCGGTGCGGTAGAGGTGCTGCCGCCGCTATGCGACCCGCTCGCGGTGGCCGGCCAGATTACTGATGGCCCGTTCAAGGGCGTGCCCGTCGCCGCGGGCACGATGGATGCGTTGACGGCGATGGTGGGTCTCGGCGTCACGGGCGAGGGGCAAGCGATGTACCTCTCAGGCACGAGCGAGGTGCTCGGCCTAATCTCAACGACATGCACAGCTGAGCCGGGGGTGATCGTCTTTCCGCGTTGGCGCGGTATAACAGTGCATGCCGGACCGACGCAATCGGGCGGCGCGGCACGTGACTGGATCGCCGGCATCCTCGCGGCAGATCATGCGCGGATGGAAGCTCTGGCCGCGCAAACATCCGTCACCAGCGACAGCCCGCTCTTCCTGCCCCATCTCGATGGCGAACGCGCGCCGCTCTGGACCACGAGCTCGCGCGCGGCCTTCGCGGGTCTGTCCGGGGCATCGGGCCCCGGCGAGATGGTGGCATCAGTTCTCGAAGGCGTGGCCTTTTCCGCCCGCCTTGCCCTGGAAGCCGTCGAACGCTCCGGCAAATGCGTGGCGCCCGTGCTGCGCCATGGCGGAGGCGGCGCGCGGTCCGATGCGTGGTGCCGGATCAGGGCTAACGCCCTTGGCCGCCCCCTTGCACGGGTAGCCGTGACCGATGCCGGGGCGATGGGTGCGCTTGCGATGGGTGGCGTCGCCTGCGGCAGCTTTCGCGACCTTGGAGCCGCGACCCAAGACCTTGTCCCGATCGAACAGGTGTTCGAACCCGACTCTGCCTATGCCAGCATCGCCAATGCCCGTTTTTCACAGTTTTGTGAACTCTATAAGGCTACAGCCCCTATAAGCGCAGCATTGCTCAACGGGTCCTGACACGTCCAATAAATCCCGCATCCGCTCGGAGATCGAGCTCGCAGTCGAGAAGCTATTAGACCGCCATGTCCAAGGCGCGGTGGGCGCTCAGTCTCGCGAATATATTGCGCGGTTCCGCACATCAGCTTGGACGCTGAAACATGAAGCGTCGAACATCACCGAGCTAACCAATCAAGAGGTGGCTTGGCGTACTTCGCCGGTCAGGCGGCTCCGCGGCTAAAGCAGCCCGGCGTTTGAAGCGTGAAGCAATTTTGAAATTCTGTTTGGGCCAACCGCCGGCGCCTACCTCGAACCCGCGACCTTGTTCAATCCAAAGGACCCGAGAATGGGTCCTTCCAGACGGTTCGACCGCGGGTTCGCGCGAGGCGTTTGTTCTGGCGACTGATAGCCCGTCACAACCGGGATTGGTGCCTTGCAACTACCCTTCGCAAGCGCAAGCGTCATCCGAATGGAACAGAGCCCCCTCATTCCGGAAGCGGTGTCGCGAAAGAGCGACTTTTGCGCCCCTCAGCACGCGCGCGCGCCTCTGCCTCACTGATGGCCGCGTCAATCCCGCGCCGATCGGTCAAGCCTGAGAAGTTTTCTCGCGTAGGCATGGATGCGGCGACATGCAAGAACCGCTCGCCCGCCACGTCATAGAGGCGACGCAACTCATCCAGGGGATCGGGGTGATCATCGGCGCGCAGCGACAGCCATGGGTAATCCTCGCTCCGGTGGATAACCAACGCCGCCGATTGTGTGCCTCGCTTGTCACCACCCGCTGCCTGCCCGGCTTCCATCGCACGCATCAACCGTTCGGCGAAAGGTAGCTGTAGATTATCTTGATAGGCGGCAAGCGTCTGGGCAATGACATCAGGACCAGCCAACATATTGCCCGCCACAGACACCCCCTCGCCCGCCACATGTCCACACCAATCGACGCAGCCAGACCCTGTATGAGCTGCAACGCGCCCTGCGCTATCGATCATATGGATTTGGCGGATCGCCTGCCCACCGTCGCGCGCGACCAGATCGGCAAGGACATCGGCGCCCACCTCACCGCGCGCCATACGATCAGCGGCCTCCAGACCCCAGATCGGCGAAACGAAGGCCTGCGTGGCGACCGCACATTTGCCGCCTCGAATATGGGGCACAAGCGCGCCGACCGCGAAAAAGCGGCTGGCGACGGCAACACCATATTGCCCTGTCTCGGAATCGCGCGCGGTGATGGAGTAGGTCATGACATCCCCCTTGGCTTAGCGCCCGATTGCATAGGCCTGCATCAGCCGCGGTGTTGCGGCGGCCTTAAGCATGCCGTCCGTATCGCGCGAGGCGGCGGTTAGGCGGCCCACCGCCCAAGGCTCGGACACCTCAAGATCATGGCCGCGCGCGCGCAGATCGGCAAGCACCGCATCGCCAAAGGCAGGCTCGACCATCAGATGACCGGGCTTTGTGCCGCGCGGGTAGAAAGAGGATTGGAAATGCGCCGTGTGGAACAGCGGCGCGTCGATCCCTTCTTGCAGGTTCATGCCCCCATGCACCAGACGCAGCAACAAGATCAGCTGCCACTGGTCCTGTTGGTCCCCGCCGGGCGTGCCGAAGGCGAGCTTGCGCCCATCTGTTTCGGCCATCGAAGGCGAAAGCGTCGTGCGCGGACGGCGGCCGGGTGCCAGTGAGGTGGCCAACCCCTCCTCCAGCCAGAACATCTGCGCGCGTGAATTGAGTGGCATGCCCAAGCCCGGAATGATCGGCGAGGACTGCAGCCAGCCACCCGAAGGCGTGGCCGACACCATGTTCCCCCATTGGTCGATCACATCCAGATGCACGGTATCGCCGCGTTTCTCGGTCAGATGCGCCATGGTGGGTTCACCCGCACCCATCCCCGGCCCTTCAGCATGCTCTTGGCCCGCCCGCGCAATGGCGGCCTTGGCCCATGCCTCATATCCCACGATATGGCCTGGGCGTTGCAAGAGTGAGGCCTTGTCGCCGATCAACGGCGTGCGCGTCGCGGCATAATCGGCCGACAGCAGCGTCTCGACCGGGATATCCACGAAAGCCGGATCGCCGTAATAGGCCTCGCGATCGACGAAGGAGAGCTTCATCGCCTCGGTCACATGATGGACGAAATCCGCCCCGCGCGGGTCCATCGCAGCAAGATCGACACCCGACAGCGTCATCAGCGATTGCAAAAGCGTCGGGCCTTGCGTCCAGACGCCGGCCTTCCAGACGCGCCAGCCGTGATAGTCGACAAAGAGCGGGTCTTCGTAAACCGCCTGCCAATCGGCCATGTCTTGGCCTGTCAGTACGCCCTTGCGGCGCTCGCCCTCGGCATCCATGACGCAAGCATCGCGCAGGTAATCGTCGATACCTTCAGCGATAAACCCCTCGTAAAAGGCGCGGCGCGCAGCCTCGATCTGGGCGGCATGGCCTTGCACGGCCTCGGCCTCGGCCAGCACACGCTCCCATGTGTCGGCAAGATCGGGGTTCTTGAACAACCGCCCCGCCTCAGGGGCCCGCCCGCCGGGCAGCCAAGTGGCGTAGGATGTGGGCCATTCATCGCGAAAGAAATCATGCAAGCTGGCGATGGTCGCGGCGACGCGCGGCAAAACGGGATGACCATTGCGCGCATAATAAATCGCGGGGGCCAAGATCTCGCGCAGGGGCAGGCTGCCATGGTCACGCAGCATCAGCATCCATGCGCCGAAGGCACCGGGGATGACGGTCGCAAGCAGCCCCGACCCCGGCACAATGTTCAGCCCGATGGATCTGTAATGATCGATGGTGGCCCCTGCCGGCGCCGTGCCCTGCCCGCAGATCACCACCGGCGCATCGGCCCCGGCGGTGCGCAGCATCAAGGGCATATCGCCCAAGGGGCCGTTCAGATGCGGCTCCACCACCTGCAACACAAAGCCCATCGCAGCTGCGGCGTCAAAAGCATTGCCGCCTTGTTCGAGGATTTTCATCCCAACGGCAGAGGCGATCCAATGGGTCGAGGTCGCAACCCCGAAGGTGCCGGTGATCTCGGGGCGGGTGGTGAAGCTCATGGGATGGGTCCGTTTTATGACTTTATCAGTGATCGCGCGGGTCTAACGCATCGCGCAGCCCGTCGCCCAGAAGGTTGAAGCCCAACACCACGAGGAAAATCGCAGCACCGGGATAAAGCGCCATCCATGGCGCTTGTTCGAGGAAATTTTTTGCCACGTTCAGCATCGAGCCCCAAGAAGGAGCGGGCGGTTGTTGCCCAAGTCCCAGAAAAGACAGTGATGCCTCGGCGATGATCGCGGTCGCGATGGTCAGCGTCGCTTGCACAAGGATCGGCGGAAAGATGTTGGGCAGGATATAGCGCCAGATCATCGGGCCGTGGCGCAGCCCCACGGCGCGCGCGCTTTCAACATAGTCTTCGGTCATAACGGCCATGGTCTGTGCGCGTGCCAGTCGAATGAAAATCGGCATGGCGCTTAGACCGATGGCGATCATGGCATTGGTCAAAGACGGACCAAGAAACGCAGCCAAAGCGATGGCCAGAATAAGGAAGGGTGCGGCCAGCATCGCCTCGGTCACGCGGCTGATTGCGGCATCGGTCCAGCCGCGCAGGTAGCCCGCCAGAATGCCCAAAGGCACGCCCAAGAACACGGCGATAGCCACCGACACCACCCCCGCCATCAGCGAGGCCTGCCCCCCCCACACCATGCGCGAAAGCACATCTCGCCCGATTTCATCTGTGCCGAACCAATGTGCCGACGATGGGGCCTTGCGCACCGCGCCCCAATCGGTGGCTGTCGGCGCGGGGATCGGCAAGAGTGGGGCGAGCAGTGCGATCAAGACGAAAAAGCCTACGATCACCCCGCCCAAAAGGGCCGCGCGATTGGCACGGAACTTCCGCCAGATCCGGCTTCGGCGCTGGGGCAGCACCTCGGCCGCGGCACGACGCGGATCAGCGGTGAGCGTACTCATTTATCCCTCATGCGCGGGTTGAGGATGCGATAGGCCACATCTGCCAAAAGGTTCATGAATATAAAGGCGATCCCGGTACAAAGTACGATCCCCTGCACCACGGCATAATCGCGGTTGAAGACCGCATCCACGACCAGCTTTCCGAACCCAGGGATGGTAAAAATCTGCTCGGTCAGCACAGCACCCGCCAACAACTCGCCAAACAGCAGCGTCGTGACGGTCACGATCGGCACCAGCGCATTGCGCAGCGCATGTTTGATCAACACCACATGCTCGGCCAGACCTTTGGCCCGCGCGGTGCGGATATAGTCAGATTTCAAAACGCTCAGCATCGCCGAGCGGGTATGCCGCATCAATGTGGCAGCAATGCCTGTGCCCAGCACGAAGGCCGGCATCAGCATGGTGCGGATTGATTGCAAAGGATCATCAGAAAACGGCTGATAGCCCGAGGCCGGAAGCCAGCCCAATTTGACCGACACCAGCAAGATCAACATGATACCCAACCAGAAATTCGGCACCGACAATCCAGACAGCGCCACGACATTGGCAAGCCAGTCGATCCATGTGCCCTTCTTGTAGGCCGATAACACACCGGCTGGCACCCCGATCACCACGGCGATGACCAATGCCATGACCGCAAGTTGTAGGGTCACCGGCAATTTTTGCGCAATCAAAGCCAAAACGGGTTGATTGGTGCGCAACGAAATCCCCAGATCGCCCTGCAAGGCATTACCGACCCAGATCATGTATTGCACCGGGATCGGATCATTCAGACGGTATTGCTCGCGCAGATATTCCAGCACCGCGGGATCGCGCTCTTCGCCCGCCATCACCAGCACCGGATCGCCCGGCAACAGCTTTTGCAACGCGAAGACGAAGACCGAGATCAAGATCACGGTCGGAATGGCGATCAATGAGCGACGTCCGATGAAGGCAAGCATGGTGGCTCCGTCCGCGATATCGTGACTTTGGAAACAACATGGGGCGGCGCGCGATCATCTGGCCGCGCGCCGCAGTGTTTGGTTATTGCGTCATCGACACGCCTTGCAGGCGGATCATCCCGTCGGGATAGGGCACAAAACCCTCGATGCCGCTATCAAGCGCCCAGATCCACACCTGATGGTAGAGGTAGATGATCGGCATATCGGCCATCAAGATGTCGCTGGCCTGCGTGTAGAGCGCACGGCGCGTGGCGATGTCGTTGGATGTGCGGGCCTCATTCAGCAGGCGATCCACCTCGGCGTTTGAATAGCCTGAGTCGTTCAAGCCGCCATCGGTGGTCATAAACTGATGGATATTGCCATCAGGATCGACGCGGCCCGACCATCCCACTTGGCTGCCGATGAAATTGCCCGCCGTCTGTTCCGACAACAGCGTTGCAAACTCCTTGGCCTCAAGCGTGATGCGGATGCCCGCCTCGCCCGCCATCGCCTGAATAACCTGCATCAGCTGCTGCTGCACGGGGTTGTTTGCGACCTGCACGGTGATGTCGATCCCATCGGGATAGCCTGCTTCGGCCAGAAGTGCGCGAGCAGCATCCACATCGCGTGCCGGAACGGGATAGGCGGCATTGTACCAAGGCGATGTTGGCGGATAGGCTTGGTTGCCCGCAGCAAACGCCCCCTCAAAGACCACCTGGTTGATCACGTCGCGGTCGATGGCCACCGACAGCGCCTGACGCACGCGTGCGTCCTGACCGATGGGGCTATTGGCGCGCTCTCCATTGGCCACGTTGATCGTGATGCCTTGGTAGCCGAGCGATGTCGCCTGCGCGATCGATAGATCCGCATCACCGCGCACCGACGCCGCATCGGTTGCCGCCAAACGCTCGAGCATATCGAGATCGCCCGCCCGCAGGTTGGCCAGACGCACCGTGGTGTCGGGAATGGGCAGGAAGGTCACGCTTTCAAGCTTGATCGCATCGGCGTTCCAGTAATCGGCAAAACGCGTCAGAACGATGCGGTCTTGCTGGATACGCTCAACAAAGCTGAACGGCCCAGAACAAACCGGGTTCGCCCCAAAATCAACGCCGGCCGCTGCAGCAGCCGTGGGCGAGATCATCATGCCTGCCCGGTCGGCCAGCTGCGCAATCAAGGTCGCATCGGGCGCGCCGAGGGTGAAGCGAACCGTCAAATCATCGACCGCCTCAACACCTGTGACCGAGCTAAGCTCCGACTTACGCCGGCTTTCGGGCAGGTTCTGGCTGCGGTCGATATTGGCGACCACGGCGGCAGCGTTGAATGGCGTGCCATCATGGAAGGTGACGCCGTCGCGCAGCGTCATGGTCAGCTGCAGGCCATCACTCGACCATTCCCACCCAGTTGCCAGCATCGGCACGATCTCAAGACCGGGCGAGATATCTACCAGCTTGTCGCACAGTGCCGCATAAACAATCCGGCCCACGAAGGTCCGTGACTGATCAGGATCGAGAACATCGGGGTCTTCTTGCAGACCTATGCGCATGTCCTGCGCTTGCAAGGCCGTGGCCGCAAGCCCGAAGGCCAGTGCCAAAGCGAGGTTTTTCTTAAGTGCCATCAGATAGTTCCTCCGTCTGTTGAGTTGGTGGTCCCGCCCGTTTTCGGGCTGTTTTCGGTTGTATTGGGGCCTGCCAATGCGGCGGCATAGCGGGCAAAACGGGCTTGCGCGGCGGGGTTGCGGCGCACCGTGACATCGCTCAACCCCGCCAGCGCCAGCGTTTCAGCATGGTGGCAGGCGACGGCGCTGCCATCCTCTCGCGGTTGCAATGTCGGGCGCGTGCGGCGGCAAAGATCGGTAGCGTAGGTACAACGCGGGTGAAAGCGGCAGCCATCGGGCGGCGAAATCGGATTTGGCGGATCGCCCTCAAGAGGTGTGCTTGCGCGCCGGGCGCCGAAACTAGCAACCGGAATCGCGGCCATAAGTGCGGCGGTATAGGGATGACGCGGGCGCGCGAAAAGATCGGTGGCGGTCGCAAGTTCCACCACCTCGCCAAGATACATTACCGCCACGCGGTCGGCCATGTGCCGGATCACGGCCAGGTCATGCGCAATGATAATCAGCGTCAGCCCGAAATCCTCCTTGAGATCTTCAAGAAGATTGACCACCTGCGCCTGGATCGACACATCAAGTGCGCTGACAGGCTCGTCACCGATCAGCACCGATGGCCCTGACGCCAAGGCCCTGGCGATGCCGATGCGCTGCCGCTGCCCGCCCGAGAATTCATGCGGGTAACGATCGGCATGCGCAGGCGTCAGCCCGACCCGCGAAAGCAACGCCCCTACCCTTTCACGACGCTCGGTGGCGGTGCCGATCGCATGGGCGCGCATCGGCTCTTCGATCAACGCGCCGACCGTCATCTGCGGATTGAGCGAGGAAAAGGGGTCTTGGAAGATGAACTGCAGATCGCGTCGCAGGCTACGCAGTCTATCCGCCGGCAAGGCGGCAAGATCTTCGCCCTTGAACCAGACCTCGCCCGCCGTTGGATCAATGAGCCGCAGCAAAAGCCGGGCGAGGGTGGATTTCCCACAGCCCGACTCGCCCACGATTGCAAATGTTTCGCCGGCCGAGATATCAAGTGACACCCCATCGACTGCGCGCACCACGGTCGCAGCCCCCCAGAGCGGGCGATGCGTCTCGAATTCCTTGCGTAGGTCGCGGGCGGAAATAATGGCTGTCATGATCTGGCCTCCAACGGGGCCTCAGCAACTTCGAGCGGTGCATGGTGACAGGCCACGGTATGCCCCGCGCCCACATCCCGCCGTGCAGGCAACGTACTGCAGGCCGCATCCGCAAAGGGGCAACGTGTCGAAAAGCGGCATCCGGGCGGCATTGCACCGAGTTGCGGTACACTGCCCGGCACCGTCACCAAGCGCGCGGTCCGTGTACCCAGCGACGGCATCGACGACATCAGGCCAATCGTGTAGGGGTGTTGGGGATCTGTAAAAAGCTGTTCAGCCGTTCCCGCCTCGACGATGCGCCCACCATACATCACCGCGACCTTGTCGGCCATTTCGGCCACCACACCCAAATCATGGGTGATAAGCACCATGGCCGCGCCCGTCTCGGCTTGAAGTACGCGCATTAGGTCAAGGATCTGCGCCTGAATGGTGACATCAAGAGCGGTTGTCGGCTCATCCGCGATCAGCAACTCGGGATCATTGGCCAAGGCCATGGCAATCATCGCGCGTTGGCGCATGCCACCCGACAATTGATGGGGAAATTCATCCAGCCGCTTTTCCGGCGCAGGAATACGCACCCGGCGTAGCATGTCTAAAGCGCGTGCGCGCGCCGCAGCCTTGCCGACGCCTTTGTGGCGGCGCACCGACTCGGCAATCTGCTCACCGATGCGCAACGCCGGGTTAAGCGAGGTCATCGGCTCTTGAAAGATCATCGCCATGCGACCTCCGCGGATTTCCCGCAGGCGACCCGGCGACATCGTCAATAGATCTTCGCCCGCAAAAAGCGCGCTTCCTGCGCGTAGAGAAAGCGGGGGGCTTTGCAGCAATCCCATCAACGCCAATGAGGTCAGGCTTTTGCCGCAACCGCTTTCGCCGACAAGGCACAGAGTTTCGCCCGGGCCAAGGGTGAAGCCCACATCGTCAACCAACGGCTGTGGTTCCCCCGCCAAGGTGATAGTCAGATCACGCAGCTCAAGCAGCGAGGCCGTCATTGCATGCCCTCTGTGCTGCGTATTCGCCCCAGATTGTCCTTGAGCTCCATCAAATGGGCACGCATCGCTTCGCGCGCGCCATCCTCATCACGGGCATCAATGGCATCGATGAGGCGACCATGCTGTGCATCATACTTTGCGACAAGCTCGGGCGAACGCGCCATTTGGCGCTCTTGCTGCCATCGCTGCTGTTGGCGCACCTCATTAACCAGAGTGAAAGCTGCGCGCAGAATTGGATTGCCTGCTAGCCGAGCGATCGTCCGGTGCAACGAGCCGTCCCAAAGCTCTGCTGCATCCGCATCCGTCGCCTGCGACGCTCGTTCAGCCATTGCGCGCATGCGTGCCACATCTTCGCCTGTAGCCCGTCGTGCAGCCAACGCCGCCAATTCTGGTTCAAGCGCAAGGCGCGCCTCCATAACACTGAGCGGGTCGGTGTCTGGCGCAATCATCGCGGCAAGATTGCCGCCGGGATCAGGTGGGGTACCGACAAAGGTGCCTTTACCCTGACGCCGCCAGACCAGCCCTTCGGCCTCCAGAGCATCAAGCGCGCGGCGAACTGCACGGCGGCTAATGTCAAAACGAGCGCAAAGCGCTCTTTCAGTTGGCAATCTGCCACCGGCGTCCAGCGCGCCGCTCCGGATCAATGCGCGAATATGCGCCAGCGCAACCGAGGCGTTGTCGATTCCAGTGCCGGGATCTTGAGCCTCGTCGCGCAATGGATCCATCCGTTCTTCGCCGAAGTGTACCATAACAGTAATGGGTCAGACCAATCTAACATTGGTTCCGATTCCGCTGTTCGGTCAAGTAAATCTTTGCAACCGCAAGCACGTGGCGACCAACGCGTGCGCTCAACTTAAATTTACTCAGACTTTCGACGGGTGCTTGCAGACCAATTTGAGCCAGTCTCTGTTAGACTTACCTACCCTGCATTAGGTTCCAAGACGGCCCTGCCATAACGCTGTTAGAACTCAATTTTGCTATGCCGTTCCCACCGGGACATTTGGCAAAATGTCCCGATGCAGAAGCCGGAAATAGCGGGACATGGCTGTAGTCGCCAATCCTAGGCGAAGATCAGTCACAGGACCCACATATCCTGCGCGCCATAGGTCGGGCATGGGGATAGCGGCGGCGCATAGAGGCCGGCGAATTTGCCACCATTCAGGAACTAGCCGAGGCCGTCGGGTTGGCCGGACGCCATGTCAGCCGCCAGTTGCAGTTGGCGTACCTGGCCCCGGAGGTATTCAAACGGCTGGTGTTTGGAGGGAGGTTTCCGCCGTGACCATGATGCAGCTGTCAGAGTGTGCAGGATTGCCTTGGGCGGATCAGGCGGGCGTGGCGTTGGGGGACGAATTTCAGCCAAAGGGATTCTAAAAGCTGGCGCCAAGATGGCATCTTTTGCGCAGTTTTTTCCTGCAATGCTGCTCTTTAGTTGATTTCCTTGATATCTAGCTCATGCAACAAGCTTGCCGTCATCGAGCGCCAGAACCAGAGCTCGAAGGAGGCTTGATCAGTTCGCACAACGAGTATCGGCAAATGGCCTAGGAGGCTACGGGCCGACCCGGGTGCACGCAATTTGCGCAGATCAAAGGGCAAGCGTCGCGTCAGGAACGCCTCGGCCCCCGCCCCTGCGATCTCAATCCCCGCCCAACCATCGGATTGGTCGCAAACGGCACAGCAGCTTTGCAGATCGGTAGGCGGCGGCGCCCCGAACACAAAGGCCGTCTCCCGTCCGGCCCAAACGAGCCGCAAATGACCCAAATGGATCACCTCACCCGGATCCGGAAAACCGCCCAGTTGGGAACGCAATATCGCGCCCTGACCCGGCCAGGGTGAAACAGATGTGATGCAAACCGAGGGGATCGCTCGGATCGCAAGATCCAATCCATGTTTAGGAAACACATATCCGGCAAAGGCCGAGGTCTCACGGAGCTTAATCACGCATCCGCCCTCCGTCAGGATCGAAAAACACCGGGGCACAGATCTCAACCTCGGCGTCCCTGCCGCGCAACCCATCTTCAAGCCGTAGACGTTCCCCGTGGCGTGCGCGGCCATCGCGCAACAGGGCAAGACCCAACCAAGACCGCATGACCGGAGAATAGCAGACAGATTTCGTATGCCCCTGTCCGAAGGGAACCCTGGCCGGCTTGTCCAACGGGTAAAGATGCGCACCAGCCGTGATTTCCGCCTGTGGGTCCACGGGGCGCAGGCCAACCAGTTGCTGCCGTTCGGCACCGATCAGGCCTGGCCTCTGGCTCGCGGCACGGCCAATGAATTCCTTTTTGGTGGACATCATAGCTTGCAGCCCAAGATCAAAGGCTGTCACGCGACCATCGATTTCCGCATGGGTCAGGAAACCCTTTTCGATCCGCAGAACGTTCAATGCCTCCATGCCATATGGACCGCCGCCAGCACGCTCAGCGATGCCACACAGATGCGCGAACAGATCGGCCCCATAGCGCGCGGGAACGGCCAATTCAAAACCGCGTTCGCCACTGAAGGAGATGCGGAAAAGTCGGCCCGGAATACCGCCGCAAGTGACGCCCGCACACCCCATGAATGGCAATTCCGGGAATTGATCGAGAACCTGCCTCAAACATTCATCTGCCTGCGGGCCGGCAATGGCAAATTGCGCCCATGCTTCGGTGACGGACCCAAGCCGCAGACGCCAGTCTGCGCAAAAAGCCTGATGGACAAAATCGAGATGACGCATCACCTCGCCTGCCGCAGCCGTCGTCGTCGTGATCAGGAAATGATCTTCGGCCAACCGTGCGCAAGTGCCGTCATCCATGACATGGCCATCCTCGCGCAGCATCAGACCATAACGCACCTTGCCCGGTTTTAGCGTGGACATCGTATTGATGTAGACGAGATCCAGAAACCGCGCAGCGTCGGGACCCTGTACATCGATTTTGCCAAGCGTCGAAACATCGCAAACCCCGACGGCATTGCGCACATGCAGCACCTCTCGGTTGCAGGCATCGCGCCAATGGCGATCCCCGTCTTGTGGAAAATAAGATGGGCGATACCAAAGGCCGGCCTCGACCATCTGCGCGCCCATGGCCATGCTGTGTGCATGCGAGGTGGTGAACCTTTCCGGGGCATAGCTTTTGCCGTACCCGCCGGCTCCCAGCGCCGCGATGGAGACGGGCACATATGGCGGGCGGAAGGTCGTGGTGCCAGTGTCGGGTATGGTCCGGCCTGTGGCATTGGCCAAAACGGCCAGCGCGCCCGTGTTCGATGATTTTCCTTGGTCTGGCGCCATGCCTTGCGTCGTGTAGCGCTTCATGTGCTCGACCGACGCAAATCCCTCGCGTGCGGCTAAGGTGACATCCTTT
>JBEAQJ010000104.1:0-4202 GCA_041163945.1 Pseudomonadota bacterium
TCCAGCAGATGGCGCCCGGCACGATCTTCGATCTCGATCACCCAGAGATCTGGGTCAAAGCCGCGCTGGCGGTCGATGGCGGCATCCACCGCTGTTTCGGCGCCTTTGGCCAGTTCCATCCATGGCCTGTCACCGGTCATCGGATCGATGCGTCGCTGAAACGCCGCCGCCTGTCCGTCGAGCGTGTTGCACTTGACCAGCACCGCCCCGGCCGTTGCATCGCCCCGGGCGACGACAAAGGCCGGGATATCGGCAAGCCTGAGCCGCGCCAGATAGGCCGCGACCCAGAATTCCGCCGTCAGACGGCCCATCGCCTCAATTCCCGTCCCGGAAATCAAGCCCCATCTCGGAATAGCGCTCGGCCTCGTCCAGCCAATTGGGCCGCACCTTCACCTGCAAGAACAGGTGCACGCGGCGCCCCATAAAGGTTTCCAGTTCTTCGCGCGCGGCCTTGGATACCGCCTTGATCGTTTCGCCGCCCTTGCCCAGCAAGATCCCCTTGTGGCCATCGCGGGTCACATAAACGATCTGGTCGATCCGCGCCGATCCGTCGTCGCGTTCTTGCCAGCTTTCGGTCTCGACGGTCAGTTGATAGGGCAATTCCTCGTGCAGGCGCAGGGTCAGCTTTTCGCGCGTCATCTCGGCCGCGATCATGCGCATCGGCAGATCGGCGATCTGATCCTCGGGGTAAAGCCATGGTCCTTCGGGCATGGCTTCGCCCAGCCAGTCGCGCAGATCCTCGACGCCATAGCCCTTGTCGGCCGAGATCATGAACGTGCGCTCAAAGGCAAAGGCCGCGTTCATGTCTTGGGCCAGTTTCAGAAGCACCGGCGCTTCGACCCGGTCGATCTTGTTGATGGCCAGCGCGATGCGGCGGCCCACGGCCTTTTCGGCCAAGCCCGACAGGATCGCGTCCACGCCTTCGGTCTTGCCGCGATGGGCCTCGATCAGCAGCACGATCACATCGGCATCCGCAGCCCCCCCCCAAGCGGCGGCCACCATCGCCCGGTCCAGCCTGCGACGCGGACGGAACAGGCCCGGCGTATCGACAAAGACGATCTGTGCCGCGCCGGCCAGTGCCACGCCGCGGATCCGCGCGCGCGTTGTCTGCACCTTATGCGTCACGATCGAGACCTTGGCCCCCACCATGCGGTTGAGAAGGGTGGATTTGCCCGCGTTGGGCTCTCCGATCAGGGCCGTGAAGCCGGCGCGGGTTTGGGCTTGGCTGTGCATGACATGGCTGTAGCCCAAGATGATGCGAATCAAAAGGTCGCTTGATCAGCACACCCCCGGCCGGCAGGTGCCGCGCACAAAGCCCCGCCACACGCTGCTGTCCGCTGGTCATGGGTGGGGGCCGTGTCGCCTTGGCCCGTTGCGCGATTGCGGTGGATCGGCTATCGCGCGGCT
The DNA here is from genome assembly GCA_041163945.1 of Pseudomonadota bacterium. GTDB lineage: Bacteria > Pseudomonadota > Alphaproteobacteria > Rhodobacterales > Rhodobacteraceae > Roseicyclus. The sequence goes on from JBEAQJ010000104.1 coordinate 1,408, forward strand.
CTGACAACAGGAGAGCGACCGATGCCTGCAAAGGTGTTCATCGACGGCGAAGTGGGAACGACGGGTCTTCAGATCCGCGCGCGCCTGGAACATCGCGCCGATATCCGCCTCATCTCGTTGCCCGAGGAACATCGCAAGTCCCGACTGGCCCGTCTTGGTGCCTTTGCCGAGGCGGACGTGGCCATCTTGTGCCTGCCCGATGCGGCCGTTCACGACATCGCCCCCGACCTGCGCGATCTGCCTTGCCGGGTGATCGATGCTTCGACCGCGCATCGGACCGATCCCGCCTGGGAATTCGGGTTTCCCGAACTGGATGCCGGCCAGCGTGGACGCATCGCGGCGGCCAAGCAGGTGTCCAACCCCGGCTGCTATTCCACGGGCGCGATCGCGCTGCTCAGGCCGCTTGTCGATGCCGGGCTGATCGCGCCGGATCATCCGGTCACGATCAATGCGCTGTCGGGCTATTCCGGTGGTGGCAAGGCCATGATCGCGGATTTCGAAGACGGCCGCGTGCAAGGTGGTTTCGTCTATGCCACCAGCCAACAGCACAAGCATCTGCCGGAAATCGTGTCGCGCGCCCGGCTGGGCCGCAAACCGATTTTCGTGCCGCAGGTGGGCCAGTTTGCCCAAGGGATGATCGTGCAGGTGCCGCTGCACTTGCCACCGGGCGGTCCCGCGGCCGCTATGGCGGCGCTGCGCGCCCATTACGCGGGCCAGCACTTCGTACAGGTTCTTGATCGCGCGGCGCTGGGCGACCGCATCGATCCGCAGCGCTTGAACGGCACCAACCGCATGGAATTGACCGTGGACGGTGATCCGGAAACCGGGGCTACCGTGTTGATCGCGGTCTTGGACAATCTGGGCAAGGGCGCGTCCGGCGCGGCGGTTCAGAACCTCAATCTTCTGCTTGGTCTGAACGAAATGGCCGGGCTGTAGCGGGCCGCTTCATCTTGCCCAATTTTGCTGGGGGTTCGGGGGGGCAAGGCCCCCGGCGCTGGGGCCTGCGGCCACGGTTGCGCCTTAGCCATCGCCCAGTCGATCCAGCAGCGCCTGCGCCGCCGCCTGTTCGGCGTGTCGCTTGACGCGCCCCTCGGCTTGGGCGCTTTGGCCATTGGCCAGCCGGGCTTCGACCCGAAACAGCGGGGCATGGTCAGGCCCTTCGCGCGCCACTTCGCGGTAGGCGGGCGGCGCCATCCCACGCGCTTGTGCCCATTCCTGCAACGCGGTCTTGGGGTCACGGGCATCTTGTGCCACCCCCGCCACGCGCCCACCCCATAGCCGTAGCACGATGGCCCGCGCGGCCGCGAAACCGGCATCAAGATAGACGGCGGCAATCACCGCCTCCATGGCATCGCCCAACAGCGCCGTCTTGCGCCGCCCGCCGGTTGCCATTTCGGATTTGCCAAGACGCAGAACGGCGCCCAGGTCGATTTCGCGGGCGACTTCGGCGCAGGTTTCCTTGCGCACCAGGGCGTTGAAGCGCGGGGCCAGCTGGCCCTCGCTGGCGCTGGCATCCTGGGCCAGAACGGCCTCGGCCATCACCAGCCCCAGCACGCGGTCACCCAGGAATTCCAGCCTTTGGTTGTCGGGCCGGGTGGGCGAGGACAGCGACGCATGCGTCAGCGCCCGCGTGATCAGTTCAGGCTCGGCAAAGCGATGGCCGAGCCGGTCGCAAAACGCTTCGATCTCGCGGGCCAGCTTCACTCGATCGCCTTGAAAAAGCGGTCGGCCCGCCAGGTCCAGAAAAACACCATGCGGCGACCGGCGGATGAGAACATCACCCGATCGGCCCGACCAAGAAGATTGGCAAAGGGCACAAAGCCCACGCCACCGACCGACTGTGGAAAGCGTGAATCCACCGAATTGTCGCGGTTGTCGCCCATCACGAAGAAATGACCTTCGGGCACGAGGTATTCCGCAGTGTCATCGCCGCGCGTGCCGGCCGCGATGTTCAGCACTGAATGGCTGACCCCGCCGGGCAGCGTTTCGGTAAAGCGGTCCTTTTCACAGATGCCACCCTCGCCCACGGGTGCGTTCGAACAGCGCGGCGGCAAGCCCTGCGGACCCTGGCGTTCGAACACTTCCTGAAACGGGGCTTCGGGTGTCAGGCTGACGGGAACGCCGTTCAGGTGCAACACGCCTGCGATCATCTGCACCCGGTCACCCGGCAGGCCGATCACCCGCTTGATGAAATCACTGCCTTCGGTCGGATGGCGGAAGACGACCACATCTCCGCGTTCCGGATCGCGCCCGAACAGCCGCCCCTCGAAGGGGCACATCGAAAACGGGCAAGAATGGCGGGAATAGCCATAGGCCATCTTGTTGACGAACAAGAAATCCCCGATCAGCAGCGTATCCTTCATCGACCCCGAGGGGATCCAGAAGGGTTGAAAGAACAAGGTGCGAAACACCCCGGCGATCAGCAGCGCGTAGACGATCGTCTTGACCGTTTCCCAGATGCCGTCCTGTTTGGCCGCTGTCGCCATGATCTTCATGCCTTTCGCATTGCGTTCCCGTGGGTCTTGGGCCAGCCCTGCGTGCAAGTCAAGAAAGCTGGGCCGGTCCGCATCAGGACAGGTGCGGTTTGCGGGTCGCATGCCGCCCGCCAAACCGCAACGCCCCCCACGCCGCCCGCCTGGGGTGAACATCACGAAAGCCGCGCGATCCCGCGCGCCGAGCCTTGTCATTTGAAGGGTTTCATACCTTTGCGCGCCAAGGCGTCGGCGCGTTCGTTTTCGGGGTGCCCGGCATGACCCTTGACCCATTGCCATGTCACCTGGTGGCGCGTTTGCGCC
>JBEAQJ010000105.1:0-26002 GCA_041163945.1 Pseudomonadota bacterium
CGGTTGGATGTGCGGGTGGTGCAGGTCGCGGGGGTGCAGCGGCTGTCCGATGTTCCCGACCGCATCGCGGAATTTGGCGCGCTTTTGGGTCGCGATGCCGAAGCCGCGCGCCTGATCGACCAGTTCGCCCGTGATCTGGCCGCGCTGTCGGCCCCGCCGGACGGGCCGCGCGCGGTGCTTTACTTTCCCAACGGCTACAGCCTGGGCGAAGGCACGCTGGCGCATGAGATCCTGACCCGGGCGGGCTTTCGCAACATCGCGACCGAAATCGCGCCCAGCGCCACAGGCCAGATCGCGCTGGAATTGCTGATACTGGCCGCCCCCGATCTGATCATCCGTGACCGCCCCTATCCCGGGGCCTCGCGCGCCGAGGAATTGATGCATCACCCTGCGCTGCAAGCCTTGATCGCAGCAGGTGCCGGCCATGAAAGCGGCCCCGATTGGGCCTGTGGCACCCCCCGCGTAATCGCGGCGCTGCGCGCGCTGGTCGACATGCGCCAAAAGATGGCGGGCGGATCATGAAAACAGCCCACCTGTTTGCCATGCTGGCCCTGGGCACCATGGCGCTTTTCTTGGTTTCGCTGTTGACCGGGCCGGCGGGCTTCGGAATGGGCGAAAGCCTGTCGGCCCTGATCACCGGGCAGGGCGAAGCGGTGACGCTGGTGATGCGCGAAATTCGCCTGCCGCGTGCGATCTTGGCCGTGATGGTGGGGGCAAGCCTTGGGGTGTCGGGTGCCGCCCTACAGGGGTATCTGCGCAATCCCCTGGCCGAACCCGGCCTGATCGGCGTGTCCGGCTCGGCGGCGCTGGGGGCGGTGATCGCCATGCAAACGGGCCTGGCGGGTGCCTTTGCGCTGGCGTTGCCACTGTCGGCCCTGTCGGGGGCCGTGGTCGCGGTGCTGTTGATCGTGATGCTGGCCGGGCCGCGCGGGGGATCTGTGACGCTGATCTTGGCGGGGATCGCGATTTCGGCCTTGGCCGGCGCGTTGATGTCGCTGGTGTTGAACCTGTCGCCCAACCCCTTTGCCACCGCCGAAACGGTGTTTTGGTTGATGGGATCGCTGGCGGATCGGTCCTTTGCCCATCTGTGGCTGGCGGCACCCTTCATGTTGCTGGGGTGGGCGCTGTTGCTGCCCTTGGGGCGCGGGTTGGATGCGCTGAGCCTGGGCGAAGATGCCGCCGCCGCGATGGGGGTCACCCTGTCGGCGCTGCGGCTGCGGCTGGTGCTGGGGGTGGCGGCCTGTGTCGGGGCGGCCACGGCGGTGGCTGGCGCCATCGGTTTCGTCGGGCTGGTGGTGCCGCATTTGTTGCGGCCACTGGTGGGGGCACGGCCCTCGGTGTTGCTGGGTGCCTCGGCGCTGGGGGGGGCGGCGATGGTGCTTATGGCCGACAGCGCCGTGCGCTTGGTTCTGCCCGAGCGCGACCTGAAGCTGGGGGTCGTGATGGCCATCATCGGCGCGCCGCTGTTTTTGCACCTGATCGCCAAAACCCGGAGGGCCGAACCATGACGCTGTTGCGCCTTGACGGGCTGACGGTGAAGCGGGGCGATTGCCCGGTCGTCGACGGGGCCAACCTGACGCTTGCAGCCGGCGAACTGGTGGGGCTGATCGGCCCGAACGGTGCCGGCAAGACCAGCTTGATGCGCGGGGCGCTGGGGCTTTTGCCCCATACGGGCCATTCGAGCCTGACGGTGATGGACCCGGGGCCGCGCGCGCGCCATGCCGCATGGCTGCCGCAAGCGCGTGAAATTGCTTGGCCGATTGCCGTGGAAACGCTGGTGATGCTGGGTCGCATCCCGCACTTGACGGCCGGCCAGCGCCCCACCGCGGCGGACCGCGCCGCCGTCGCCGCGGCCTTGGCCACGATGGATCTGACAGGCTTCGAGCCGCGCGCGGCCACGGAATTGTCGGGGGGCGAACAGGGCCGCGTCCTGATCGCGCGGGCCTTGGCGCAAGACACGCCCCTGATCTTGGCCGATGAGCCGACGGCCGGCCTTGATCCCGGTCACCAGATCGCCACCATGACGGCCTTTGCCCGCCTGGCGGCACAGGGCAAGGCGGTGCTGGTGTCGCTGCATGATCTGGGGCTGGCCGCGCGCCATTGCACGCGGCTGATCCTGATGCACCGGGGTCGCATCCATGCCGATGGTCGGCCCTCCGAAGTGCTGACGCGCGACAACCTGGCCCAGGTCTTTGGTATTTCGGCCCATATCGCACAGGGGCCCGATGGCCTTATCTTTCAGCCGCTCGAGGTGCTGACATGACCCAACTTGCTGTTCCCGACCTGCTGGTGCGCGGCGGCCCGGTGATCTGGGCCATTGCGGCGCTGTCGGTGCTGACGCTGGCGCTGATCTTGTGGCGGCTGTTTCGCCTGTCGGCGCTGGGCGCCTGGTCGGGCGGGCGCGTCACGACGGATGCCATTGCCTTGTGGCACGCGGGCCATCGCGACGCGGCCCTGGCAAGCTTGGCCCCGCATCGCGCGGTGCGCGCGCGGCTGGCGCACGCCGCGATGACGGCACGCGGGGACGCAACATTGGAAACCGATGCCGCGCGCGAAGAAACCACCCGCATCGCACGCGCACTTCTGGCCGAGCTGCGGGGCGGGCTGCGCCCGCTGGACCTGATCGTGACGATTGCACCGCTCTTGGGGCTTTTGGGCACGGTGCTGGGCATGATTGCCGCGTTTCAGGCCTTGCAAGAAGCGGGCGGTCAAACCGATGCCGCCACGCTGGCCGGCGGCATCTGGGAAGCGCTTTTGACCACGGCCGCCGGGATGGCGGTGGCGATCCCGGCCGCGGCGGCGCTGACATGGTTCGACAGCATCGCCGACCGCCTTCAAGCCGAGATGGAGGGCGATGCGACCCGCATCTTTGCCCGCAAGGCCCCAGAACGCCATGAGCTTTGACTTTGCCCAACCCACACCGCGCCGGCGCCCCAGCCTGACGCCAATGATCGACGTGGTGTTCTTGCTGCTGGTGTTTTTCATGCTGGCGGCGCGCTTCGGCCAGGAAGGCACGCTGGATCTGCAAATCGGGGCGGGTGGCGGTGGCGACTGGCAGGGCCCCCCGCGTCTGGTCGAAATCACAAACGACGGCCTGCACCTGAACGGTCGCCCGATCGCGGCGGGGGCCTTGGCCCCAGCCTTGTCACGGCTGGTATCGGCCGAAACCGATCCGGTGGTGATCCGGCCCGACGACGGCGTGGGGTTGCAACGGCTTCTCGACGTTATGGCGGATCTTCGCGCCCAAGGTTTCAGCACCCTTTTCTTGGTGGCGCCATGAACTTCGGCGCGCCCCGACAGGCGCGGATGACCCAGGATCGCGCCATCGTGCCGATGATCAATGTGGTGTTCTTGCTGCTGGTGTTTTTCCTGATGACCGCCAGCCTGACGCCCGCCCCCCCGCTTGAGATCACCACCCCCACGGCCGATGTGGCGCAGAGCGACCCGCCGCGGGGCACATTCTACATCGGTGCCGACGGCATGCGCGCCTATGCTGATGCCCGCGGTGATGCGGCGCTGGCAGCGCTGGCGGAAGATACCCCCAAAGGGGCCTTGCCGATCCTGGCCGATGCGCGCCTTCCGGCGGCCGACCTGGCGCGATTGTTGCCGGAACTTGCCGCATTGGGCATCACCGATATCCGCCTGATCGCAGAGCGGCCATGAAACGGCCCGCCGAAATCATTGCCTTTCTGGGGCTTTCGGCGGGCCTTCATCTGGGCGCGATCTTGGCGTTTGGCGATGCCGCCGGCGGGCCAGAGGCACAGGGCCACGAGGGTGCCGATCGCATCACGCTGGCCGCTGCCCCCCAATCGGTCGCGGCACTGGCTGCGCGCTGGGCCGAACCGCCGCAAGCCGTGGCAAGCCTGACCACCATGCCATCAACACCGCCCTTGCCGTTGACCACGCCACCGGCTTTGGGGCGTGACCTTGCGCCGCGACGGGCGGCCATGCCATCCCCGCCGCTTTTGCCCCTGCCCGATGCGGCGCCGCCCACAGCCGGCGTGACCCATAGCGCACCGCCACCGCCACCCCCATCCCTGCCCGCGGTCGCGGAACCGCCCCCGCGCGTGGCGCTGCCGGCGGTGCGCCCGGTGCAGCGCCCTGATACGGCCAGCCAACCGGGCTCAACCCCGCAAGCCGCCCGCACGGCGCAGGGACAAGGCGGCGGAAACACGGCGGGCCGCGCCGTTGCACCGCAACCCGCGCAATCGGCGGCGGATCCAGCCCGGCACCAAGATCTGATGGCGCAATGGGGCGCACAAATCATGGCCCGCATCGAACGCGCACGACCCCGGGCGGGATCCAAGGGGCAGGTCACGCTGATGCTGACGCTGACGCGCGGGGGCGATTTGGCCGGGCTATCGGTGGCGCAATCCTCGGGCGACAGCCGGCTGGACGCGGCGGCGCTGGCGGCGGTGCGCAGCGCGGGCCGCTTTCCCCCGGCGCCGGCGGGCTTGCGCGACGCGCACTACAGCTTTTCCTTGCCCATCCGGTTTCGCTGACCCCTTTCACTGGGCTGCGCGGCTGCTAGGTAGACCGTCATGAACATGGTCTTGCAAATCGACGGGCTGCGCAAAGCCTATGGGCCGGTCGTGGTGCTGGATGGCATCGCCCTATCGATGGCACAGGGGGAAAGCCTGGCGCTGACGGGTGAAAGCGGGTCGGGAAAGAGCACGCTGATGCATCTGGCAGCCGCGCTCGACACGCCGGACGCGGGCACCATCCGCCTGTTCGGGGTCGAGATATCGGGTCTGGACGATGGCGCGCGGGCCAAGTTGCGGCGCGACCAGATCGGGTTGGTGTTTCAGCAATTCAATCTGATCCCGTCGCTGAGCGTGCGCCAGAATATCGCCTTTCAGGCGCGGCTGGGCGGTCGGCATGACCCGGCACGCGATGCCATGCTGACCGAACGGCTGGGGTTGTCGGCGCTGCTGACCCGCTACCCGGAAGAATTGTCCGGTGGCCAACAGCAGCGCGTCGCCATCGCGCGCGCGCTTGCCCATGCCCCAAAGCTGATCCTGGCCGATGAGCCGACCGGAAATCTGGACGAAGCAACCGGAGACGCAGTTCTGGATCTGCTGCTTGAACTGGTGGGCGAAACCGGTGCGGCATTGATGATGGTGACCCATTCCACCCGGCTTGCAGCACGGCTGGGTCGGCGGCTGCATCTGTCCCGCGGGCGGCTGGCCCGGCCCGATGGGGGCTGATCCATGATCGGCACCGCCCTTTTGACGCTTGGGTCGCACTGGCGGCGCCACCCCGGGCAGCTTGCGATGCTGGTTCTGGGGCTGGCCCTGGCAACCGCGCTTTGGTCGGGTGTTCAGGCGATCAACACGCAAGCGCGCGCCGCCTATGCGCAAGCCGCCGCCACATTGGGCCAAGATCGGCTTGATCGATTGCAACGCCACGACGGGCGCCCGGTGCCATTGGCCGATTACATCGCGCTGCGCCGCGCCGGCTATGCCGTGTCGCCGGTGATTTCCGGCGAACTGCGTGCAGACGCGGCCCGGATCCGGCTGCTGGGGATTGACCCCTTGACCGCACCACCCGAGGCGAACATTCCCGGGCTTCAGGACGACGGGCTTGATCTGACGGAATTTTTCGCCGCGCCCGGCGTGCTGATCATGAGCGCCGAAACGGCCGGTGCGCCCTTGCCGCCCAATATGCCGCCGATCCGCATCCGGGATGGGCTGCCGCCCGGCGCGGCGCTGACCGATATCGGCACGGCTGCACGGCTTTTGGGCCAAACGGATCCCTCCTATCTGCTGGTGGCGCCCAACCAACCGGCATATCTGCCACCGCTGGCCACCGCGACAAACCTGCTGCGCCTGGCGCCGGAACATCGCGCCGATCCGGCACAGCTGACCGACAGCTTTCATCTGAACCTGACGGCCTTTGGGCTTTTGGCTTTTGCGGTGGGCCTGTTCATCGTGCATGCTGCCATCGGTCTGGCCTTTGAACAGCGCCGTGCCACGATCCGCACCCTGCGGGCGCTTGGGCTGCCGCTGCGCAGCCTTTTGATCGCTTTTGGCCTGGAATTGGCGGCGCTGGGTCTTGTGTCAGGCGTGGCGGGGCTGATCCTTGGCTACGCGATCGCGGCGGCCCTGATGCCCGGCGTGGCGGGGACCTTGCGTGGGTTATACGGCGCCGATCTGCCCGGCACGCTGTCCTTCGATCCGGCATGGGCGGGCGCTGCGCTGGCGATGACGTTGGCGGGCACGACCATCGCCGCGGCGCAGGCCATCGGGCGCACCGCGCGCCTGCCCATCTTGGCCACCGCCCGACCCGAGGCCTGGGGTCAGGCCAGCGCCCGGCTGATGCGGCAGCAAGCGGTGCTGGCGCTGTTGCTTTTGGCGACCGCATCCGGTCTGGGGCTGTGGGGCGATACGCTGATCGCCGGTTTTGCCGCCGTCGCCTGCCTGTTTCTGGGTGCGGCGCTTTTGCTGCCGGCGACGCTCGCAGGATTGCTGCGATGGCTGCAAGGCCGGGCGCAAAACCCCTTGGCGGAATGGCTTCTGGCCGATACGCGCCAACAATTGCCAGGGCTGTCCTTGGCTCTGATGGCGCTGTTGCTGGCGCTTTCGGCCAATATCGGCGTCTCGACCATGGTGGGCAGCTTTCGCGCCACCTTTGTGGGCTGGCTGGATCAGCGATTGGTGGCCGAACTTTACGTGACCGTCCCCACCCCCGACGATGGCACCCGTCTGCACGAATTCCTGCACGACCGAACGGATGCAATCCTGCCCGTGGTCTGGGTGGATACGACCCTCGCCGGGCGGCCCGGCGCGCTTTACGGACAGGCCGATCACGAAACCTTTCGCGCGCACTGGCCGCTGATCGCCGCACAAGCTGACGCATGGAACCGGCTTGCCGCCGGCGAAGGCGTGCTGATCAACGAACAATTGGCCCGCTTCGCCGACCTGTCGGTGGGGGCGCTCGTGCCGATCGGCCCGGTGCTCCGCCTGCCGATCCTTGGCATCTATTCCGATTACGGCAACCCGCAGGCGCAGGCCATCGTCACGCTGGATCGCTTCAGCGCCCTTCATCCCGACATCATCCCCACGCGTTTTGCGCTGCGCATTGCCCCGGACAAGGCCGCAGATCTGGCCAGCCAGCTGCGCGACGAATTCGGGCTGCCGGCCGATGCCGTGATCAATCAATCCCAGATCAAGCGCTTTTCGTTGGGGGTGTTCGAACAGACCTTTCGCATCACCGGGGCGCTGAACCTTTTGACGCTGGGGGTGGCGGGGTTTGCGCTTTTGACGGGGTTGCTGACGCTGGCCGACATGCGGTTGGCACAGCTGGCCCCCGTCTGGGCGCTGGGCCAGACACGGGCGCGGCTGGCCGCGATGGAACTTGGCCGCAGCGTGATACTTGGCGCGCTGACCTTTGCGCTGGCGCTGCCCGTCGGTCTGGCGCTGGCGTGGATGCTGCTGGCCGTGATCAACGTGCAGGCCTTTGGCTGGCGCTTGCCGCTCCATGTCTTTCCTGCCGATGTGTTGCGCTTGCTGGGGCTGGCGCTGCTGGCCGCGGCGGTGGCGGCGGCGGCGCCGGCATGGCGACTGGCGCGCATCTCGCCCAATCGCCTGCTTAAGGTGTTTGCCCATGAAACATAGGGTTCTGGCCTTTCTTTTCTGCCTGATTGCGGGGCAGGCAGCCGCGCAAGGCTTTGCCGGACTTGGCACGACGGCGGCCACAGGTTTTGCCACGCCGCAAAGCCCCGCACGCTTTGCCTTTCCCACCGATCACGGGCCACACCCCGATTTCCGCATCGAATGGTGGTACCTGACCGCCAGCCTGACCGGCCCGGACGGCACGGCCTACGGCGCGCAATGGACATTGTTTCGTTCGGCGCTCAGCCCCGATGATGCCCAAGGCTGGCAGGCCACACAGCTTTGGATGGGCCATGCCGGGCTGACCACCCCCACAACCCATGCCAGTGCCGAACGGCTGGCACGGGGCGGCATCGGTCAGGCGGGCGTCACGGCGCAACCCTTTGCCGCCTGGATCGATGATTGGTCGATGACCTCGCGCGTGACGGGAAACGCCGACATGCTGGATCGGCTGCAGGTGACGGCACGCGGCGACAGCTTTGCCTATGATCTGTCGTTGACCGCGACGGGTCCGCTGATCTTTCACGGACAATCCGGATATTCGGTGAAATCTGCCCAAGGCCAGGCCAGCTATTACTATTCCCAGCCGTTTTACCGGCTGACGGGAACCATCACCCTGAACGGGGCCGACATTCCGGTCACGGGCACGGCGTGGCTTGACCGCGAATGGTCCTCGCAGCCGCTGTCGGACACACAAGATGGTTGGGATTGGGTGTCGCTTCAGTTCGACGACGGATCGCGGCTGATGGGGTTTTCGCTGCGCGACAGGGCGGCGGCACCCTTTACCGCCGCCACGTGGATCACGCCCGATGGCCAAAGCCAATCCTTTCGCGATGGCGCGCTGCGCATGACGCCCTTGACCCACAGCCGCGTGGCCGGCCGCGAGATTCCGACCCGCTGGCGGATCGAACTGCCCGACCGCGGGCTTGATATCACGGCCAGCGCGATCAACCCGCAAAGCTGGATGGATGTCTCGATCCCCTATTGGGAGGGACCGCTGCAGCTGACCGGAACACATCATGGCCGCGGCTATCTGGAAATGACCGGCTACCGATAACGGCTGTCTGTGCGCCCACGATCGCCCCGGAAAAGACCGGGGGCCCGGCCGACAGGGCGATCAAGCACCCCTCACATGCCGGGATCGAACATCGGAAAGGTGACGCCCAGTGCCCAGCCCAGGATGACCCCCAACCCCAGCCCCACGGCCACCACCGACCCCGTGCGGCGCCCGACGAAGCGGCCCATGGTTCCGTAGCTGAGGTAGAACAGCAAGATAACCGGAAGGATGATGATCAGGAAAAACAGCCGTTCGAAATCCAGCACCACGGCCAGCCCAAGCGAAAGCAGGAACATCCCCCGCGCCACGGCACGGCGCCAGAACGCGGCGCGTGTGGCCTCGGACAAAAGGGCATCGGCCAGCATCGCCAGAACCGCCCCCGGCAAGATCGCCGCCATCACCGGGATGCGCCCTGCATGCGGCACGAAACTGCCCACGAAGCGGTCCATGATGCCGCCGAAAACCACGATGCCGTAAAGTGCAAGCCCCAAGCCCAAGATCCAGCCCCGCGCCGTGGGAAGACCGCCCGCCCACGCCGCGCCCGCCAGAACCAGCCCGCCATACAGCGCAAGATGCAAGGCAAGGTAATCAGCCACCAGGACCGGCAGAAACCGGGTGTCGAAAACGGCCAGGATCAAGGGCGTCAAAAGCGCCGGGCCCGCCGCCAAGAACCAAAAAAGCCGCCGCCCCGGATGCCAGGGCGCGGGCCCCTGGGGCAAGGCGGCCGCGATCGGGCGCATCAGCAAGACCACGCCAAACAGCGCCAGCACGATCCAAGGCCCCAGCGACACGGGCCCCGATTGCGGCACGACACCAAGGCTTTCAGACAGCCAGTCGATGCCTTCGGCGATCCCGGCCGGGGCGTACAAGATCCCGACATGTTCCACCATCGCGACGGCGGCAGCACGGCGGGCAAAGCCCGCGCCGGGGGTGCCGACGGTTTCACCTTCCGAGGCGCCGATTTCAGTCATCACGCGCCGGGCCTCGGTGCGCAACGCGCTTTCCCATGCGCCGTTCAAAATCAAGAGATTGCTCGGCGCATCGGGCGTGATGGCCGCGCTGAACACCGACAGGCCCACCACCGCCTCGACGCGTGGATCGACCAGCGCCCGACGCACCACCACGTCGGACGCCATGGAATGGCCCAGCAAGGCCACCCGTGGCAGGGCGCCCGGCAGGCCGACGGCAAAATCGGTGACACGGCCCAGCTCGTCCATCAGCAGGCGTGTTGTGCCATCGATACGGGTGACGTCCCCCGACATCGGAACCGGGTTGCGCCCGTGACCTTCGAAATCGAAGCTTACCGTGATAAATCCTGCCCGCGCGAGGCTGAGCTGCCAGCCTGCCATCAGCTGGCGCGATCCGGCAAAGCCATGCGCGATCACGACCACGGGCCCTGCCGCGTCGGGCCGCTGCATGATCGTGACCGGTGTGGGGCCAACTTGCGTCGCGACGATGATAAGCCCGGCCCGTGGCGCCATCAAGCCAAGCAGGCCCAGTGACAGGGCCACCAGCGCCGCAACCGCCGTTGCCATCATTGCGCGCGTCACATCCACCCCCACTGTCCTGTCCCAACCATCATTCCCCGGCACGAGATAGCCAATTCACCCCGGCTGCCAAGCGCCAATGCCTCTGGTCCTGTGCGACGGATCATGGTCTATGACCCCGAAAGCAAGCGGATCGGCCATGTTCACCGTCACCCTCATCACCAACCCCGCCATGATCCTGGACCCGGCGCTGGTGCGTGGTCTGTGCGATGCGATGGGCGGCGGGGATACGCTGTGGCTCGACCGCAGCTGTGCGGCGGAATTCACGGTGCGCAAGCTTCCCGGAACCCTGGCCGAGATCCGCGACAGCCTGATGGCCGAAGGCGTCGACATGATCGCCCAACCGAGCCAGGGACGGCGCAAGAAGCTGCTGCTGGCCGATATGGATTCGACCATGATCCAGCAAGAATGCATCGATGAACTGGCCGATGTCGCGGGTGTGGGGCCTGAGGTGGCCGCGATCACGGCCCGCGCCATGAACGGCGAGCTGGATTTCGAGGGTGCGCTGGCGGCGCGGGTGGCGCTGCTCAAGGGGCTGCCCGAACGCGTCATCGACGATGTTCTGGCCCGTCGCATCACGATGATGCCGGGCGCGACGACGCTGGTGGCAACGATGAGGGCGCATGGCGCCTATGCGGCGCTGGTCTCGGGTGGGTTTACCGCCTTTACGGCGGCCGTGGCCGCCAAGCTTGGCTTTGACGAACACCGCGCCAATCGGCTCATGATCGCCGACGGCAAGCTGGCGGGTCGCGTCCAAGACCCGATCCTGGGGCGTGCGGCCAAGGTGGAAGCGCTGGATGATCTGTCGACGCGGCTGGGCATCACCGATGCCGATGTCTTGGCCATCGGCGATGGAGCCAACGATCTGGGCATGCTGCAACGTGCGCATCTGGGTGTGGCCGTCCACGCCAAGCCGGTGGTGCAGGCACAGGCCCGCCATGTGATCAATCATGGCGATCTGACGGCGCTTTTGTACGCCCAAGGCTATGCCAAGGCTGATTTTGTCATCCCCTGACCGCTTTCCCGTCGAAATGGCCAGAAAAAAGGGCCGCCCCAAGGCGGCCCTTTTGACTTGATGTCGGCGGTCTATTCCGCCGGAACGGCCTGGCGTTCCACACCAAGGGGATGGGCCAGCTTGTCGAGCATTTCCTTGGGGCAAACCTGCAGGAAGTGACCGCGCTCGGCCTCCCAATCCTGAAGGATGGCCGCCGCACGCCGCGATCCGGTTTCGTGCAGATGCGCTTCGATCAGCGTCTTGAGCTGGTTTTCCCAATGCGCCACGGTCACGGGGCAGGTGACCAGTGTCTCCAGGTTCATGTTCACCCGCGCCGCACCGTCGGGATCATAGAGATATGCCATGCCCCCGGTCATGCCGGCACCGAAATTGGCCCCGATGCGCCCCAAGATCACCGCCACGCCGCCGGTCATGTATTCGCAACCGTTCGATCCGCAGCCTTCGACGACAACCGATGCGCCGGAGTTGCGCACGGCGAACCGTTCGCCCGCCCGACCCGCCGCATACAGATGGCCGCCTGTCGCCCCGTAAAGCACGGTGTTGCCGATGATCACATTGTCATGCGCGACCAACGGGCTGTCCTGGACCGGCTTGACCACGATGATCCCGCCCGACAGGCCCTTGCCGACATAGTCATTGGCGTCACCCGTCACTTCCAGCTTCAGCCCGGGGGCCGCAAAGGCCCCCAGCGACTGCCCGGCCGAACCTTGCAACTTGACCGTCAGATGGTCGGGCTGCAGCGCGTTGCGCATGCCGAACGCCTGCACGATATGGCTGGATGTGCGGGTGCCAATGGTGCGCAGCGTGTTTTGCACCGCGTAGGACAGCTGCATCTTTTCACCGTCTTCCAGGAACCGCTTGGCGTCGGTCACGATCTGGGCATCCAGCGTGTCGGGCACGGCGTTGCGCGGCTTGTGCCGGTCGTACTTGATCCGGTCGGCACCATCGACGGTGATCAGCATCGGGTTGAGATCAAGATCGTCGAGATGCGCGGCCCCGCGGCTGACCTGCGTCAGCAGATCGGCCCGCCCGATCACCTCATCCATCGATCGCGCCCCGATCGAGGCCAGGATTTCGCGCACCTCCTGCGCATAGAAGGTGATCAGGTTCACCACCTTGTCCGCATTGCCCGTGAACTTGGCGCGCAGGTTTTCATCCTGCGTGCAGACCCCCACCGGGCAGGTGTTGGATTGGCACTGGCGCACCATGATGCAACCCATGGCGATCAAGGCGGCCGTTCCGATGCCGTATTCCTCGGCGCCCATCATGGCCGCCATGACGATGTCGCGCCCGGTACGCAGGCCGCCATCGGTGCGCAGCGTGATCCGCTCGCGCAGATTGTTCATCGCCAGAACCTGATGCGCTTCGGTCAGGCCCATTTCCCACGGCAGGCCGGCATATTTGATCGACGTGGCCGGGCTGGCCCCGGTGCCGCCGTTGTGGCCCGAGATCAAGATCACATCCGCCTTGGCCTTGGCCACGCCCGCGGCGATGGTGCCCACCCCGGATGAAGCCACAAGCTTGACCGTCACCTTGGCGCGCGGGTTGATCTGTTTCAGATCGTAGATCAGCTGCGCCAGATCCTCGATCGAATAGATGTCATGGTGGGGGGGCGGGGAAATCAGCGTGACGCCCTTGGTCGAATGGCGCAAGCGCGCGATCAGATCGGTCACCTTCATGCCCGGCAGCTGGCCGCCTTCGCCGGGCTTGGCGCCTTGGGCCACCTTGATTTCCAGCTCTTCGCAATGGTTCAGGTATTCCGCCGTGACCCCGAACCGACCCGAAGCCACCTGCTTGATCTTGGCCGATGGGTTGTCGCCATTGGGTTCGGGCACGAAATGCGCCGGGTCTTCGCCGCCCTCACCGCTGTCGGATTTTGCCCCGATCCGGTTCATCGCAACGTTCAGCGTCTTGTGCGCTTCGGGCGACAGCGCGCCCAGGCTCATGCCCGGCGTCACAAACCGTTTGCGGATCGAGGTGATGCTTTCCACCTCGTCGATGGGCACGGGCGCGCCCAAGGGCTTGATGTCCATCAGATCACGCAAATGGATCGGCGGATTGGATTGCATTTTCTGGGAATATTGCTTCCACAAGCTGTAGGAGGCGCGGTTGCAGGCCTCTTGCATCATGTGCATCGTGGTCGCTTCCCACGCGTGCTTTTCGCCCGAACGCCGCGCCTTGTAGAAACCGCCGATCGGCAGCACGCCTTCGCCGCGCAAAAAGCCCTTGGCGTGAACCTCTTCGGCCTTTTTCTGAAGACCGCTCACCCCGATGCCGGAAATGCGGCTGACCATGCCGGGGAAATATTCGGCCACCATCGCGCGAGACAATCCCACGGCCTCGAAGTTCAGGCCACCGCGATAGGAAGAAATCACCGAAATACCCATCTTCGACATGATCTTGAGCAGGCCCTGATCAATGGCCGTGCGGTAGCGCGCCATGGCTTGCGTCAGCGTGCCCTCGATCAGGCCGCGCTGGATGCGGTCGGCGATGCTGTCTTGCGCGAGATAGGCGTTGACGGTGGTTGCGCCACACCCCACCAGAACCGCGAAATAATGCGGATCGATACATTCGGCAGACCGCACATTGAGCGAGCAGAAGGTGCGCAGCCCCTGCCGGGTCAGCCAGCTATGCACGGCGCTGGTCGCCAAGATCATCGGCATCGCCACGCGATCTTGCGCCTGGCCCTGATCCGTCAGGATCAGATGGCCCGCCCCCGAACGCACGGCATCCTCGGCCGCGCGGCGGATACGGTCGAGCCCCTCGCGCAGCGCATCAGGCTTGCCGCCCGCGGCAAAGGTGCAATCGATGACGACGTGATCGGCGTTGAACTGCGCCACCATCTGCTCGAACTGGGCATTGGCGACAAAGGGGCTGTCGAGCACGAAAATCTCGGTCTGGCTGCTGTCTTCGTCCAGCACGTTCTTGAGATTGCCGAACCGGGTCTTCAGGCTCATGACGCGGTATTCGCGCAGGCTGTCGATCGGCGGGTTCGTCACCTGGCTGAAGTTCTGGCGGAAATAATGCGACAGAGGTCGGTAAAGGCTCGACAGCACCGCCGCCGGCGTATCGTCGCCCATCGAGGCCAGCGCCTCTTTGCCATCCTCGGCCATGGGGGCCAGGATCTGTTCCAGTTCTTCCATGGAATAGCCGGCGGCCACCTGGCGACGGCGCAGGTCGGCACCTTCGAACAGCGCCTTTTCGGCCAAGGTCTGGGTCTCGGCCGCCAGATCGACGATCTTGCCCACCCATTCGCCAAAGGGGCGCGATGCGGCCAGCTTGTCTTTCATCTCGGTGTCGTGAAACAGACGACCCTCAGCCATGTCGACGGCGATCATCTGGCCGGGGCCAAGTGCGCCTTTCTCGATCACGGTGGCCTCGTTGACGGGCACCATGCCGGCTTCGGAACCGGCGATCAGCATGCCTTCGCCGGTCACGACATAGCGCATGGGCCGCAAGCCGTTGCGATCAAGCCCGGCACAGACCCAGCGCCCATCGGTCATGGCCAATGCGGCCGGGCCATCCCAGGGTTCCATCACCGAATTGCAATAGGAATACATGTCCTGCCACGCCTTGGGCAGTTCGGTCGCGGTGTTCGACCAAGCTTCTGGCACCAGCATGGTCTTGGCCATGGGCGCCGACCGGCCCGCGCGCACCAACACCTCGAACACGGCGTCAAGCGCACCTGAATCCGACGCGCCCTGGGGGATGATCGGTTTGATGTCTTCGGCCATGTCGCCGAAATAGGTCGATGCCATGCGGATCTCATGGCTTTTCATCCAGTTGACGTTGCCCTTGAGGGTGTTGATCTCGCCGTTATGGGCCAACATGCGGAACGGCTGGGCCAGCCACCACTGCGGGAAGGTGTTGGTCGAATAGCGCTGATGATAAATCGCAAAGGCGCTTTCGAACCGGGCATCCATCAGGTCTGGATAGAAATTGGCCACATCCTGGGCCAGCATCATGCCCTTGTAGATGATCGACCGGCACGACAGCGAACAGATGTACATCTCGCGGATGCCGGCGGCTTGCGCCGCTTTCTCGATCCGGCGGCGTATGACGTAAAGTTCCCGTTCGAAGGTTTCGACATCGACGCCCTTGGCGTTGGAGATGATGATCTGTTCGATCTCGGGGCGGGTCGCGTTGGCCTTTTCGCCCAGAACGCTGACGTCGACCGGCACATGGCGCCAGCCGTAGATGTAGTAGCCCATCCGCAGCACTTCGGATTCAACGATCGTCCGGCAGGTTTCTTGTGCCCCGAAATTCGTGCGCGGCAAGAACACCTGACCAACCGC
Source organism: Pseudomonadota bacterium (assembly GCA_041163945.1). Taxonomy (GTDB): domain Bacteria; phylum Pseudomonadota; class Alphaproteobacteria; order Rhodobacterales; family Rhodobacteraceae; genus Roseicyclus. The sequence goes on from JBEAQJ010000105.1 coordinate 15,528, forward strand.
CATCAGCTGATCCATGCGCGGCTCATGGCCGGTGCGGCGAACCTGATCGTAGAAGAATTGGACCGGGATCTGCACATGGATGCCGGCCCCATCGCCGGTCTTGCCATCCGCATCGACCGCACCGCGGTGCCAGACCGCTTTCAGCGCATTGATCCCGTTTTCAACCACCTTGCGCGATGGCTTGCCGTCGATCGACACGACCAGCCCCACCCCGCAGGAAGAATGTTCATCTTCCTCGCGGAACATGCCGTTCTCTTCCATCCAGGCACGCTTGGCTTCTTCGGCTGCAACCCAGCTTGCATCGTATTTGGTCATGGCATGTCTCCCTCGAGATGGGGGTTTTTGGCTTCGTATTCCGCGCGGGTGGCGCGGCGATGATCCCCGGACAGCGGCACATAGGCCGGTGCGCGGTCGGTGTAGATTTCCGAGATCAGCGGAAAGTCCCGCGCCGCCGGGAAAAGGGCGGGCATCAATTCGTAATCCGCGTCGTCGGTATCGGTGTTCCTGAGCCACAGATTGCTGCCACAGACCCCGCAGAAAGCACGTTCGGAAAAGGGGGTGGAGGCATAGCGGGACACCGTTCCGCTGATCGTTACGGCCGGCGCCGACGCCTCGAATGCCCCCCAGACCAGCCCGGAAGAGCGCTGGCACAGGCTGCAGTGGCACACACCGACGGCCGCGACATGGGCGCCGTCCACGCTGATCCGCACGGACCCACACAGGCAAGCGCCGGCCAGCCGGCCCGTGCGCCGATAGGCATCTGCAAGGCTCATTGCGAGGCCCTCCAGATCGGGGCATCGGTCCAGCCGCTCATCATCTCGCCACAATCATAGATCGGCTGCAGGCTCAGAAAGCCGCGTTCGCCGGGCTCGGCGAATTCCATCGGGCTGCTGTCGTATTCGAAGCTTGTGCCGTCGGACTCGGTCACGGTTTCAAGGCCGCCGAAGAACATGCGCCAGCCTTCGTGCACGAACTGGTTGCCCGACACGGCGCGCGTGCCGGCGTCGGTATCGAACTGATAGGTGAATTCCGTCACCAAAAGGCTGCGGCCATCAACATCGACCACATCCCCGGTCAAGCGATCAAAACCGGTGTAATCGCGTTGGCCGACGCCCGTCGGCCCCTCGACCCGCAGGCTGTAGACCATCGTGTCGTTGCCGGTGGCCAAAAGCTCTGTCAGGCTGGCGGGGTCCGGCTCGGGTTCGATCAGGCGGGTTCCGGACCCACGGCGCAAATCCCAACTTTGAAGCCAGCGGAATTCGGCGTCGGTGAAGCTGAGGCTAAAGGGCCCATCCGCGTCCATCACCACGCGCCAATGGGTACCGGGTGCATCGGCTTCACAGGTCCAGTGATGGCTGACCGTGCAACCGCGCGACTGTACGGTCAGAAACGCGGTGCAGCCCGGCGGCACTTCGAACAAGGTGGGTGTGGACTGTGCGACCACGGGCCGGGCGGGCACGCCAATGCCGGCCGCGAAAATCGCGGCACTGGCTGCGCGGAAAATGCCCTTTGCCCACATGGCCCAGCCCCTGCCGTGTTATTCCGCGGCGACCGCGCCACTGGCGGCCAGCTTGTCCAGGATCGCTTCGGCCGCCTCGCGCCCGTCACGGATCGCCCACACCACAAGGCTGGCACCACGCACGATGTCGCCCACCGCATAGACATTGGGAATTTGTGTCTCATGGGTGCGGAAATTGGCCTTGATCGTGCCCCAGCGCGTCACCTCCAACTCGGGCGCACCCCAAAGGGTCGGCAGGTCCTCGGGTTCAAAGCCCAGCGCCTTGATCACCATGTCGGCGGGTTCGACGTAATCGGCGCCTTCGATGATTTCGGGGCTTTGCCGACCCGTGGCGTCGGGCTGGCCCAAGCGCATTTTCTGCACCATCACACCTTCGACCATGTCGCCGGAAAAACCCTTGGGCGCGGACAACCAGACGAAATCGACGCCCTCTTCCTCGGCATTGGCCACCTCGCGCTGGCTGCCCGGCATGTTGGCCTTGTCGCGGCGGTACAGGCATTTGACGCTGACCGCCCTTTGCCGGATGGCGGTGCGCACGCAGTCCATGGCGGTATCGCCGCCGCCAATGACAACGATGCGCTTGTCCTTGGCGTTCAATTCGCCGCTGTCAAATTCGGGCACATCATCGCCAAAGCTTTTGCGATTGGATGCGGTCAGGTAATCGATCGCCCGCACGATCCCTTGGGCACCCACGCCCGGCGCGTTCAGATCGCGCGACTTGTAGACCCCGGTGGCAATGACCACGAAATCATGTTTGCCACGGATCGCATCGAAGCTGATCGTATCGCCCACGGTGCAGTTCAGCACGAATTCGATGCCGGCATCCTCTAGCTGCTGGATACGGCGCATCACCACGTCTTTTTCCAGCTTGAAGCCCGGGATGCCGTAGGTCATCAGGCCGCCCGCGCGATCATAGCGGTCATAAACCGTGACCTGCAGACCAGCCCGACGCAGCATGTCCGCCGCGGCCAAACCGCCAGGGCCCGCGCCGATGATGCCCACCGATTCCGGGCGTTCCATCGACGGCGTGCCGGGCGTGACCCAGCCCTGTTCCCAAGCGGTGTCGGTGATGTATTTTTCGACCGATCCGATCGTGACCGTGCCGTGCCCCGATTGTTCGATCACGCAATTGCCTTCGCACAGGCGGTCTTGCGGGCAGATGCGACCGCAGATTTCGGGAAAGGTGTTGGTCGCTTGGCTGATCTGATACGCTTCTTGCAAGCGGCCTTCGGCGGTCAGCTTCAGCCAATCGGGGATGTTGTTGTGCAGCGGACAATGCGACTGGCAATAAGGCACGCCGCATTGGCTGCACCGACCCGCCTGCTCGGCGGCTTTTTCGCGCGCGTATTCGCCGTAGATCTCATCGAAATCGGTCTTGCGCAGGATCGGCGGACGCTTTTCGGGCATCTGCTTGCCGATGGACACGAATTTCAACATGGGTTGCTTGGCCACGAAACATCTCCCATCCTAGTTGCGCTGGCTATATCGACAGGCCCAACGGAAAAAAAGACAGTATTGCTGACCTAAATACGGATTCTTTCACATCATGGGCCGGGCCTGCTTGGATCGAACCCTAAAAATAGTAAAAAAACGGACCTATTGAGAAAATAATCTTGAAAAATCAAAATTTTAATGAAATGCCGCTTGCTGGGGATTTTTTGCGATGATGCTTTGGCATTTGATCCTTTTGGCCATCATCCAGGGCGTGACCGAGTTCTTGCCGATCTCAAGCTCGGGCCACCTGGTGCTTTTGCCGAATCTCACCGGCCTGCAAGATCAGGGTCAGGTGATCGATGTGGCGGTGCATGTCGGCACGCTGGCGGCGGTCATCGTCTATTTCTGGCCCGACGTACGGTTGGGGATTTCGGGTGTACCGCGGCTGTTGTCGGGGCGGATCGACTCACAAGGCGCAAGGCTCGCCTTTTTGCTGACGGTGGCAACGATTCCGGTCGTGCTTATCGGGTTGGCGCTGCATCTGACCGGTCTGGATGATGCGATGCGTTCGGTGGCGGTGATCGGCTGGACGATGCTGGTGTTCGGGCTTTTGCTGTATTGGGCTGACCAGCGCGGTCCGACCGCCAAGCCGGCCTCCGGCTGGACGCTGCGCGACGCGGTGATCATGGGCCTATGGCAAGCGGTGGCGCTGATCCCGGGCACATCGCGATCGGGCATCACCATCACCGGGGCGCGGTTCTTGGGCTACGGGCGCGAAAGTGCCGCGCGGCTGTCGATGCTGATGTCGATTCCCACCATTGCGGCTTCGGGCATCTTGCTGGGCGTCGATGCCGTTCTGGCCGCAGATCGGCAGGCCCTGCGCGATGGCGCCATCGCCGCAAGCTTTGCCTTTGTCGCCGCCTTGCTGGCGCTGGTCTTGATGATGCGGCTTTTGAAATCGGTCAGTTTCACGCCCTACGTGATTTATCGCGTGGTCTTGGGCGTGATCCTTTTGGGCGTCGCCTATGGTTAAGGGCGGCGCGCCTCAACCATTTCGCAGATGGCGGGCACTTTCCTTGATCTCGGCGAATTGGCCGCCCGGACGATAGGGCCAAAGGTATTCTTCCAATACCCCATCCATCGCGGTGGGCACGATGCCCAGATCACCAAAGCCCATCCGATCTGCGCCGACGACATTGTCGCGCGCCAGGTTGCGCACCTGGTCGCGGGTCAACAGGCCGTTGTGAAACAGACCCAGCGTGATGGCTTGCAGCCCATCGAAAACGGCCGCCATGATCCGCGCGATCGCGAAGGGCGTGTTCAAGATCAATCGGCGCCGGCGGATCACGCCCAGCATCCGCTGCATCAATCCGCGAAAACTGTCGATGTCTGGACCGCCCAGCTCATAAATGCCGGGCTTGGCCGCACCCAAAACACCCATGACAGCGGCTTGGGCCACATCATCCACATAGACCGGTTGAAACCGCGTATCCGCCCCGACAACGGGCAGCACGGGGCCCATCCGGCTCATGGCCGCGAAACGGTTGAAGAACTGGTCTTCGGGGCCAAAGATGATCGATGGGCGCAAGATCACCGCCGCAGGAAAGGCCGCCAGAACGGCCGCTTCGCCCCGGGCCTTGGACGCGGCATAAAGACTGTCGCTGTCCGCATCCGCCCCGATGGCCGAGATATGCACCAGATGTTCAACGCCGGCCTCGGCGGCGATGCGCGCCACGCGGGCGGCGCCCTCGGCCTGAACGGCATCAAAACGGTTCTGCCCCTGTTCCGCCAGGATACCCACGCAGTTGACCACCGCATCTGCCCCCAGGATCGCTGCGCGCACACTGGCATCATCGCGCAGATTGGCCAGGATCGGTTCGACCTGGCCAACCGCGCCATAGGGGCGAACGAAAAGGGCTTCGTTGGGGCGCCGCACCGCCACGCGCACCCGCCAACCTTGCTTGGCCATACGCCGTGCGATGTAGCGGCCGACGAACCCCGAACCGCCAAAAATGGTGACGAGCTTCGACATGTCTGATGTCCTCAAGGTCGCGTTGGCTGCGTGATAGGCGCGCCAAATCGGCACGACAAGGCGCAAATCGTCCCAATGCGGCAAGAACCCACTCATGGCCACAGGATCCGTCTGGTGCAGCCGGGCCGGACCAATTATCGTTCCAACCATGTTGGCCTTACCCCGTGTGATCCGCGCCATCGTTTTCGCGGCGATCCTACTTGCCGGTCTTTTGCCCGCCGCGCGGCCCACCGCGGCGCAGGACATCACCTTGACCGCACCGGGCGCCCCGCCCGATCTGGTGGACAGGCTGCGCGCGCAATCGCTGCTTTTGCGCCCAAGCGATGCAGACACGGACCGTGGGGGCCAGGACATCATCGCGGCAGCGCGCGCCGATTACGGGCGGCTGATCGGGCTTTTGTACGAAGCGGGTTTCTTCGCGCCGGTCATCTCGATCCGGCTCGATGGGCGCGAGGCGGCCGAAATTTCCCCCTTTGCCGCGCCCCGGGCCGTGGGCCGCGTCGATATCACCATCGAACCCGGGCCAGCCTTTCGGCTGGGCACGGCACAGATCGGCCCCTTGGCCGCGGGCACGATGCTGCCGCCCGATTTCCGCACAGGCGGCCCGGCCAGCACGCCGCTTTTGCGCGATGCGACCCGCGCGGCGCTGGCGGCGTGGCAGACCTTGGGCCACGCCCAAGCCGACGTGGCCGAACAGCGCATCACCGCCGCCCATCGCGCCGCGCTGTTGAATGTGGCCATACGCGTGGATCCCGGCCCGGTGATCCGCTTCGGCACGCTTTTGCCGCAAGGACAAGACCGGATGCGGCCCGAACGCATCCTGGCCATCGCAGGCCTGCCCACAGGCGCGGTGTATTCCCCCGAAGCGCTGGCGCGGGCCGAAGACCGGCTGCGCGATACCGGAACCTTTTCCGCGGTCGCCCTGCGACTGGGCGAACCGGGCGCCGGAAACGTGGCCGATGTGACCGCGCTGCTCGATGAAGCGCCGCTGCGCCGGCTTGGCTTTGGCGCCGAAATCGCCAGCGACGCGGGGATCGGGCTTAGCGCCTATTGGCTGCATCGCAATCTCAGGGGCGGGGCCGAACGGCTGCGCTTCGATCTTGAGGTTGCGGGCATCGATGATGTGACATCGAGCGATGGCATCGACACGCTGGCCAGCGCGCGGTTTGACCGGCCCGCCAGCTTCGGCCCTGATACCGCCCTGTCGCTGGAGGCCACGGGTGCCTTGCTGCGCGAACCCAGCTTTCGCATCGACGGCTTCGGGCTCGAGGGAAAGCTGACCCACCGCTGGTCGGACACGCTGACCCTGGAAGGCGGCTTGGGTCTTGGGTTTTCGCGGATCTCGGATGGCTTCGGAACGCGCGATATCACGCGACTGACCCTGCCCCTTGGGGCAAGCCACGACAGCCGCGACAGCGCTCTTGATGCCAGCCGGGGTCGGTTTGGCGCGGTCACGTTAACACCGTTTCACGTTCTGGGCGGCAGCACGGGTGCGCGGCTGACACTGGATGGACGCGCCTACTGGCCGCTGGACGCACAGGGCCAGACCGGCATCGCGGGGCGGATGCAATTCGGCACGATCAGCGGCGGAAGCCTGACCGACATCCCCCCCGACGATCTGTTTTTCTCGGGCGGGTCCGGCACGGTCCGCGGGCAGGCCTATCGTGGGCTTGGCGCGATCCAAGCGGGCCGATCCAGCGGCGGGCGCAGCTTTGCCGGGTTGTCGGGGGAACTGCGCCGGGGCATCGGCGACACGGCCTTTGGTGTCGTGGCCTTTGCCGATGCGGGCTACATCAGCGCCGATGCCTGGGGCGCTAGCAACAGCGAATGGCATGCCGGCGGGGGGCTGGGCTTGCGCTACACAACGCCGTTTGGGCCCATCCGGGTGGATCTGGCCAGCCCCCTTGCCGGAAAGACCGCCGGCGGGAACCTGTATCTCTACATCGGTATCGGACAGGCATTTTGATGATTCGGATCTGGGCAGTCTTGGCGGTGATGATGGCGCTGATCCTGCCCGGCGCGGCACCGGCCCAGTCCACCGACGACCGGTCGCGCATCGTGCGCTTTCTGGAAGACCAGCTGTCGAGCGGTGCGCGACAGGTCAGCATCACGGGCTTTCGGGGCGCGTTGAGCGCGCGCGCCGAGATGGATCTTTTGACCATCGCCGATGACGATGGGATCTGGCTGCGGCTGGAAGGGGCGCGGCTGGACTGGTCGCGCGCCGCCCTGCTGCGCGGCGCCTTGCAGATCGATGCCCTGCACGCCGACCGGCTACAGGTTCTGCGTGCGCCATTGCCCGAACCCGGCCTTGATCTTCCGGCCGCCGAGGCCACGCCGTTCCGCCTGCCGCAATTGCCGGTGTCCATCTCCATCGGACGGGTGAGCCTGGATCGCGTCGCGCTTGGCGAAGAGCTGCTGGGCGTCGCGGTCGAGCTATCGGTTGCGGGTGGCGCCACCCTGGTCAAGGGGGCCGGGCAGGCCGATCTGGATATCACCCGACTGGATGGACCAGAGGGTCGGTTTGCGCTTGCGGTCGGGTATGCCAACGACACGGGCCAATTGGATCTGTCGCTGGTGCTGGCCGAGGCCGCGGGCGGGCTTTTGGCCACCCGGCTGGCCATCCCCGATGCCCCGGCGATCGGGTTTTCAGCCACCGGCAGTGGGCCGATCGATGGGTTCACAGCCCAGATCGCGCTGGAAAGCGATGGCGCGCCACGCCTGCGCGGCACGGTTGCGACGGCGCGCGATGAACAGACAAACCTCAGGCGGATCACGGCAGATGTGGGCGGCGATATCACGCCCCTGTTCTTGCCCGATTACCGCCCGTTTTTCGGCCCCGAAGTGGCCCTGACCACCCAGATACAGCTGTTGCCAGACGGGGCGGTGACGTTGGACAGGCTGCATCTGACGGCGGCCAAGCTGTCGATCGATGGGGCGCTGGCCATGGCGCCGGGTGGCGCACCCAGCGCCTTTGATCTGACGCTCCGAATGGCAGATCCATCCGGCCAGGGGCCCGTGCGTCTGCCTGTGCCTGGGGGCAATGTGACCGTCGGCCAGGCGGATCTGACCCTGCGCTATGATGCAGCCCAAGGTGACGGCTACACCGCCCAGGGCGTGATTTCGGACCTCGACACCGGGGCGCTGAAGGTGGCGCGCATTGGGCTTGAGGCCAGCGGCGTCCTTGGCCCCGGCGAAAACGGCCTAAGGCTTGATGCACCGCTCGCGTTGGAAGTTGCGGGCCTAACCCATCGCGATCCGGCATGGGCACGCGCGCTGGGCGCGGATGGGCAATTCCGCGCCCGGGTGCTTTGGGCCGAAGGAACCCCGATCAACATCCGGGACCTGTCGGTTCAGTCCGGCGATCTGCGGCTGACAGGTGTTGCCGCCTTGGGCATCGACACGGGCGACACGCCACTGACGCTCGACACCGATCTGGCGCTTGATGTGGCACGGCTTGAACGGTTCGCACCGCTGGCCGGTCAACCCTTGGCCGGGCGCCTTGCCGCCAATCTTGCCTTGCGGGCCGATCTTCTGTCGGGGGCTTTCGACATGGTCCTGACCGGGGCGGGGCGCGACTTGGCTCTGTCCCATGCGCTGCCGCCGGGGTTGTTCATGGGCGACACCGATGTCACGCTGTCTGCCATCCGCGACGAAGCGGGGCTTGTGCTGCGCGACCTGAAGCTTTCGGGCGACCAGGTGGATCTTGATGTTGAGGGGCGCGTCAACAGCGATGGCGCGTTGATCGCGGGGACCGGCAGGTTGGCCGATATCGGGCTTTTCACCGACACGCTGCAGGGCCCGGTGACAGCCGAAATAGGCGCCACCCGCGGGCCGGGCGGCGCGGCCCCTTGGCGGCTGCGCGCTGATGTCGCCAGTGCCGCGGGGCTGACGGGAACCGTCGCAGGCAGCATCACCGACAGCGGCGAAGCCGTCGATCTGACGGCCCGTGGGCAGCTGCCCCTGGCCTTGGCCAACCGCGCCTTGGCGCCCCAAAGCCTGTTCGGCACCTTGGCGTTCGATCTGGCCATGCAAGGAAAGCCGGGGCTTGCCGCGATTTCGGGGCGGTTGCGCACGACCGATGGGCGGCTGACACTGCCGGTGGTGCAAACCGCGTTGGAAAACCTGCAGGCCCAAGCCGAGGTGGCCGGCGGCCAGATCAGCCTGACAGCCACCGGCGATCTGGCCAGTGGCGGCCGCGTGACCGGCACCGGCAGCATCCGGGTCGACCGGCCGGGCCTGCCCGCGCAGATTGCACTTAGCGGGCGGGGCGTTCGACTGGTTGATCCAAACCTCTACGACGCGCGCATCGATCAGGCCGATATCCGGCTGACCGGCGCGCTGACGGGTGCGCTGCAGGTGGCCGGAACGCTGGCGCTGGGCGAAACGAATTTGCGTGTTCCCGAAAGCGGATTGGGCGCATCCGCCCCGATACCGCCCATAACCCATCTGGATGAAACACCGCCCGAACAGCGCACCCGGATAGCCGCAGGCCTGGGTCCAAGCCAGACGCAGGCGGGGGGATCGCAGCGAATCGGAATGGATCTGTCGATCACGGCGCCGGGGCGGGTGTTCATCCGCGGCCGCGGTGTGGATGCCGAGTTGGGCGGAAATCTGCGCATCGGCGGCACCACCGCACAGGTCATACCTGCCGGCCGGCTGAACCTGATCCGCGGGCGGCTGTCGGTGTTGGGCCGCCGGCTGGACCTGACCGAAGGCTCCGCCACGCTCGAGGGGAATTTCGATCCCTTGATCCGGCTTTTGGCCAGCGCCCGCGCCGGCGACTATCAGATCGGGATTTCATTGACCGGGCCGCTCAGCGCGCCGACCATCGCGCTCAGCTCCAGCCCGGCCTTGCCCGAAGACGAAATCCTGGCCCAGCTTTTGTTCGGCCGAGCGGTTTCCGCCCTGTCGCCCGTACAGGTGCTGCAACTGGCCGATGCCGCCACCGGCCTGGCCGGCGGATCATCGCAAGGCGGGCTTTTGGCCAACCTGCGCGAAGGGTTGGGGCTGGATGATCTGGACCTTCAGACCGATTCTCAAGGCAATGCCGCGCTGCGCGCCGGGCGCTACCTGTCCGAAAATGTCTATACCGATGTGACCATCGGCGGGGACGGCGGGGCCGACATCTCCTTGAACATAGATCTGACCCCCGACATCACGGCGCGCGGCAGCTTTTCCGCCGTGGGCGACACCAGTCTTGGGGTGTTTTTCGAACGCGATTACTAGGCCGCGCTTTTCCCCGCCGAACCCCGTTGACAGCCCCCGGGCGCCCCTATATCAGCCGCCCCCACGACACCTGCCCAGGTGGCGGAATTGGTAGACGCGCTGGTTTCAGGTACCAGTGGCCGAAAGGTCGTGGAGGTTCGAGTCCTCTCCTGGGCACCAAGTCGTTCCCATTCCCTATGGTCTTTGCGTACAAGCGGTCATAAGTGACCGTTACGTCGACCATGAGGGAAACAGGGCATGACCATCCATTTGCATCACAACGAC
>JBEAQJ010000106.1:0-13351 GCA_041163945.1 Pseudomonadota bacterium
TCGAAAAAAAGTATCGCGTCCGCGGAGGGACGCTGATTGGCGGCGATCTGTTCGACTTCTGGGTTGGGCCCTTCTACGTGGGCTTTTTCGGGGTCACGACAGCCTTTTTCGCCTTGTTGGGGACGATCCTGATCTTCTGGGGGGCTGCCATGGATGGCAACTTCAACCCCTGGACCATCAACATCGCACCCCCTGACCTGAGCTACGGGCTTGGGTTTGCGCCGCTCATGGAGGGCGGCCTTTGGCAGATCATCACCTTCTGCGCGATCGGGGCCTTCGTGTCTTGGGCGCTGCGCGAGGTGGAGATCAGCCGCAAGCTCGGCATGGGCTACCACGTACCCTTCGCCTTTGGCTTTGCGATATTTGCCTATGTGACGCTGGTCGTCTTTCGCCCGCTGCTGATGGGGGCCTGGGGACATGGCTTTCCCTATGGCATCTTCAGCCACCTCGATTGGGTGTCGAACGTGGGCTATGCCTATCTGCACTTCCACTATAACCCGGCACATATGATCGCGGTCTCGTTCTTCTTCGCGACCACTTTTGCGCTGGCGCTGCACGGCGGTTTGATCCTGTCGGCGGCCAACCCTGAAAAGGGCGAGGAATCGCTGACGCCGGATCACGAAGACACGTTTTTCCGCGATTTCATCGGGTATTCGATCGGCACGCTGGGCATCCACCGTGTGGGTCTGCTGCTGGCGCTGAATGCCGGGTTCTGGAGTGCGGTCTGTATCATCATCTCGGGCCCGGTCTGGACTTCGGGCTGGCCGGAATGGTGGAACTGGTGGCTTGATCTGCCGATCTGGCCTGACGCCGGCCCGGTGCACACGTCCACTTTCCTTGAGACCTACGGGGCCAACGCACCCGTCGTCGCCGGAGGGACCCAGTAATGGCTTACTTCGAATATCAAAACATCTTCACGCAGGTGCAGGTGCAGGGTGAGCCCGAAATGGGTATGGCCCAAACCGGCGAAAACATCCTTGGCGGCGTGCGGACCAAGACGGCGAGCTTTTCCACCCTGATCGGATGGCTCGGCAATGCCCAGATCGGCCCTATCTACCTGGGTTGGGCGGGGTTGATCAGCCTTGCGACGGGAACGCTGTGGTTCAACATCGTCGGTCTGAACATGCTGTCGCAAGTGGATTGGTCATTGACCCAGTTCGTGCGCCAGCTGTTCTGGTTGGCGCTTGAGCCTCCGGGGCCGGAACATGGTTTGTCGATGCCTCCGCTTAACGACGGTGGCTGGTATATCATCGCAAGCTTTTTCCTGCTGGTGTCGGTGATGAGCTGGTGGTTGCGGACCTATCTGTTGGCCGCGCAACACAAGATGGGCAAACATATCGCATGGGCCTTTCTGGCGGCGATCTGGCTGTTCCTTGTGCTGGGCCTGTTCCGCCCCATCTTGATGGGATCCTGGAGTGAGGCGGTGCCCTATGGCATCTTCCCGCACCTCGATTGGACCACGGCGTTTTCGATCCGCTACGGCAACTTGTACTACAACCCGTTCCACGCGCTTTCGATCGTGTTCCTCTATGGGTCGGTGCTGCTGTTTGCGATGCATGGCGCCACGATTCTGGCCGTATCGCGCTACGGCGGCGACCGGGAATTGGAGCAGATCTACGACCGCGGCACGGCGTCCGAGCGGGCCGGCCTGTTCTGGCGCTGGACCATGGGCTTCAACGCGACCATGGAAGGTATCCATCGCTGGGCTTGGTGGTTTGCGGTGCTGACCCCCATCACCGGCGGGATCGGGATCTTGCTGACCGGAACGGTCGTGGACAACTGGTTCATCTGGGCCATCGAACACAACTTCGCACCCGAATACCTGGGCGCCTATGGCTACGAGGCTTACGGCACCTACCAGGACTTTGGCGGCATCGCGCCGGGAGGTAACTGAGCCATGTTTCCCAAGTGGTTTGACAACTGGAACCGGGACAATCCGACCAATATCTTCGGCCCGGCCATCGCGGTCGGCGCCGCGGGATCGGCGGTGTTCGTGGCGGCGATGATCGTGGCGTGGGGGCAACCTTTCGCCACGGATCAGATGCAGACAGGCCCGCGTGGCACCGGCATGCATGTGTCGGAGTTCGTGACCGATCTGGCGGTTTATCCCGGCGTCGAGGGCTTCTATACCTCGGAACCGATCGTTCCGGCCGAAGGCGCGGCAGTGATCGGCAAGATGCCGGGGGTGCCGCCATCCCTGGTCAACCTGACGCCGGAAAACTATGACCGCCTGCTGACCGCGATGCGGGAGTGGACGGGCATCCCCGATCTTTTGGCGCCTGGTAACGACAGCTACCAGACCCAGGTCGCCTATTCGATGATCGAAATGACCCAGAACATCAACCAGAACTGGATCGGTCACGTTCAGGCCAATGCCGAAGTGGGGGTCACCTGTTACACCTGCCACCGTGGCCAGGCCGTTCCCAACAACGTCTGGTTCAAGGTCAGCCCGGTCAATTCCAACGTGGCGGGCTGGTCGGCCAACCAGAACCGGGTGACGATGGTGTCCAATTTCACCTCGTTGCCGTCGGACTACCTGGAAACCTATCTGTTGGCGGACGAAAGCGGCAATTACGCCAACATAGCGGTGCACGATCTGGAAAGCCGCGTTCAGCAACAGCCGGGCGATCCGCTGATCCAGCAGACCGAGCGCACCTATGCCTTCATGAATTACTTTGCGAATTCATTGGGGGTGAATTGCGTGTTCTGTCACAACACCCGCGCGTTCTACGACCCGTCGCAAGTGACCCCGCAATGGGCCACGGCCAGCCTCGGGATCGCGATGGTTCAGGAAACCTTGGCGCAATACATCCTGCCGCTGCAAGACGTGCTGCCCGCTGAACGGCTTGGCCCGGTTTACGCAGATGTGCCCAAGCTGGCCTGCCGCACCTGCCATCAGGGCGAACAGCAGCCGCTGAACGGCCTGAACGTGATCCGCAATTGGCCCGAGCTCGCCGTTCTGGACGGCGCGCCGGACTATTCGGCCTTCGAATAGGCCATGCGGGCCGCGGCCCATAGCGCATGTGATCGGGGGCGGGCAGCCTCGCCCCCGGTTTCGCCAGACCCTTACGTCCCTTCGTGAGGTGACTCAAGCCGCGGGCGGGTCAGACCCTGCCTGCGGTTTTTTCGTCTTTGACCCGCCGGTTCGGGAGGACCAGCAAAATGACCGACAGACCCCACACCCCCGTTCTGGACCGCGTGACCTATCCCGCCGATTTGCGGCGATTGAGCGATGCCGAACTACGGCAATGCGCCGATGAATTGCGGGCCGAGACGATTTCCGCCGTGTCTGAAACCGGTGGCCACCTTGGATCGTCGCTCGGTGTGGTCGAATTGACGGTGGCCATTCACGCGGTGTTCAACACCCCCTATGACAAGCTGATCTGGGATGTCGGCCACCAGTGTTATCCGCACAAGATCGTCACCGGCCGGCGCGACCGCATTCGCACGCTGCGCCAAAAGGATGGCCTGTCGGGGTTCACCAAGCGTTCGGAATCCGACTACGATCCATTCGGGGCGGCACATTCTTCTACAAGTATTTCCGCGGCCCTTGGCTTTGCCATGGCCCGCGAAATGGGGCAGGCCACAGGCGATGCCATCGCGGTTATCGGTGATGGATCCATCAGCGCCGGCATGGCCTATGAGGCGTTGAACAACGCCGGTCATATCGGTCGTCGTCTGTTCGTGATCCTCAACGACAACGATATGTCGATCGCACCTCCGACGGGTGCGATGTCGAGCTATCTGGCGGGTCTGGCCAAGAATTCCCCGCTGGCCGCGCTCAAGGATATTGCCGATGGCATGGCACAGCACCTGCCCGAACCCTTGCGCCAAGGGGCGGAGCGGGCGCGCGAACTGGTCACGGGCCAACCGAAATCGGCGACCTTGTTCGAACACTTGGGCTTTACCTACATCGGGCCCGTCGATGGCCATGACATGGGGCAGCTGTTGCAGGTTCTGCGCTCGGCCAAGGCGCGCGCAACGGGCCCCGTTCTGATTCACGCCGTCACCGTCAAGGGCAAGGGCTATGCCCCCGCGGAACGGTCAGATGATTGCTATCACGGGGTCAACAAGTTCGACGTGGCGACGGGCGTGCAGAAAAAGACCACGCCCAATGCCCCCGCCTATACGACCGTGTTTGGGGAATGCCTGACACGGCACGCACAATCCGATGGCGCGATCGTGGGCATCACGGCCGCCATGCCCGGCGGCACCGGGCTGAACATCCTCCAAAAGGCAATGCCGGGGCGCGTCTTTGATGTGGGCATCGCCGAACAACATGCCGTGACATTTGCGGCGGGGATGGCGGCCGGCGGGATGAAACCCTTTTGCGCGATCTATTCCAGCTTTCTGCAGCGCGGCTACGATCAGGTCGTGCACGATGTTGCGCTGCAAAATCTGCCGGTTCGATTCATGATCGACCGGGCCGGCTTGGTGGGGGCTGACGGTCCGACGCATGCCGGGGCCTTTGATATCGGCTTTCTGGCCGCACTTCCCAACATGACGGTCATGGCCTGTGCGGATGAAGCCGAGATGGTCCACATGATGGCCACCGCCGCCGCCCATGACAGCGGCCCCATTGCGTTGCGCTATCCGCGGGGCGAAGGCACGGGCGTTGCGATGCCCGACCGGGGCGAGGTGCTGGACATCGGCCGTGGCCGCATTCTGCAACAGGGGCGTGATGTGGCAATCCTGAGCTTTGGCGCCCATCTGGCCGAGGCCACCGATGCCGCCCGCGCGCTCGAGGCGCGGGGTCTGAGTGTGACCATCGCCGATGCGCGCTTTGCAAAACCACTCGATTGCGCGCTTGTCGATCAACTGGTCGCGCAGCACGCGGCCCTGATCACCGTGGAACAGGGTGCGATGTTGGGCTTTGGGGCGATTGTCTTGCATCATCTGGCCGCGACCGGTCAACTGGATCGCGGCGTGGCCATCCGCACCTTGTGCCTGCCCGATCGGTTCATCGACCAGGCCGGTCCGGCGGATATGTATGCCGATGCCGGCCTGACCGCGACCGATATCGCCGATGCCGCGCTGGATGCGCTGGGCGTGGTCAGCATGACCGGCAAGGCGCGCGCGTAAGCGACGCCGCCATTCAAGACGCGAGGGGAAACCCGGAAAAGGGCGCCGACGGCGCCCCTTTCACGCCGTCTGAAAGATTACCGCCGCATGGTCGCGCAGATAGATCTGTAGCCATGGGGTAAAGCCCACGGGCTTTTGCGCCACTTCTTTTATAAGATCTGGGAGCGGCATCCAGATCGTATCCATGACCTCATCGGGATCGGGCTGCGGCTCATGCCCCTGCGCCAGATCGCCCAAGAAAATGTCCACCACCTCGTGCTCGATCAGCCCGCCGCCAACATCGGCGCGATATTCAACCGTGTCGCGGAACTGCAAGGAAACCCCGCTCAGGCCCAGTTCCTGGCCCAAGCGCCGCGTGGCGCAGTCGAGCGCGGTCTCGCCCCAGTAGGGATGGGTGCAGCAGGTGTTCGCCCATAGCCCCGGCGTGTGATATTTGCCCATGGCGCGCCGTTGCAGCAACACCTTGTCGCCCCGCATCAGAAATACCGAAATCGCCTTGTGCCGCAGACCCTTTACATGGGCCTCAAGCTTTTCAACGGGCGTCAATGTGCCGTTGACCCAGGCCGGGATCATCTCGGTCATACATGCGTCGGGGCCACGAGCCCCGTCAGGTGCGCAAGGTTCTTTATACCGATCTTGATGTGGGCCAGGGGGCGGGCCTTGACCAGTTCCTTGTTCATGTAGGCCTCGAACGTCAGGCGCTGCACGTCGATGTCGTGGCACAAGGACACAAAGCGTTCGCGCCGTTCGTCGGATTTGTAATAGGCATCCTGCATCGCGCCCAGAACCTTGAACACCGATTTATGCTCGCGCATGAACAGTTTGCGCGCAAGCTTCAGATCCCGGATCATTCCTGTCTGTAGCTTGGTTGCCGCCGCGATCGCCGCGACGCGCCCGCCCACCATGGCGTAATAGATGCCTTCACCGCTGGATGGGGCAACCACCCCCGCCGCATCACCAGCCAGAACGACATCGCGCCCGTTGTCCCATTCGTCCAGCGGCTTCAGCGGGATTGGTGCACCTTCCTTGCGAATGGTCCTGCAATCGGACAACCCGCTGGCCGCGCGCAGATCGGCGGTGGCCTTTTTCAGGTCCACCTCGCGCAGGAAGCTGCCCATCCCGATCGAGGCCGATTTTCCATGCGGGAACACCCAGCCGTAGAAATCGGGGCTGATGCGCCCATCATAGATCACATCGCAGCGGTCCGGGTGATAATCGCCGCGCGCACCTGGCGCCTCGACGATCTCATGATAGGCGATCACATAAGGGATCTTGTCGCCATCCTTGATCTCGGTGCGCGCCACGTTCGATCGCGCGCCATCGGCACCGATCACCATCTTGGTGGTCAAAACCCGATCTTCGCCGCTGTCCTTGTCGCGGTAATGCACATGGGTGCCATCGGCGTCGCGGGTGATCTTGGTATAGGTGCCCGTCCGGCGCTCCGCCCCGGCATGGGCGGCGCGGGCGCGCAGGAATTCGTCGAAATGTTCCCGATCGACCATGCCGACAAACCCGTTCTCGATGGGGATATCGACGCGCCGCCCGGTCGGTGAAATCATCCGGGCCGTGGTGATCTTGGCCACCAGTTGCGCATCCGGGATCTGGAAATCGCGGATCAGCCGCGGCGGGATTGCACCGCCACAGGGCTTGATGCGCCCGGCACGATCCAGAAGCGCCACCCGATGGCCCGATCGTGCCAGGTCTTCGGCGGCGGTCGCACCCGAGGGGCCACCGCCCACAACAACAACGTCATATTTCATGGTCATTCCCCCGGAACGGTCGCGCCGGTCTGTCGCGACATGGAAACCCCGCCCTCCATCACCCGCAGCGCCATCATCGCCGCGGCAAGATAAAGAAGCGCTTCGAATGTAAACACCGCGCCAAAAGCTGACGCGTCATCGGTCATCAGCCGCGCCAGATCGGCAAGACCGGCCCCGGCCAGACCCCCGAAACCCGCCGCCATGGCTTGCGCCGCGCCCCACAGACCCATGCGCGTGCCCTCGCGGGCGTGACGGCCTTCGCCGGCCAAGGCCATCATCGATCCGATGGCGGCCACCGCGAACATGCCGTTGAAAAACCCAAGCCCCACAACCGCGGGCAGCAGCGGCGCGCCCACGCCGATCTGGCCCAGCGCCGAAATGCCGATCAGCGCGGCCGCCGATCCGATGCAGCCGATGATCACCCAAGCCCGCAGCGACAAAAGGCGCAACGCCGTCCCGGCCACGCCGACCACCACCATGCCCAGAAAGACGCCGCCGTTCTGGGCGCCGGACAAGGTCGTGGATTGCCCGGGCGAAAAGCCGAAAACCAGCCCGGCATAGGGTTCAAGGATCAGTTCCTGCATGAAATAGGCCGTCATGCTGAGGAACACGAACAAGGTGAACATGCGTGCCTTGGGCTCCGCCCAGACTTCGCGCAGCCCCTCCAGAAAGGGGGCGCTGTCTGTCTCGGCGCGCGCGATCACGCGCGTTTCGATGCCTCGCACCGCCAAGCAGGTCAGCGCAAACGCGCCCAGTGTGACGATGCCCACCACCTCCATCAGGCGCAGCGGGCTATAGGGGTCGAGAAACTGCCCCGAGACCCCCGCCGTCATGGCAATGCCGAAAATCATCATGAGCCAAGTGATCGTCGCGGCCGCGGGTCTGCGCCGGGGCGCCGTGGCGGTTGCCAGCAATGCCAAAAGCGATGTTCCGGATGCCCCGACACCCACACCGATCGCAGCATAGGCCAGAACCGACAAGAGCAGCCCCAACGTGGGCCTCAGTTCCATCAGAACAACGCCATAGGCCGCCGCCAGGCCGCCCAAGGCCAGAATGGCCATGCCGCCGATGATCCAGCGGGTGCGCTTGCCGCCAGTGTCCGATTTATAGCCCCATTGCGGCCGGGTGATCTGGATGCCGTAATGCAGCGCCACAAGGGCCCCCGGCAAAACCGCCGGAAGCGCAAGTTCCACCACCATCAGCCGGTTCAGGGTCGATGTCATCAGCACCACGATGGCCCCAAGTGCCATCTGAACCAACCCAAGGCGTATGATCTGAAACCACGATAGGGTCACGGCCAAGCCTCCAGGCTGCGGATGGCAAAGGCGGTGATCATCATGCCCGATACGTACAGCGTGACACCCACCCCATTGTACCAAGGCGCGCGGCCCTTGGGATCGCGCAGCAGCACCTGCATCGCGTAACCTTGCGCGATCAGCGACACCGCGATGGCCAGCCCATGCGTCGGCCGATCCCAGACAAAGAACAGCAAGACAAAGACGATCACCTGCGGCACCGCCATCACGACACAGGCCAGCCTGGCGGCGCGTTCGGGCCCCAGTGTCACGGGCAAGGAATTGACCCCCATCCGCCGGTCGCCTTCGAGCGCTTTGAAATCGTTCAATGTCATGATGCCATGCGCGCCGATGCCATACAAAAGCGCCACGATCACCACGGGCCAACTCGGCGCCCCCATCGACAAAACGGCGGCCCCGGTAAACCAAGGCAGGCTTTCATAGGACAGCCCCACCAGACCAGGGCCCCACCAGCCTGACCGTTTCAAGCGCACAGGTTCGGCCGAATAGGCCCAAGCCGCAGCAACGGCGAGCAGCGTGGCCCCAAAGCCCCATGGCCCCAAGGCAAGACCGACCAACGCCGCCACACCCGACATCGCAAGCGCGATCCACAGCCCCCAACGGCCCGGTATGCGCCCCGATGGAATGGGGCGGTTTGGCTCGTTGATGGCATCCACATGCCGATCACACCAGTCGTTGGCGGCTTGGCTCATGCCGCAGACAATGGGCCCGGCCAAAACCACACCAAGAACCAGCAGCAGCCAGTGACCCGATGGCGCCACGCCCGCCGATACCGCGCCACACAGATAGGCCCACATCGGCGGAAACCATGTGATCGGTTTCAGCAATGTCAGAACGGCCCGGGGTTCGGGCCAGGATCGCACATTCGAAACAGGGGTGAGGTCGGTCGCTACACTCATAAGTGTAAACATAAACTGACAGTTTGCGAATCGGCAAGTGTAAAGACAGGCTGACGCACGACCAAAAAGCCCCAGCGGGGCCGCCCAGCATGATCATCGCATGGGGTCAGTTTGCGTCGCTACGGTCGCCTTTGCTGAGCAGCCCGTACTTGCGCAGCTTCACATACAGCGATTGCCGCGACAGGCCCAGCATCTCGGCTGCGGCAACGCGATTGTTGTCGGTCAGTTCGACAGCCGTTTCGATGCACATCTTTTCGACAACATCGGTCGTCGCGGCAACGATATCCTTCAGGGGCGCCGACCCCACCAGATCCATCACGTTTCGCATCGCGTCGTCCGACACGGTCCCGACACCAGGCAGTGCCGCCGATGGCTCGCGCACAACCTCCATCCGCGATGTATCCCGGATCACGAAGGCAAAGCCGTTTTGACCTGCGGCGCTCAGGTGGGTTGCAGACAGCTCCACGGACAACTGCGACCCATATGCCCCCTCTAGCCGGGTGGCATACAGGCGCATCTTGCCCGATCGTGCAGCGTTGTCCGTCAACACCTTCAGATCGACGCTGCCGCGCGATAGGAATTCGCCCAGCGATTTGCCCTTCACATCGGCGAGCGACCCGCAATCGGTCAGGTTCAAAAACGCGTCATTGGCCGAACGGATCGTGCCATGGGCGTCGGTGATGACGATGGCGTCCGGCCCTTCGCGGTACAACAGCGCAAGCGTGTTCGACAGCTCCACCGCCACGGTTTCCGCGCTTCTTGCGGATTCCATCCGGCACAGCAGCGACTTGTCACCGGCTGCGCGAAACACGATCGGGTGCAGCACGACATCAAGCTTGCCGCGCCGGGTCTTGGCCATGATCGAGCCGCCGGCCTCGTCTGACGCGGCCTGAACCAGCCCTTCGATGAATTCGCCGCGCCGGCGGCCATCGAATTCCTGTGCGAAGGCGCTGCCGGTCAAGGTATCGGTTTCCGCGCCCAGCATGCGCGCCGCCGCGGAATTCAGATCCACGATGCGGCCCGATGATACATCGACCAGCACCATCGCATCGCGCACCGCCTCCATGATGACGCGATAGCGCGTCTCATAATCGCGGTGAGTCTCGTAATCCTTTTCAAGCGCCAGCTGGGCCTTGACCAGGCGATGCTGAAGCTCGGCGATCGGGCGCAGATCGCGCCCCAGCATCAAGATGATGTCGGGGTTCGATGTCTTGTGCACCGTGTAGCGGATCGGGAATTCCCAGTTTGCATTGTCGAAGTGGTTCACCTCGATCGCATCAACGCTGGTCTTCTTCCCGTCTCGGTGGGCTTCGAGCTGGGCTTCCAGCTTTGACAGGCTGTCTTCGGCCATGAATTCGCGAATGTCGCGATCTTTCCAATGGTCCAGACGGCCCAGCGAGGGGTTCAGCGGGTTGACGATGACGGATTTCACCGTGCCGCCGGTGTCGAGCACAAGCGCAAGATCAGCGGCCGTGGTGACGATCTCGTTGAACTGCTCCGGCCCGATGGTCGGCGCCGACGGCTGATCCCAGAAATCCGATCCGCGCGTGTTCATACGATCCATATCCCTAAAGCCGGTCCAACCGCATGCCGGCCGCGTTTTCCAGTTCTTGCGGTGCTGCCCCTTGCACCACCGCATCCAGACCACACCGCCTCAGGGCTGCTGATGCATCCCGCGCGGTGTGATCCGCACCGGTCAACGTAAGCGTGTCATACCCTTTGTCGAGGATGGCCCCGCCGATAATCACCGGCGTCACGCGCGTCACCGTAAGGCGAATTATGTCCACCAATTCTTTTGCCGATGCAAGCGTTCTGCGCCCCGACACCGTGATCCCGACCATGCAATACCGGCGTTTGCGCAGCATTTCCGCGATTTGCCGCGGGAAGCGGTCGATGGCCATGTCGACCTGATAGCCCCGGCGGCGCAGCTGATCGGCCAGCACAAAGGCGCCCAACGTGTGATCTTCGCCGCGCGGAATGACGATCAAGATGCTGGGTGCCGACACAAGCCCATGCACCTGGCTGGGATCGCGCCACCCCAAGGCCCGCACCGCTTCCTGCAAGCGTGCGGCCCCGATTGTTACATGGGCAAAGCTGATCTCGTCGGCAAACCAGCGTTCGCCCATCATGGCGGCCGTGGCCGGAACCACGTGATCGATGATTTCGTCGGTCGTCACGCCATCCTGGCGCAGACGCATCAGCATCTCGTGGCGCTGTTCTTCCTCGGCCGACAGAAACGCATCGCACAGCTGCTTCAGGCGCAACGTGACGCTGTCGGACCGGCCGGGACGATCTGCCGCCAAGACGGCAATCGCACGCCGCGCCAAGCGCGCGATTTCCGCGGCCTCCATGGCTTGGCGGCCTGCCGGGCGGGTGTTCTGTCGATCCGTCATGTGATGTCACCGCTTGCGCCGCCGCCTACGTCATTATGTCGTCTCGCGTCGGTCGGGCAGCAGATGAATTGCCGAAAGTGTCGCGCATTCCGCCCCCGCTGTCAAAGTAAATTGACACGCGGCGGATTCAGCGCCGCGTGCCCTGTCGCCAGGCGCCCAAATCCTTCGGAAAATCTGTGATTTCAAAGCACTTTTCCGATTCAACCGCACAAGGGTCGACAAATGAATTGGACGCCCAAGGTGTAAGTTTTAATTGACACTCTGCGGCCCGCAGGGCTAACTTTTCGGTATCGTCCAAAGGAATCGAACCCCGAATGCCGACCGACACGCTGACATCGGTATCGTCACGCCAGCTTTACACCCCCGAAGAACGGGCGCGGCGCGACGGCACGGTCTGGACGCGGGTGCAGGCCATCCTGGCCCCGCTGCAATTCGCCGTGTTCCTTGTTTCCTTGGGTCTTGTGGTGCGTTTCCTGCTGACCGGCACGGGCTACGAGGCGGCCACGGCCTCGATCATTCTAAAGACCGCCGTGCTGCTGACGATCATGATCACCGGCGCGATCTGGGAAAAGGTGGTCTTTGGTCAGTATCTCTTTGCCCCGGCCTTTTTCTGGGAAGATGTCGTCAGCTTCTTGGTGATCGCCCTGCATCTGGGGTATGTCGCGGCTTTGCTGACCGGCTGGCCCCACGCCGACCAGATGTGGATCGCCCTGGCGGCTTATGCCGCCTACGTCATCAATGCCGCCCAGTTCATCTGGAAGCTGCGCATGGCGCGGCTTGATGCAGAGGGCCGGTTGCCATGAACCAGCCCGCACAAATCCCCGCTGCCAGCTGCCGTGACGCGCCGATCCTCAAGGAACGCGGGCAGCGCGAGGTCTTTTGTGGTTTGACCGGCATCATCTGGCTGCATCGCAAGATGCAAGATGCCTTTTTTCTCGTTGTGGGGTCGCGCACCTGTGCGCACCTGCTGCAATCGGCCGCCGGTGTGATGATCTTTGCCGAACCCCGGTTCGGAACCGCCATTCTGGAAGAAACCGATCTGGCTGGTCTGGCCGACGCCAATGAGGAGCTGGACCGTGAAGTGGCCCGTCTGCTGTCGCGCCGTCCTGACATCAAGCAATTGTTCCTGGTCGGGTCCTGCCCGTCCGAGGTGATCAAGCTTGACCTTGCCCGTGCCGCCCAGCGGCTGACTCAATTGCACGCGCCGCATGTGCGCGTGCTCAACTATTCCGGCAGCGGCATCGAGACCACCTTCACCCAAGGTGAAGATGCCTGTCTCGCCTCTATGGTTCCCGTCCTCCCCGGGACCGAGGATCGCGAGCTTTTGCTCGTGGGTGCGCTGCCGGATGTCGTCGAAGATCAGGCCGTCGGCCTTTTGACCAAAATGGGCATCGGCCCGATCCGCGTATTGCCCGCGCCCCGCTCGGCACAGACGCCCGCCGTGGGGCCGAACACCGTATTTGCCTGCTTGCAGCCGTTTCTTGGCGCGACCGCTGCGGCGCTGGAACGGCGCGGCGCGCGGATGATCCCGGCACCGTTCCCCTTTGGCGAAGAGGGCACAACCCGCTGGCTGCGCGCCATCGCCGACGAATTCGGCGTCGATGATGCCACCTTCGAAGCCGTCACAGCAGCACCCCGCGCCCGTGCCCGGACCGCCATCGCCAACGCCTCTGAGCATCTGCGCGGCAAGACGATTTTCTTCATGCCCGACAGCCAGCTGGAAATTCCGCTGGCGCGTTTCTTGACCCGCGAATGCGGGATGGAGGCGATCGAGATCGGTCAACCCTTCATCCACAAGGGGCTCGTCGGCCCCGATCTGGATCTCATCCCGGTCGGCCCCACGATCTCCGAAGGGCAGGATGTGGATCGCCAACTGGACCGCGTGCGCGCCGCGCGCCCCG
>JBEAQJ010000107.1:0-17486 GCA_041163945.1 Pseudomonadota bacterium
CTGAAACGCGCCGATGGGCATCTGCGCGCAGTGATCGAGATGATCGAGCAGGGCAGGCCCTGCCTCGAGATCGCGCAGCAACTTCATGCCGTGGAAAAAGCCGTGGTGAATGCCAAGCGCACACTCATCCATGATCATATGGATCACTGCCTTGATACCGATCATTCGGCCCAGGACCGCGCGGCCCTGCGAGCCATCGCGCGCTATCTGTGAGATCGCCCATGCTCAAGACCCTGCAAAACCCGACCTTCCGCCATCTTTTCGCCGCCCAGATCGTGGCGTTGGTTGGGACGGGGCTTGCCACCGTGGCGCTGGGGCTTCTGGCCTGGCAGCTGGCGGGCGACAATGCAGGCGCGGTGCTGGGCACCGCGCTGGCAATCAAGATGGTGGCCTATGTCACGCTGGCCCCCGTCGCCGCGGCCATCGCCGAACGCTTGCCGCGCCGGGCCTTCCTCGTGGCGCTGGACCTGATCCGGGCGGGCGTGATCGCTTTCTTGCCCTTTGTCGATCAGGTCTGGCAGGTTTATGTGCTGATCTTCGCGCTTCAGGCCGCCTCGGCCGGGTTTACCCCGGCCTTTCAAGCGGTGATCCCCGATGTGCTTAAAGATGAGGGCGATTACACGAATGCCCTGTCATTGCTGCGTCTGGCCGAAGATCTGGAACAACTGGCCTCGCCGATCCTTGCGGCACTTCTGCTGACGGTTGTTGGCTTTCCGGTGCTCTTCGCGGGCACGGTCCTGGGCTTCGTCGCCTCGGCGGCACTGGTCGTCACCGCCCGCCTGCCTGGACGGGCGGCGGCAGAGCCGGGCCATTTCTGGGCTGACGTGACCAAAGGTATCCGCATCTACATCCGAACGCCGCGCCTGCGCGGGCTGATGGTGATGGAGGCCGCGGTCGCCGCCGCGGGCGCGATGGTCTACGTCAACACGGTTGTGCTGGTGAAGGCGCGGCTGGGCTTGGGCGAAGACGCGGTGGCCTGGGCCTTTGCAGGTTTCGGCGCGGGGTCGATGCTGGCCGCGTTTCTATTGCCGCGCATCTTGCACCGGCTGCGCGACCGGCCGGTGATGATCGCTGGTGCGGCTCTGATGGTCGCGGGGGTGGCGCTGGTGCCGCTATTGGGCAGCCTTGCGGCGCTGATCGCCCTCTGGGCGGTCATCGGCTTTGGCTTTTCCCTCACCCAGACCCCCATCGGCCGGATCGTCAATCGCTCTGCGCATGAGGCCGATCGCGGGGCAGTCTTTGCCGCCCAGTTTGCGCTGTCTCACGCCTGCTGGCTGGTCACCTATCCGCTTGCGGGCTGGATTGGGGCCACGGCTGGCATGTCGACCGTATCCCTGGCCCTGGCGGCCATTGGGGCGATGGGAATTTTCGCAGTCTTGATCCTTTGGCCCGCCCATGACCCAGATGCCTTCGCGCATACACACGATAACCTGCCGCTGGATCACCCGCACCTGAGGGGTGAACGCCACCATACGCACAGGTTTATCCTGGACAGCGAGCATCCACGATGGAGCTCGCAGCTATGACCGTTTGACCCGGTCATCCCCCGAATTTGAGACGAACGAGACCAATTCAAACTCAGCCAAGCAGATGCACTGAAACGCGATACCTGTCAGCCCTTGGTGCGTTGCGCAGGGGACGGCGCGGGATTGTCAAGCGCATCGGCCAGAACGTGGACGACATGCAGCGCGTTGCGATTGGATCCATCGGCGATCTGTTTGCGGCAACTCGTGCCGTCCGCCACGATCAGGTCATGGGCCGACGCGGCACGTACCGCCGGCAGAAGCGACAGTTCACCCATTGCCATTGACGTTTCATAACTCTCGGCTTGATGGCCGAACGCGCCCGCCATCCCGCAACAACTGGATTCGATGGTTTTCACAGTCAGGCCGGGCACAAGCGCCAAGACGGTTGCAGCCGCGCCCAGCCCACCAAGCGACTTCTGGTGGCAATGCCCATGCAGATAGGCCGTTCTGGGTCCGCGATCCGCCAGCGGCAGCGTCACGCGGCCAGCCGTCATGTCTTCGGCAAGGATCTCTTCGATCAAGAACGCCGCATCGGCCAAGCGTTTGGCCTCGTCTGTCGGAAGAAGCGCGAGGTACTCGTCGCGCAAAGTCAACAAGCAAGAAGGCTCAAGGCCCACAACACGGGCGCCCGCGGCGACGAAAGGGGCCAGAGCTTCCAGAGTGCGTCGCGCCTCGTCGCGTGCCTGCTCGACCAGCCCAGAGGATAGAAAGGTCCGCCCGCAGCACAAGGGGCGCGCACCTCTGGCCGCAACATGGTGTATGCGGTATCCGGCGGCATCGAGAACGCGGATCGCTGCAGATAGATTTTCAGGCTCGAAGTAACGGTTGAACGTGTCCGCGAACAGGACAAGGTCCATCCCGTCGCCCCGGACGTCCGCAGCGGTGGATTGCGACGCTTCTTGCCAAGCCGATCGCCAAGTCGGCAATGGCCGTCGCGCCGACAGGCCGAATAGACGCTCCGTCAGCCAGGGCAGGCCGGGCACCCGATCTCGCAGGTTGGCAAGCCCCCTTAGCCTGGATGCAAGGGGTGCGTAATGAGGCAGGAACCCGACAAGATGTTCGCGCAAGCTCAGACCGTGGCGCAGCATGTGCTGGTGCTGCACCTCGATCTTCATCTTTGCCATGTCCACGCCAGTGGGGCATTCGTGGCGGCATGCCTTGCAGCCGACGCAAAGCGACATGGTCTGCTTCATGCCTTCGGATGTCAGCGCATCCGGGCCGAGCTGACCCGAGATCGCCAGACGCAGCGTGTTCGCGCGCCCGCGCGTCAGATGCTGCTCGTCCCGCGTCACCCGGTAGCTTGGGCACATGGCCCCGCCCGCGAGCTTCCGGCAGGTGCCATTGTTGTTGCACATTTCCACCGCGCTCGCGAAGCCGCCGCGATCGGACCAATTCAGCGCCGGCGTGAACGCGCCGGCCGTGCTGTAGCCGGGCGCAAACCGCATCAGGTCCGGGTCATCCATCCGGTAAGGGCGCACGATCTTGCCAGGATTAAGCCGCCCGATCGGATCGAAGCCATCCTTGACCTGCTCGAACGCGCGCACGAGGCGGGAGCCGAACATCCGTTCGTGAAACTCCGATCGCGAGATGCCGTCGCCATGCTCGCCGGAATGCGAACCCTTGAACCGGCGGACAAGATCGCAGGCCTCTTCGGCAATGGCCCGCATGGCCCGCCGGCCGCCCGCGTCTTTCATGTTCAGGATCGGGCGAACATGCAGACAGCCGACGGACGCATGAGCATACCATGTTCCCTTGGTTTGGTGGCGGTCGAACAGCTCGGTAATGGCGTCGGTGTAATCGGCCAGATGCTCAAGGGGCACGGCGCAATCTTCGATGAAGCTGACGGCCTTCGCATCTCCTGTCTCGGACATCATGATGTTCAGACAGGCCTCGCGCATTTCCCAGACCTCGCGCTGGATCGCGGCGTCGGTCACCTCCACGACGGCATCGGGATAGCCGTGATCGGCCATGCAGGTCGACAGCCGGGCCAGATCGTCTGTCAGCGACCCGGCATCGGCGCCCGCGAATTCCACCAGCAGCAGACAGTCCGGCCGCCCGCGCGTGATCTTGTTCAGGATGGTCCGAAACAGCGGAATGTCCGCACCTAGGGTCAACACATTGTTGTCGACCAATTCCACGGCCGTCGGCTGAAGTTCCACGAGGTAAGGGGTCGTTTCCATCGCGGACCGGAACGATGGAAAATGACAGATGCCCATAACACGGTGCGACGGCAGCGGGGCCAGCTGAAGCGTGACCGCGCTGGTTAGGGCCAGTGTCCCTTCAGAGCCGACCAGAAGGCCGGGGTAATTCGGGGTCGTGGACAGCAGTTCGTCCAGATTGTACCCGCCGACCCGCCGCTGCACTTTGGGAAACATGCGCTCGATCTCGTCGCGCTCCCTTTCGGCCAGCGCGCGCATGGCGTGGGCCAGTGTCCAGACGCTTGCCGAATTGTGTCTGCGATCAAGTTCAAAGGGGGTGCCATCGGGCAAGAGGCCCGCAATGCCGATCACATTGTCGACCATCTTGCCATAAGCCAGGGATCGCGCGCCGCAGGAATTGTTGCCCGCCATGCCACCGATGGTGCAGCGTGTCGCGGTCGAGGGTTCAACGGGAAAGAACAAGCCTTGGGCGCGCAGGCTTGTGTTCAACCTCTCAAGCACCGTGCCGGGCTCTACCGTGGCGATCATGGCCGAGGTGTCCACCGACAATACCTTGTTAAAGTGACGGCTGAAATCGACGACGATGCCCGCGCCGATCGGCTGGCCGTTTTGCGACGTGCCGCCACCGCGCGCGATGATGGGAACATCGTGGCGTGCGGCCACGTCGATGACGGCGGCCACATCTTCGGCATCACGCGGAAAGGCAACAGCGGCAGGCATGATCTGGTAGATCGAGGCGTCTGTCGCATAGCGGCCGCGCGTGAACACATCACCCGCCGCCTCGCCCTTCATCGCATTTTGCAGGTCCTTGGCAATCCCTACGCTCGCCCGCGCTGTCTCACCGTTGCGTGCCACCAAACGATCCGAAGCGAGAGTTCGCAGAGTTTCAGTCATCCGTCGTTTCCCAAGCTCCCGAGAAATGGAAAAGAATCGCTTGCCAGATTTGTATACACTATGCTTACTTTAGGGATACGCAATAGGTGGCATTGGATGCCGAAATCGATCCGCAATGTGCAGAAAGCAAGAGAATAACCATGTATTCAGCCGGTCGCCAATTTCTTCAAATTCCAGGGCCCACGAATACGCCGCTTCCTGTTCTTGCAGCCCTCGCCAAGCCGACGATTGACCATCGCGGTCCGGCCTTCGGGGCCTTGGGCAGAGAAGTCCTTTCCGGAATGCGGGAGGTCTTTGCCACAACCGAACCCGTCGTTATCTACCCGGCCTCAGGCACCGGAGCCTGGGAGGCAGCTTTGGTGAACACGCTGTCGCCCGGCGATACCGTGCTTATGTACCAGGCCGGTTGGTTCGCCACGCTGTGGCGCAAGATGGCGACCAAGCTGGGTCTTACGGTCGAACTGATCGAAGGCGATTGGCGCGCAGGCGTTGATGCCGATCGGATCGAGGCGCGTCTGGCCGAAGACAAGCAGCACAAGATCAAAGCGGTCTGCGCGGTGCACAATGAGACATCGACCGGTGTCACGTCGAACATCCCGGCCTTGCGCCGCGCCATCGATGCGGCGGGCCACCCGGCACTTTTGATGGTCGACACAATCTCTTCGCTTGGCTCGATCGACTACCGTCATGACGAATGGGGTGTGGATGTCACCGTCGGCGGTTCCCAGAAGGGTCTGATGCTGCCGCCCGGCCTGTCTTTCAATGCCGTGTCGGCCAAGGCCCGCAAGGCTGCCGCAACGGCCAAGATGCCCCGGTCTTTCTGGGACTGGGAGGACATGATTGCAGCAAACGCAAACGGGTTCTTCCCCTACACCCCTGCCACCAACATGCTTCAAGCGCTCAAGGTCGCGCTGGAAATGCTGCGCGAGGAAGGCATGCCCAATGTCTTTGCCCGCCACATACGCGCGGCCGAGGCCACACGTGTCGCCGTGCGCCACTGGGGCTTTGAGACCCAATGCGCGGTCGAAGCGGAACATTCTGCCGCCCTGACAGCCGTCCGCCTGCCCGAGGGCTATTCAGCCGATGCGCTGCGTGCCGAGATCCTGGCGCGCTGCAACATGCCGCTTGGGAATGGTCTTGGCCAGCTGGCGGACCGCGTGTTCCGCATTGGCCATCTGGGCGATTTCCACGATCTCATGGTCACCGGCACGCTCAGCGGTGTCGAAATGGGGTTGAGCGCCTGCGGCATCCCCCACCGTCCCGGCGGGGTGGATGCAGCCATGCGCAGCTTAGCTGGAAACAGTCGGCCGGCTCACGACGAACCAGCGTCCATGCAGGCCGGGGTTGCGTGAAGGGGAACGCCGCATGAAGATCGTCAAAGTCACCGCAAGCGTTCACGCCTTCGACACGGTGCTGCCCATCGTGGGCAAGCCCGCGGGCGATGCGGTGCGGGTCATCTGCGAGGTCGAAACATCCGAGGGTCATGTCGGAATCGGCATGTCGTCGCGCTTTCTGCCGCATGCTGTCGCCGCCGCCGTGACCCACCACCTGGGCCCTGCGGTAATCGGGATGGACCCGCGCGATTTGGAACGCATCCACGCCCGGTTGCATGGGCTGGTATCCGAGCGTGGGCAGACGCTTGGCGCCAACCTGCAGGCGCTGTCATGCATAGACCTGGCGCTTTGGGATATTCAAGGCAAGGCCAGTGGACGGACCGTTGCCCAGCTTCTGGGTGGGCACAGCGACCACACCGAGGCCTATTGTACTTTTGGTTTCGGCGCTTTTGACCGGGACCAACTGGTCGAGGTCGCGCGCGACCTTCAAACCAAGGGGCATCGCCGCTTCAAGATGCTGGTTGGCGTGGCCAAGGGGGGCATCCGTGAGGATGCAGCCCGCGTTCAACATGTGCGCGATGCGCTTGGTCCTGACACGATGCTCGCCATCGATGCGAACGAAAGCCTAACCCTCGACGCAGCGATGCGCCTGTCGAAGATGGTCGAAGATTGCGACATCGCCTGGTTCGAGGACCCGGTCCTGCGGAACGATCCACGCGATCTGGGGCTTTTGCGCAAGCGTACGACCATTCCGCTGTCAGCTGGCCAGATGGACGGGCATTCTGACCGCTTCCGCGCGTTTATAGAACATGACGCGATCGACATCTTCATGCCCAACAGCCTCTACAACGGCGGCATGACCGAAACCCGTCGTGTGGCCCATCTGGCCCAGATCTACGATCGGCCGCTGTCGGACGCCGGTGGCGGGGGCATCTTCTGTCTCCATCACGTCGCGGGCTTCCGGAACGGAACGCTGAGCGAAAGCCATCTGGGGGTCGATCAGGTCGAACGCCAGATATTCAAATCAACCCCCGAAGTCAGTGATGGCCGTATCGCCGTGCCCGCTGCGCCGGGGTTTGGGGTGGAACTAAACAGGGAGGCCATGCGCGAAACCCTCAAGACCGACTGACAAAGAAGAACCGCGCGGCACATCAGAACCACAAAAAGCGCGGTGGATCATGTGACAACCAAGGGAGAGACAACTGATGACTTACAGCAAGACATTCAAGACCTTCGGCGCGGCACTTGTGCTCAGTGCGACTTTGGCACTACCGGCCGTGACTCAGGCACAGACGCTATCCTTGCGGATCTCGGGGGAAAACCCGATGACGGGTCTGGACCTTCAGATGGCCGAACGCTTTGCGCAGAACCTCGAGGCGGCGCTGGGCGACGCCTTCGACCACGAGTTTTTCCACACTCAGGCGCTGGGCGACGAAAACGTCCACATGCAGATGATCCGGACGGGTCAGATCGACGTTTACCCGATGGGGTCCGACGCTGTTTCGCTCGATGGCCGCTGGGCGATCTTCGACATGCCATTCCTTTTCAGCGACCGCGAAACCGTGGCTCGGCTGCTGGATGGCGAAGTCGGTGAAATGCTGCGTGCGTCCATGCGGGAATCGGCCGGTCTACATGTTCTGGCTTTCGGAGAGTTGGGTTTCCGCAACATCACCAACAATGTACGCCCCATCACCGTACCGGCTGACCTGGCGGCCATCCGGCTGCGCGTTCCGGGCAGTGCGGCTCGCATTCTTGCCTTCACCGAATTCGGTGCGCAGCCGATCTCGATGAACATGGGCGAATTGTACCTCGGGCTGCAGCAAGGCACGGTCGATGGGCAGGAAAACCCGCTTATCACGATCCAGAACCGTTCGTTCTTCGAGGTTCAGAAATACCTGTCGCTGTCGCGCCACGTCTATTCCCCGGTCACACTGGTGATGAACGCGGCCCGGTTTGACTCGCTGACCGATGACCAGCGTGCAGCGGTTCTTGCGGCCGCGCAGGAAGCAGCGGAATATACCCGCAATCTTGGCACCGAGGCCGACGCCACGCTTCTGGAAGCGCTCGGGCAGCACCTTGAGATCAACGAGATCGATTTGGAAGCCTTCCGGGCTGCGGCTGTTCCCATCTGGGCTGCCGTGGGCGAGATGGCCGGCGCTGATTTTGCCGCCAAGGTCGTGGCGGCTGCCTCGAACTGATCGAAAGCATCGGGGCACGCCGCAAGCCACGATCTTGCTGCGTGCCCCATCAAGTTTTTTGTGACCAAGAACGGGTGAATCCATGCACGATCGGCCGACGGACACGAGCGTTCGCTTGAGCGATGCAGAGCTGGCGCGCCAGGTCGACGCAGCCGCTCGCGAAGCAGAACTTCAAGATCTCGACGCGGGCCGCAGCCGGTTCGATCGCGCCATCAACGCCGTGGCGGAAGCCCTCGGCGTTGCCGTTCTTCTGACCATCGTTTCGGTGGTCTTTCTCAACGCACTTGGCCGATACGCCCTGGGTTTCGTCTTCATTTGGGGGGATGAACTGGTCCTGTCGCTGCTGCCATGGCTGGGCATGATGGGAATGTTCCTGTCGATCCGTAGACGCCAGATTATTCGCATCGATTTCTTCGTCGGCCGCCTTGGCGGGAAGACGGCCAGCGTCTTGAATTTCGCCACGCATATGTTCGCGGCCGCCACGTTTCTCTGGCTTGGCATCGTGTCGCTGCAGTATCTGAATTTCTTTGGCGGCGACCGGACGATTTATCTGGGGCTGCAAAAAGGCTGGTTCATGGCAGCAATGGTCGTGGGACCAGCCATCGCAAGCATCGCCTATCTGGGCCTGCTGGTCCAAGCCTATCTCGACCGCAAACGCCCGGACGCCGCGTGACGCGCGCTTTCCCCATAAACCCGAGAGCCGGAGTGTCGCCGTGACCATTGCCTTGCTGTCGATCATGATTTTGCTGGTGCTGTTGATCTTCGGCACGCCGATGGTCGCGGCACTGCTGTTCGCGGTGGCCTTTAACTTCGTGATGGGCGGGCAGTGGCCGATGATGGTGCCGCAGACCATGGTTTCCGGCGTCAGCCAGTTCACGCTGATTGCCCTGCCGATGTTCGTTCTGGCCGGCACGATCATGAATGCGGGCGGCGTATCGGGGCGTCTGTTTGATTTCGCGCGCGCCCTCGTGGGCTGGCTGCGCGGCGGGCTT
This sequence comes from Pseudomonadota bacterium, assembly GCA_041163945.1. GTDB lineage: Bacteria > Pseudomonadota > Alphaproteobacteria > Rhodobacterales > Rhodobacteraceae > Roseicyclus. The sequence goes on from JBEAQJ010000107.1 coordinate 9,104, forward strand.
GCGCAGGTCAACATCCTGACAAGCATGTTCTTCGGCGGCATGATCGGGTCATCGACCGCGGATCTTGCGGGATCGGGATCGATCGTTATTCCCGCCATGGTGCGCGAAGGCTATTCCCCCGAGGAATCGGCCGCCATCAGCGCGTCCTCCTCGGGAATCGGGCCCCTGATCCCACCGTCTTCGCCGATGATCTTGTATTCAGCGGTCACGGGTACGTCGCTGGGCGCACTGTTCATCGCGGGGCTGATCCCGGGGCTGTTGCTGGGCCTGACCTTCATGATCTTGGTTTCGCTGCTGGCGATCCGTCGGAAATGGAAACGCCATGGCAGCTTTTCGGCGGGCGAGATCCTGCGCACGGGGCGGCGAGGCATTCTGGCATTCGGGATGCCCGGCATCATCGTCGGTGGCCTTGTGTTCGGGGTGTTCACACCATCCGAAAGCGGCGCCTTTGCCGTGGTCTACGCCATCGTGCTGTCGATGTTCGTCTATCGGAGCCTGAGCTTGCGGGGGCTGTATCGTGTCTTTGTCGTGGCCCTGACCATGACGGGTGAACTGTTGGTCATCGTCAGCCTGTCCTTCGCGCTTGGATCAAGCCTGTCGAGCGCGCATGTGCCCCAAGCGCTGGCCGAATTGATCGACCTGTTTACCTTTGGCGACAACATGCTGATGCGACTGGCGCTGCTGATGCTGCTGGCCGTCATCGCGGGGATGTTTCTTGATCCGCTGATCCCCGTGCTTGTTCCGGTGATCTTGCCCACCTTGATCTTGTACGATGTCGATTTGCTGCACTTCGGCGTGCTGATGGTCATGGCCGTCGTGATCGGTCAGTTGACTCCGCCGCTGGCGATCGCGCTCATTATCACATCAAGGATCGCCAATACCGACCAGTTGCGGATATTCGTGGCCAACGTGCCCTTCTTCGTGGCAATTTTGGTCTTCACGGCGATCCTGCTGGCCTTTCCCCAACTCGCAACATGGCTGCCGTCGCAGATGCGCTGACGACGGCACCCGAGGAGACGTTCTTCGCATGTCTACGACTTCGACTTATCAGGCCAATGACGGCGCGGCCTACGAGCGGTTCATCGGACGCTGGAGCCGCCGCGTGGCGGATTGCATCGCCGAAACCATCGCCTTTCCGGGTGACGGCGCCCTGCTTGATGCGGGATGCGGCACCGGTAGCCTGGCGGCTGCCCTAAAGGTCCGTCATCCCGACCGTCGCATCGTCGGCATCGATGTCGCAGAACCCTATCTGGCCTTTGCCCGCACCCGCCCCGAACTGGGATCGGTCGAGTTCCTGAAGCAAGATGCACAGGAGATATCGTTCGCCGATAACAGTTTCGACGGAGCCGGGGCGCTGATCGCGCTGAACTTCATGGCCGACCCGCTGAAGGCCGCGCGCGAAATGGTGCGCGTTGTGCGGCCGGGCGGAACGATGGTCGCCGCGGCCTGGGATTTCCGGGGCGGTCTCGTCTACCAGCGGCTTTTGTGGGACACGGCGGCAGCGCTCGACCCGGTGGCGGCCAAGACGCGCGACAAGATCTTCTCCAACCCGCTGGCCTTGCCCGATGGTATGGCCAATCTTTGGCGGGCGGCCGGTCTTGCCCGGGTGGAACGCCAGTCGCTCACCGTAAGGATGGATTTCGCCAATTGGGATGATTACTGGCAGCCGCTTCTGGGCGGTCAGGGGCCCGTCGGCGGATATGTGGCCGCGCTTGAACCTGATCTTCAGGCACGGGTCTGCGATGCCGTGCGCAATGCCTTTCTATCCGGCGATGTCGATGGTCCGCGGTCATTGACGGCGACCTCTTGGGTTGTGACAGGAGAGGTATGCGCGTGATGGAGAACCCGGGCACCAACATGACGTTGTTCGAGCGCATTGGAATGGATGTTGGCCGTGGCATGGCGGTCGAGGACGCGATCCGCTGGGCCGCGGCAAACAACGTGCATTTTCTCGATGTGCAGACCGACCTTGCGCCCAATGCCATGGCCACGATGATGCCACGCGCGGCCGCCATCCGCGACTTGTGCGCGCAAACAGGCGTGGCGCTGGGCCTGCATACTCTGTCCGCCGTAAATGTGGCCGAGGTGTCGCCCTTTGTGACCGAGGCTGTCGATGCCTATCTGCGGTCCTATGTGGATCTGGCCAAGGCGACCGGCGCGGGCTGGGTGATCGTGCATGCCGGAAACCATTTCACCGCCGACTATCAGATGCGGCGCGAGGCAGGGCTCGAACGGCTCAAGCGGACGGTCGGCTATGCCGAAAGCCAGGATGTTCTTCTGCTGCTCGAGAATACCAATCGCGAACCCGAACATGCCGAGGTGAATTACCTGTGCACCACCCTCGAGGAATGCTTGTGGTATTTCGATAATCTGCGTTCCGAACATCTGGGGATGGCATTCACCGCCAATCATGCGCATCTCTATCCTGAAGGCGTGGCGGGCTTCGTCGAGGCGTTGGATTTCACGCGTTGCCGCGAAGTGCGCTTGGCAGATTGCCACGGCACCTACGAAGAACATCTTAACCCCGGCGAAGGCTCGATGGATTTCGCAGACATGTTTCGAAGGATCGAGGCCAAGGGCTTTACCGGCCATTACATGAACCAGTTCGGCACCCCCGACGACATGTTGGAGGGGCGGCGCTATCTGGTCGATGTCGCCCGCAAGGTCGGCGTGGTCTGAACCGCGCTGCTTTCACTTGCGATGTCCGCGTGACTGGCTTTGCTTGCTTCAAGCGACGCGATCAGGGTGGTAAAGCGCTCCCCCATCAAGGCCACGTGATCGCGCATTTCCAGCGCGGCGCGCTCGGCATCCCCCACCGCGATCGCATCTGCGATCCGCTCGTGTTCCTGAAGCGAGGCGCGGATTCGATCCCGAGCGCGCAATTGCATGCGGCGGTAGGGCTTTAGTCGCTTTTGCAGGTTGGTTGCCTGCTCCATGAGAAATGCATTCTGGCTGGCCTGCCGGATGCGCGCGTGAAACACCTCATTGGTGTCATAATATTCATTGATGTCTTTTTCGGCCGCGGCCTTCAGGCAGGCTGCGTGCGCGGCGGTGATCTGCTCGAGCGCTTCATCGGTCACGCGCCGTGCCGCCAGGCGCGCGCACATTGCCTCAAGCTCAGCCATGACGTCGAACATTTCCATCAACTGGCGTGGACCGATCTCGACGACGACAGCCCCGCGACGGGGCCGAAACTCGACCAGACCATTGGCGGACAGTTGCAGCAGAGCTTCACGGATCGGGGTTCTCGAAACGCCAAAGCGATCTGCCAACTGAGCTTCTTCCAGCCGTTTGCCTGGACGCAACAGGCCCGTGAGGATCTCCTCCTCAAGTTCGTCGCGCAATTCATCTGACCGTTTCAAACAACGAGACTCCAAAGACATTCGACTTTCGACCCACATTATATGTGGAACACGGGACGGGCGCAAACCTCCTGTTGTGCGCATAATTATGTCACTTTGCATACATCACCATTGTTCTTGTGTGCAACTTGTGAGATCGTTCCGATATTGAGCGCAACACCTCAAAGCCGTTTGTCCCGAAAAACCAAAAGACGAACCTGACATGAGAGCCTCTAGCCTTTTGACCGACTTGTTGTCCCGGGTCGCGGAAGTCGGTCGGGCCATGACCTCTAGCGAAGTGGCAACCGCCAGCCTCATCGACCAATGTTCGGCACTTTTGGCCGGGCGCGGAGAGGCAACTGAACTTGCCCTGGCGCGCCAGATCCTGGACCGTTTCGGGCAACTCGACATGGCGGGAAAACACGCGTTCTTCACCGATATCTCGCAGCACTTCGGCACGGATCAGACGGCGCTTGATCGCGCAATCGCGCGGTACGCGGCGGATCGAACCGCTGCCAACGCGCACGCCGTTCACTTTGCCAGCGAACCACGCAGCCAAGAACTCATCAGGCGGCTGAACCGTGCCCCGTCCGGAACACAAGACGTGGTCGCCATGCGCGACGCGCTGTTGACGGCAACGCGCTCCGATCCGTCGCTGCGTTCGCTCGATGCAGATTTTCAGCACCTGCTGAGTTCATGGTTTAACCGCGGCTTTCTGGAACTTCGTCGGATCGATTGGTCCACGCCCGCCGAAACCCTTGAACGCATTATCGGGTATGAGGCGGTGCACGCGATCAACGGTTGGGACGATCTGCGCGGCCGTGTGGCATCGCCCGACCGGCGGCTCTATGGCTTCTTCCATCCTTCCATGCGCGCCGACCCGGTCATTTTTGTCGAAGTGGCGCTTCATCACGATATCCCTGCCGCGATTGGTCCCATCCTTGACCAAGGGCGAAGGCCGCAAGACCCCGCGAAAATGACGACGGCGGTGTTCTATTCCATCTCGAACTGCCAGAACGGACTGCGCGGGGTCTCGTTTGGCAACTTCCTGATCAAGCAAGTCGTCGAGGTTTTGCGCCAAGAGTTTCCAGCGCTGCGCACATTCGTCACTCTGTCTCCCCTGCCAGGCTTGCGGCGCTGGGTCGCCAGCGAACTGGCCAAGCCTGGCTTCGGCGGGCTCACCGATAACCTGGTCGCGGCCATTCATGACCCGGCTGTCGAGGGCGCTTCAGGGCCGGCACGGCCACGCGCCGAAATCGCCCTGGAGCTGGCGGCGCGATACCTGGTCATCGCCCGGACAGAGACCGGGCAGATCGTCGACCCTGTGGCCCGTTTTCACCTCGGAAACGGTGCGCGACTTGAGCGCATCAACGCAGATGCGGACGCCTCCCCCCGCGGGCAGGAGCAATCCTGGGGTGTGATGGTGAACTATCTCTACGACCTTGCAAGCATAGAACGAAACCATGAGGCCTTCGCCAATACAGGCGAATTGATTGCAGCGCCGGCGATAACCAAGCTGGCGCGCAAGCCGTGACGGAAGGTGGGCATATGACAAGCAGCAATCATCTTTTTGAGACGCTGCGCGCGGGGTCGATGGGGCGGGACCATGAAATCTTTGCCCGGCTGTCAGATGGCAAAGAGCTAAGCTATTCCGCGCTATGGCAGGGCGCCGAACACTTGGCGCTGGTTCTACAGGGATTTGGCCTGTCACCGGGCGACCGGGTCGCCGTCCAAGTCGAAAAGTCGGTCACAGCTCTCGAGCTATACTTGGCCACCTTAATGGCCGGAGGTATTTTTCTTCCGCTGAACCCCGGCTTCACCGACGAGGAGATGGCATATTTCCTGGGAGACGCTGAACCCGCTTTCCTAATCTGTGATCCCAAGCGCGAGGCCGACCTGCAGCTTGCCGCGGATGCAAGTGGAACGAGGGTGATCCTTTCACTCGCAGCGAACGGCACAGGAACGCTTGCGGATGCTGTCGCACAATTGCCCAAAAGCCGCTTCCAGCCCGTTGCAAGGGTTCAAGATGACCTTGCCGTCATACTCTACACCAGTGGCACGACGGGGCGCTCAAAGGGGGCCATGCTCACCCACGGCAATCTCGCATCCAACGCGATCACCTTGTCCAGGGCCTGGCAGTTCGGGCCCTCGGATGTGCTGATTCATGCTTTGCCGATCTTCCACACGCATGGCCTTTTGGTGGCAACAAACGTGACGCTGGTATCGGGTGCGTCGCTCATCTTCCAATCCGGCTTTGACGCCGATGATATCCTGGCGGCAATGTTGCGCGCGAGCGTCCTGATGGGCGTGCCCACGTTCTATACACGGTTGCTGGATCATGCTGGCCTGACGCCCGATGTGGTCAAGGGAATGCGGCTTTTCATTTCGGGCTCTGCGCCGTTGCTGTCGGAAACCCATGCGCGGTGGCGGCAGGCAACCGGGCATGTCATCCTTGAGCGCTACGGCATGACCGAAACCAACATGATCACCTCCAACCCCTATTCCGGCGAACGCCGCGCGGGCACCGTCGGCTTCCCGCTTGAAGGGGTCGAGTGCCGCATCGTCGATCCTGCGACAGGCGATGCGGTATCGCCGGGTCAGGTGGGGGCCATCGAGGTCCGCGGCCCAAATGTGTTCAAGGGCTATTGGCGCATGCCTGAGAAGACGGCAGAAGAGTTTTGCCCGGACGGGTTCTTCAAGACCGGCGATATCGGCATGCTGGACCTTGATGGTTATGTCTCGATTGTCGGGCGATCAAAGGATCTCATCATCTCGGGGGGCTACAACGTTTACCCCAAGGAGGTCGAAGACCGCATCGACGAAATCGAAGGTGTAAAGGAAAGCGCTGTCATCGGCGTACCCCACCCCGACTTTGGAGAGGCCGTCGTCGCCGTGGTGGTTTGTGACTCAAGCGCCGTTCTGGATGCCGATGCCATCCGTGCGCCCCTCGCGGGCCGGCTGGCGCGCTACAAGCAGCCCAAGGCGTTGTTCTTTGCGACGGAATTGCCGCGGAACGCGATGGGCAAGGTCCAGAAGTCCGCGTTGCGGACCAGCTACAGCGACACCTTTCTGAAACGTCATTGAGGCTGTCGCCCGATACCAGGCCTGGATTGGCTGTCGAAGCGCGATCTAGAGGTCTCTGAACCCGTCCGCATGCGACAGTGGCGGCGCGCGCCGCAGTGCGTCCAGATCCGGCGAGGGAAGATGCATCACACGGTCGGAGGCGAACACCGCAGCGAGTTCGCGCGCCACCGCAAGCACCCGCGCATCGTCATGACGCCGCCCGACAACTTGAAGGCCGAAGGGAAGCCCCGCACTGTCGCGCCCGCAGGGTATAGAAGCCGACGGAAACCCCGCAATCGTGGTCGCATATGCGAGACCGAGCCAATGATAGTAGCTCTGCGTGGGCCGGTCATTGATCTGCGTGGGGTAGAGCTCATGCCAAGGGCGGGGGCTGATCGTGACCGCAGGACACAACAGGATGTCAACGGTTTCGAAGAAGTCTGTCCAAGAACGGAAATATCGTCCCTGCAATGCCAAAGCCTCCGCCACGTCCTTGGCGGAAAAGCTCAATCCCTCCTTGATGTTGGCGTATACATTGGGGCCGACCTTTTCCGGGAACAGCTCTTGCCGTTCGCGGTGTTGGCCGAGAAACCCGATAGCGCGCAAGACCGCAAAAATCCGATCTGCGTCAGAGCAATCAGGCGCACCCTCATCGAGCGGACCAAGACACGCGCTCAGCCGATCGATCCGGTCGCGCAAGGTGCTGCGCACAATGTTTTCTGTGGGGGCGAACCCGAAATCCTCGCTATAGGCAAACTTGAGCGAGGCGAGGTCAACCAACGGCAATTGCGGCGACAGGGAACCCGCCGCAGGCGACCAAGGATCGTGCAGATCAGGGCGCGCCAGCACCGAAAGCAATAGGCCTGCATCTTCGGGTGTACGCGCCATCGGTCCGTCGGTCGACATCGGCAGCAGGGCCATCTCGCGCTTGGGCCCTGGCACGACCCCTGGGGTCGGCCGGAAGCCCACAACGCCGCAAAAGGCCGCTGGGTTTCGCAGACTGCCACCAAGGTCCGAGCCGGTCGCAAGGGGGGCCATTCCAGTTGCAAGCGCCACCGCCGAACCACCCGATGAGCCCGCGCAGGAGCGCGTGACATCGTAGGGATTCGCCGTCACACCGTAGACACGGTTGCGGGTATTCGCCCCCGCCGACCATTCGGGCACATTCGTTTTGCCGAGGATCAGGCCGCCAGCCGACCGCACCGCTGCAACAAGGGCGTCGTCATGGCCTGGCACATTGTCAGCGAAGATTTCTGACCCGTATGTCGTTGGAAGACCAGCGACATCATTCATGTCCTTGATCGCAACAGGAAGACCATGGAGCGGGCCTAACGCACGCCCTTCCATGACGGACACTTCCGCAGCGCGCGCCGCATCACGCAGCTGGTCGAAATCACTTGCGACGATGGCGTTCACGGCATGGTTCACCGCCTCAACCCGCGCGATACAGGCATCCGCAAGCTCGACCGGAGACAATTGACGCCGCGCGATCAAGCGGCGCGCCTCAGTGGCGGTCAGGTCAGCTGCATCGCTCAAATCCACGCACCGTTTTTGTGAGAGGCGTCGCCGGCCATCAGGTTTCCTATTCTAGCCAAGCTTTGCATCATATGCTGGTCGAAAAAACCACGAATTCCGCGTTCGCTGAACTTTCGGTAAGGTTACCCGAAGGACGCGTGCGTGGGAAGAAGCAAAGGATGGCGCAGCGCGACCTCGCGGCAGGAGTCGCGCCGCCAGCCGCCATGACGCAACATACAAATGCTGCAATATTGTCGAAGGGCAAAACGCCAAAAGCACCCCGAAAGGGCGTCGTGACTTGGCAAAAAGGAATTTTGGTTGCGGGGGGCGAAATGGCCCCGGAAAAGAAGACGTGGCCCGCAATGTCTTGCAAGCCACGTCGAATTGTATTGATGCGATGCGTTTACGGCGCTGAATTCACGGGTGTGGAATTCAGGTGGGACGTGCCTCCACGACCTCGATCG
>JBEAQJ010000108.1:0-15825 GCA_041163945.1 Pseudomonadota bacterium
TGGCGCCATATCCACTTCGTACAGGCCCACGACATCGACGGTGGACAGGCCCGAATTTCGAAAGTTCTGGGCATATTGGGTGGCAAACACCGGCTTGATCGCGCGATAGGCATCTTCTTCGTTCGATGTGACCGATTGCGCGTTCGCGATGTTGGATGCGACCGTGTTCAGGCGCGTCAGCTGCGCCCCCATGGCGCGCGCGGCGATATCAAAGACGTTGCGGATTTCGGCCACGGTCATTCTCCCTTGATCGCGGAGGTAAGTCCGGAAATCTTGCGATTGATCAGGCTCAGCGAGGTCTGATAGCGCAGCACGTTTTCGGAAAACTGCATCTGTTCGACCGGCAATTCGACGGTGTTGCCGTCCATCGACGGGTTGAGCGGCACCCGGTATTGCATGCGCGACGGGCCGCCGGGCTGCAGGGCCGCAAGATGGCGCGGATCGGTCGTGACAAGATCGCCCTTGATCCCTTCGAGGCGGTCGAATTCCGCCTTGAAATCCATGTCGCGGGCCTTGAAATTGGGGGTTGCCGCATTCGCGATGTTCGAGGCCAGAATGTCATTGCGCGACGCCCGCAATGTCAAAGACGTTGCGTGTGAGCCAAGATGGTCCCTGATCCCTTGCATTGCCATGTTCCTTGCTGAGTTCCGTTTGCTTCGGAACGCCTGTCTTGGACCGGATTTTGCAAGTGCGATGCCAAGTCGAACACTCGGAGCAAAAAAATGGCACAGCGCCCCCAGCCAATCGCCCAGACAAAGATCTTGCCGCGCCTGTCGGCCCCGCTGACGAAGCTGCGCAAGCAATGGTTAAGCATGGTCAAGGACCTGGAACCGCAAGCGGCCCTGGCGGTCTTGCGGGAACGCTTGCAGCAAGAAACGGAAGGCGCCACGCGGCTTGGCAATATCGCGGCGCAAAGCTGGCTTGTCCGGCAACGGCTGATCGGCCTGCAGGCGGCGATCCACGGGCTGCCGGTCACGGTCGATGTTGATGAGCTTGAACCCGACGGGACGGCGCCCGCACCCGATCCGGCGGCCACATCGACCGCACCGGCCGCCAACGCGGGGGCGGACGCGCCCGATCCGGCCGATGGGGCCACAGCGCCGCAGGGCCCGGGTTGGATCAAGCTGCGCATCCTTGCGGAAACCGAGGTCAACGGCATGCGCTTTTTCGAAGGCAGCACCATCGAAGTCCGCGAAGACGATGCCCGCAAGCTGATCGAGGCCAAATCCGCCGAGCCGGTTTCGCCCGCCCCCGATACGCCGCCCGCGTCAGGCGCCAAGCCTTCCAAGAAAGCGGCGGCAAAAAAATAAGGCCCCTTCCGGGTTCGGCCGGTTTTGGCACGATCCCTGCAAGATGGCACCGGACGACCAACGGATCGGAGCAAGCAAGATGTATGGTACAATATTGTCCGGTATGGCGACGGCGATGCACGCCTTGGGTGTGATCTCCAACAATATTGCCAACTCGGGTTCGACCGCGTTTCAGAAAAGCGACGTGACCTTTGCCGACCTGTTCAGCTCGGGCACACCGGAATCGGCATCGCGCAATTCCGCGGGTCTTGGCAGCATGGTCGAGATGACACGCCGCAGCCTTGCCCAGGGCAACCTGGTAGACCGCGAAGGCGTGTTGAACCTGGGGCTGTCGGGCAATGGCATGTTCGTGGTGGCCCGCCCCGATGGCACCGGCGGCGTCAGCCCGGCGCTGGCCTATACGCGGGTCGGGGAATTCAGCCTGGACGCACAGGGATATATCCGCAGCAGCGACGGCTCGTTCCTGCTGGGCACGTCGGGCGCTGGTGGTCTGGCATCTGATGTAAGCGGGCTGAGCCCGCTGCGCATCGAGCCGAATCTGGACGGGTTGAAGCTGACGGGCGTTACCGTCGGCCGCGATGGTCTGGTCGTCGGAAGCTACGGCACGGATGTCATGCGCAACATCGGCCAGATCAATATTGCAAGCTTTCCCAATCCGATGGGGCTGCGCAACGTAAGCCAAAGCCGTTTCGAACAAACCATCGATTCCGGCCCGGCGACGCTGGGCATTGCCACCACGCAAGGGTATGGGTCGATCAATTCGGGCAAGCTGGAAGCTTCGAACGTCGATCTGACCACCGAGCTGACCATCATGCTGCGCGCCCAGCAGCAGTTTTCGGGCGCCGCGAAACTGCTTCAGACCAACGCGGACATGCTTGAAAAGCTGACCCGCTGACGGGCTTTCAGGCCAGAACGGCGGGGTGCGACGCGCGCCCCGCCGTTCATTTCAGCGGAAAGACCCACGACAGGTCCAACACCCCCACCCGCGACGGGTAGGGCACCAGAAAATCGCCATGACCGTTGGTTTCGATCTCGGTTTCCAGCGCGATCACCAAGGCAATCGGGCGGGCCGGCTCGGGCCGCAAATTCGCCAAGAACACATCGAAGCTGCTGCGCGACACGGAGATTTCGGCGCGCATGATGGGCCGGTTGCTGGGGATTTCCACATGCCCGATGGTGCTGCGCCCCATGATGTCGACGGGCATCAACCGAAGCTGGCAATTGCTGCGCGCGACATTGGTCAGTTCGCAATTCAATTCGATTTCGGCCCGTGCCTCGGATCCGATCAGGCGCAGCTCGGCGCTTTGCAAGAACATCTGCAAACATGACAGCCGTTCACGGGATGCGGCGGGATCATGCCCCATGGTCTTGCCCTTCAATCCTGCGCCTCGCCCGTCAGTTCGGCCAAGCGCGCGCGCAAGGTGCCGATCGCGGCCTTCTTGATCTGCGACACGCGCCCGGTCGTGACATCCAGAATCTCGGCGATTTCATAAATGTTGCGCTCTTCCACATAATACAGCTGGATCACCAGTGCCTCGCGTTGTGACAGGCTTTCCAGCGCCTTGCGCAACGCCGCGCGCAGTTCGGTCCTGTTGATTTCTTCTTCGGGGTTGCCGGTGTTGCTCAGAAACCAGACCGAAAATTCGTCGTGCACTTCTTCGATGGTCTGCAAGGTGTTGGCCTGAAAAGCCTGTCGCCAATGTTCGTATTCATTGACGCTCATGCCAAGCTCATCGGCGATTTCGACCGATGTGGGCTGCCGTTGAAGCCGCCGTTCCAGCGCCAGAGACGCGCGGTTGACCCTTTGGCGGTTGATGATCGTCGTGCGACACAGGTTCGAGGCCCGCCGCAGGTGATCGCCAATCGCGCCCCGGATCTTGATGCCGGCATAGGTGGCAAAGCTCGCGCCTTCCTTGCGCTCGTATTTCTGCGCGGCGTCCACCAGCCCGACATAGCCCGCCTGGATCAGATCTTCGACTTCGACCGCGCCCCGCACCCGCCCATGGAAATAATGGGCGATACGGCGCACCTGTTCCATCTGACTGGTGATCAGATCGTGTGGCGCGGGTCGCTGCTCGGGGTAATGGGCGCGCAACATCAGCCCTCTTTTTCCATCGTGTCAAAAAAGAAGCGGATGCCGCTTGATTGGTTTACGGGCGCGGCCAGAAGCTTTTGCACGATCGAGCGGAAAGCCTGGCCTTCGGGGCTGTTGGCTTCGCTGGCATTGGCCATCAGCGGGCGGCGGGCAACCACCGAGCGGCGCAGCGGCAAAGACATGGGCAGGTGCCCGGCATAGGTCAGCTCGACGTCCAGAAAGCGCAGCGCGATGGCCAGGAACTGGTCGAAATGGCGCCGCGCCTCTTGCGCATCGCGGGCCATGTTCACCACCACGGACATGCTGCGCACGCCATGTTCGAGATGGGCGGCCTTCAGGATCGTGTAGGCATCCATGAAGCTGGTGGGTTCGCCCACCACCACCAGCAGCACCCGGTCGGCCGCCGCCACGAAGGCCAGCGTCGCGTCGCTGGCCCCGGCCGGGGTGTCGACGATCAGGTAATCGGTTTCGTCGCTGATCGCCTCGACGTTGCGGATCAGCTGCAAGCGGTCGTTTTTCTTCAGATCCAGCAGATCGATCGCGGCCGAGCCCCCCGACAAAAGCTTGACACCATGGGCCGTGTTGGTCAGCGCACCCTGAACCGAGCCATCGGCCAGCATGGCCTTGTCGATCCGGGGGCTCAGGTTTTCGCCCATCAGGATATGGGCATTGGCCATGCCGAAATCCGCATCAAGCAAGGTCACACGGCTGCCTAGCTGGCGCAAAACGATGGCCAGGTTCACGGCGATGCTGGTCTTGCCGACCCCCCCCTTGCCGCTGGCAATAGCGATGGATTGTGCCATGTAATCCCTTTCGCGCCTTTCGCGCCCGTCGCGCCTTGGGTCTGTCAGCTCCGGACCGACAGTAGGCCGGTCAGGAACTCTTTCATCATGTCCTCGGTCGCGGGTGCCATCGTCTCTGTCAAGGCGCGGGTTCCCGATAGCCATGCGATCTGCGTGCCGGTTTCGGCGATCTGTGATGCCTCTGCGGGCGACATTTCGCATTCATCCAGCTTGGTCAGCGCGATGACAGGATCAAATTCCTTGTATTTGTTCAGCTCGGTACGGATCCGGGCAAGGCTGGATCCTACTGGCAGTGCCACGATCACCGCAACCTCCATCCGACCGATTTCTGCACGCAGCGCATGCAGGGGTTCGCGCAAGGTGTCGGGGTCCAGATTGGTGTCGATCACATGCGTCGTGTTCGGCGATGCGATCTGGCCTGCGGACAGCTGGTCGGGGTTCAGGTTGCGGTGCCCGACCGACAGCATGCGCGCATAGACCGGCAACGCGGCATTGGCCACGGGCGGGGTTTCGCACAGCGATGCAAGCTCGACCAAACGGCCCGTTTGGGTTTCGCGCGTCAGGGCCGCGATCTTGCCGGCCAGAACGGTTTTCCCCGATCCGCTGGGTCCGACCACCACCACCGTGGTGGCGCGCAAGGCCGTCAGCGGTTCGGGCGCCACAAGCGTTCGGGCCATGGCGGCCACGAATTTGGCATCGCGGCCGGGGTCCGTGCGCCCGGGGGCCAGCCGCTTTACGATCGCAGGCGAAAAACCTGCAGCCTCGATCGGATCTTGCCAGCGGTCGGTTGCAGGCGGCTGTTGTGCGGTCTGGGCCTCGAGCCGGGTCAACTGCGACGAGAGCGCGCGCAATAGCGGGCGCAGGTCGTCTTCGGGCAGCGGGGCGGGGTGGGGGGCGGGGTCCTGGGGCGCGCGGGTGGCGGCCGGGCTGGGGCTGCGCGCCGCAACGCCGCTGTCGCGCAGGCCGGCGCCGGCATCTTCGATGGCGGTGGGGCGCGACGCGCCGTCGGGTCTGTCTGCGGGGCTGGTGAACGCGAAACGACCCGCGTCCTTGTCTTGCGGCCCATCCAACGCTGCGGCGGGGGGCATCGGCTCGGCTGACCGGGTGCGGGTTTGCGGCATCCGCACGATGGTGGCGCTGCGGGCCGGTTCCGGTGCAGGTTCGGGTTCCGGCGTCGTGCCGACCGGGGCAGGGGGCGCGGCGCGCATGGATTTGAACATGGCTTGGGCCGGCGTCGTGGCCACCTGCGCCACCTGTTCGGCGATGACATCGGCAAAGCTGACGCTTGTCACGCGTTTGCGCGGCGGCTGGATCTGGGTGGGCTCGTTGGTCGCCAATATCTCGACCTGCCCATCGCGCGCGTTCGTGGCCAGGATATAGGCGTTGTCGCCCAGTTGCCGGATCACTTCATCCATGGCAAGCGCGCTGTCGGGCGCCAGAACGGTTACGGTGGGCATGTCACTTCACCTCTGCTTTTTCAGGGATTTGGCCTGACGGAAGGCCGTTCAGATCGCCGATGGTTGCCACCACCTCGACGGTGCGGTTCTCGGGCAATTCGGTAAACCCGAGGATCACGACTTGCGGCACATGGGTGCGCACGAAATCGGCCAGATGGCGCCGGATGGGCGGTGCCACGACCAAGATGCTGGGGCGGTTTTCGCTGGCCAGGCGTTCGCTGATCTCGTTCAGCGATTGCAGCAGGTTCTTGGCCAGCGTTCCGTCCAGCACCAGACCTTCGTCGCCGCTTTGGCGCAGCGTGCGCAGCAGCAGCTGTTCGAAATCGGGCGACAGCGTCATCACAGGCATCGTCTGGCCCAGCGACGCGAGCTGCTGGATCAACAGCGGCACAAGGCTGGGTCGCAAGGCTTCGGACATTTCCACCGGGCTTTTCAGCCGCGGTGCGGCGCCCGACAGACCTTCCAATATCTTGCGCAGATCGGCGATGGGGATGCGTTCGACAAGCAAGAGACGCAAGACCTCGGTCAGCACGTGCAGGGGCACCAGCTTTGGCACGATGGATTGCACCAGCTGCGGGTTGCGCTTGGCCAGATTGTCCAGCATCGCCTGCACATCGTCTTGCCCGATCAGATCGGCGGCGTGCTTGGTCAGCAGCTGGCTCATGTGGGTTGCAATGACCGAAATCGGTTCGATGACGACGTAATCATTGGCTTCGGCCTGCGTCTGCTGGGACGGGCGGATCCAGATCGCCTCCACCCCAAAGGACGGATCGCGCACCTTGATGCCATCCAGATCGACGGTCGAGCCTTCGCCGGGCAGGGCCAGCTTGCGGTCCGGGTAGACCACGTCTTCGCCCACGATGGTGTGGCCAATGCGGATCCGGTACTGGTTCGGCGCCAAGGCCAGATCGTCGCGAATGCGCACGCTGGGCACCACGAAGCCCAAGGCCTTGGACACTTCGCGCCGGATCGATGTGATCCGCGACACCAGCGGCCCGGCCTGGTCGTCATCGACCAAGGAAATCAGGCCGTAGCCCAATTGCAGCGACACGGCCGAATAATCCGTCACATCCTCAAGCGTGACAACATCGCCAGACACCGGGGCCTGTTCGTCGTCTGCGTCTTCGGACTGTTCGGCATTCGCCGCCTCGGCGCGCAGGGCAAAAAAGGCCGCCGCCGCCGCGCCCACCGCAAACATCAGGAACAAGCCGTTCGGCATGCCCGGCACCAGGCCCAGCACCGCCACCACGGCCGCCGTCGGGATCCAGGCCCGCGACAGGTGCACCTGTCGCGAAATGTGCTGGGCCATATTGTGCTTGGACGATACGCGCGTGACGATGATTGCGGTGGCAATCGACAGCAGCAACGACGGGATCTGCGCCACAAGCCCGTCACCGATCGACAGCAGCACATAGGTCTGTGCTGCGTCGGCAATCGCCATGTCGTGCTGGGCGATGCCGATGATCAGCCCGCCGATGATGTTGATCGCAAGGATCAAGATGCCGGCAATGGCATCGCCCTTGACGAATTTCGACGCACCGTCCATCGACCCGTAGAAATCGGCTTCCTCGGCGATTTCGCGCCGGCGGGCGGTGGCTTCTTCGGCGGTCAGGATGCCCGCGTTCAAATCCGCGTCGATGGCCATCTGTTTGCCGGGCATGGCATCCAGCGTGAACCGCGCGGCCACTTCCGACACGCGGCCGGCACCCTTGGTGATCACGACCAGGTTGATGATGGTCAGGATGATGAACACGAAGATACCGACGGCATAGTTTCCGGCGACAACGAATTCGCCAAAGGTCTTGATGACCTGACCGGCGGCATCGGGGCCGGTGTGGCCTTCGCTCAGCACGATCCGGGTCGATGCCACGTTCAGCGCCAGCCGCAGCACGGTGGCGATCAGCAACAGGTTCGGAAACGACGAGAAATCGAGCGGTCGATAGGTGTGCAACGTCACCATCAGGATCAGAAGCGACAGCAAGATGTTCAGCACGAAAAACCCGTCGAGCAAGAACACCGGCAGCGGCAGCACCATCATCGCGATCAGCACAAGAATGCCGACCGGCAAGACCGATCCACCCAAGGCGTCGCGGGCGCCGGCGGAAAAACGGGCGGTCGATGTCAGATCCATGACGGGGTCTCCGCGTCAAAAGCTTGACCCGCTGCCAGCCCAATGGGGGCGAAAACCGCATTTTTGCTTGCGTTTTCTGGTGTCGGTTCCATCAGCATGCGGGCCAAATCTCATCTGCTGTCGTTGTGGCTGCCCCTACCAAGCAAGACTCGTGCCAATAAGATTTCGCGCTGTCTTCCGCCCGGATGGCATGATCTGTGCAGATCCCCGACAGCACATCCGGCCCGGGTCTTGTGCCCGGCCCCTGAACCTTATCCTCGCCACAGGAGGCCCCGTTCGTGACTGACTTTCCTAGGCCGCTGATGGCCCGCATGGTCATCCTAGTGTCTGCCCTGGCGCTTGCGGCATGCAACGCGGCCCAAACCGTGCCCGGGCCCGGCGCCGCGTCCACCGCGCCCACCCCACCGGCGAACGCCGCACCCACGACGCAAGAACTGGCACGCGTCGAGCAGGTGCTTGATGCCGCCGACCGGGTCAGCGCCACCGTGCCCACCATCCGCGGCATGGGCTATGCGGTGGTGTCGGCCCAGCCGGGCAACAACCTGAACCATCGCCGCCTGAACGCGATCCGCGTGGCGCGGATGGAAGCCATGCGCAACCTGACCGAACAGATCCATGGCGTGCGTATCGATGCCAACACCACCATCGCCGAGGCCGTGCTGCAAAACGACACCATCCGCAGCACGCTGGCCGGCATGTTGCGGGGCGCGCGCACGGTTCACATCCAGCCGCGCGGAACGGATACCTACGAGGTCTTGCTTGAGGTCGATCGCGACATGATCGAGCAGATGCTTCGGGTTGCCCGCCGCGAAACCTGAGGGGCCAGGCCGATGGGTGTTTGGCGTCTTTGCGGTGTTTTGACGGCCCTGGTGATGCTGGGTGCGGGTCTCGCACCGGCCGCCGCCAGGAATTTGACGGTCGAGGTCACGGGGCAGGCGGCCGAAAGCGGGCTGGGCCGGGCCACCACCCGATTGCGCGCGCTGGAAGCGGCGTTGATCGAGGCCGCGATCGAAGGCGGCGCCGATATCACCGGCTATTCGGCCGCATCGAACGGCATTTTGGTATCAGATCGGCTGATCTTGCGGCCGGCGTCGCGTATTCTGGATTACAGCATCCTCTCCGAAACGGAATCGAACGGCTTTTACCGCGTGCGCGTCCGCGCCGTGGTGGGCGACCCGCCGGTTCCCGTGACCGACAGCTGCGCCCGCAGGGCCCAGTTGGATATCGTGTCCTACCCGTTGCGTCAGGCCGTCGATCCCATGACACCGGCCTGGGTCGAAACCCTGGGTCCCGAATTGCGCAACCGCATCGATGCGGCCATCCAGTCGCGGCCGGGCGTCAGCCTGGCGCGGTCAAATGACATGGGCGCCTCGCCCGGGCGCAGCGCGCAGGTCGGGCGCGACATGGATTACACGGCCCTCATGCAAGGAACACCCGCGCCACAAGCCGCACCCGCGGGCCGGCTGGCCTATCAGGGGGCCATCCAGTTGCGCATGCAGGGGCAGCGCATGCTTGTGATGGTGCTGGAGTCGCGCCTGATCGAGACCGGATCGAACCTTGAGCGCGCGCGCAGCCGGTTGGAAACCACGACCCGCCTGAATGCCGGCCTGCCGATCCGGGCGCTGAACGTTCTGACCGCGCCGGATCGCGACGCGATCGTGCAAGATCTGATGGCCGAGATCGACAGCCATATCGCGGCCATGATCGACACCTACGCCTGTCGTTCGCTTGACGGCACGCTGGCGCTTTCGGGCGATCGGCTGACCTTGCCCTTTGGCGCGAAAGACGGGCTGACGCGGCATCATCTGGCGTTTTCCGAGGGGCAGGATACACCCTACATCCTGTTCGAGATCGAAACCCTGAACGATCATTCCGCGGTGTTGCGCCCCATCGACCGCAACCGCACGGCACCCAGCCTGGCGGGAACGCGCGTCCGCTTCATGGAGGTGTCGCAATGAAGGGGGCGCTTGTCTTGATCCTTGTGGCGGCTTTGGTTGGCGGTGCCGCGCGGGCCGAACCGGCCGAACTGCCCGAGCCCCTGACCGGCCAAGACATCGCCACCGCCGTGCGCGACGTTATGGCCGCCCACGGCCAGGTGGGCGCGCCGATCCTGGCCGATCAGCGCCGTTATTTCCCCTGCGAGGTCGATCTGACCATCGCCCCGCGCCGTGAAGGCCGCTGGGATGCTGTCGATGTCGCCTGTGCCGGCGCGATCCCATGGTCGATCGTGGTGCGCACCTCGGCCGATGTTCCCGCAGGCTACAGCTTTGGCAGCGACACGGACGATGGGCAGACCACCACCGTCGTGGTGGTGCGCCACACGATCCGCCGGGGTGAGGTCATCACCGCCGACAAGCTTGAACTTGCCGAAGTGCCGCGCACGCCCGCACCGGGGGTGTTTTCCGAGATCGAACCCCTGGTCGGGCGCAAGATGGCGCAAACCCTCAGCGCGGGCGTGCCGATCCGGGAACGCCATCTTCAGATGGAATGGTCGGTGCGCGCCGATGATCCGATCGTGATCGAAACCGACACCGGCCAGATGGTGATTTCCATGGCCGGGATCGCCCTTGAAAACGGGCAAGCCGGTGATTTCATACGTGTTCGCAACCTGCGTTCGCAAAAAGTTGTGGTCGGTCGGGTGACCGACGAAAAAAAAATCATCGTGACCCCTAACATGAATTGAAATCGCGTCGTTTACCCTCTCGTCAGGAGGCTGTCATGATCGACTTTATCAATAACTCGGTTCGTCCGAAAATCCCCGTCGGAGGGTCGCAAGGCGGCACTTCGGCTGCACAGGCCAAGCCGCCGCAAGCGGCCGCGCCGATCCCTGCATCGCCCGAGGCCGAGGTCAGTGTTCTCGGCGCAAAGGCCACCGTCGCAGAGCTTGCGAAATCGCCGCCCATCGATCTGGAGGCGGTCGGCAAGATCAAGGAAGCGATTTCGCGCGGGGCCTATCCCGTCGATCTCGACAAGATCGCCGAAAAGCTGATGGAAAGCTTCATCGAATCTCATGGATGAGCGGACCATGTCTGCGGTGACGACCGACGATGGGCGCAGCATGCCCGAAACGCTTGAGATGCTGGACAGCATCTTGACGCAAGCCCGTGCCAACATTGGCGATCCGGGCGCGTTGGCCGCAATCTTGGACAAGCTTGGCCGGCTGGTCGCCGATGATTTGCCGCGGCTTGCCGCGATGGGCGCAGGGCCCGAAGAAAAAGCCCAGATGGTTCGTCTGCAAACGCAGATTGTCGAACTGGAACGGCTTTTGCAGACCCGCGAGAGCATCCTGACCGGGTTCTCGCGCTATCTGAAGGAGATGGTCGAAGGTTAAGGGTGCCAACCGAAAGGGAGTGCACAACCGATGCCCGACCAATCCATGACTGTGCTTTGGCTGCTTGCGGGCGGCCTTGTTGTCGTTTCGATGGCGCTGGGCGTCGTTGGCACGGCCTATGTGCAGCTGCGTCGCAGCCTGTCACGCACTGCGGCCACAGACCCGAAGGGCGCGCGCAGAACCGCCATCGGGGCCTTGGCCGCCCATTCTGGTCCCGCGATGACCAAGACAGACGTCACCGCCGCCCTGCGCGAAGAATGGGGCGTGTTTCAGGCGGTCTATCGTGCCGATCTGGCCCAGATCCTGGCTGAAATCCGTGGTGAGCCGACGCCCACCGCCCAACCGGGGGCCACGCCGCCCGGCGGTATCGACCGGCTGGATCAGGCCATCGCGCTTGCGCGCGCAGGCCATGGCGCCGATGTCATCGTGCGGGCTTGCGCGCTGGACCCGGCAGATGCCGAAGCGCTGGTGCGCTTTCACGGGCCAGACCGCGCCGCGGGCCTTTCCGCGGGGCGGTAAGCCCACGCCGGCTTAAGGGGCGGATGCGGCGGCAAACGGCAAGCCTGAAAAGGTTTCGCCGGCTTCGCGCTGAATGTCGATCAAGGCTTCGGGCTCGATTTCCTCGGCTGCGTCATCGCGCCCCTCGGCACACCGGTTTTCCCCCAAGGCGTAGCAGATGGAAAACCAGATATAGCCCATGCGCGCATCAGCTTCGTCCATCAGCTCGGTGTAGACGCGGGCAAGCTTTCGGGGGGCTTCGAGCTGTCCCGCCTGGGCCTGTGCCGTCAGGCGCTCGAGCAGGCGGGCCACCACAGCTTCCTGTGCGCTTGGGGGTAGGGTGTCACGCAATTCGGCCACCATGTCTTCGGCATAGCTTCCGTCCGACAGCAGCGCCAGCGCCCCCCAGTACAGCGCTTCGACATGGTTCTGCGGCCGGCCACGGCCTTCGCGCAACAGCACGGCAAGGTTGAATTGCGCGTCCGGCACATCGGCCTCGGCCAAGGGCTCGAACAAGGTGACGGCCAGGCGAAAATCGCGATCGCGCACCGCCTGCGTGGCGGCATTGAAACGCGCGTCTTCGTCGTCAAGCGGCGCCGCGTCTTGTGCCGATCCGGCCCCGGCGGCCAGAAGATACAGCATCATTGCGGCGCAAAGCCGGTTCATTTCCCTGCCATCATCACGAGTTGCAGGTAAAGCACCCGCATCCGGAACTTGGAATTGGGCTGGCTTTCATACACGATGATCTTGGGCCGGTCGCTTGATGCCTTGGCGAATTCGATCGCCATGTTGTCGGGCAAATGCACCCCGGCCTTTTCCAATGTCAGCTTTGGATCGGTGGCGAATGATTGCGCGAAGGATTGGTCGATCCAGATCCGCGCCAGCGCCCGCCCCAGGATATCGGGCAGGTATTTGCGCACCTCTTCGCGGTCGTGCAAATGCACATCGTCCCGAACCAGCCGAAGCGGGTCGGAAATCGACGTGTCTTTGCGGGCCAGCGCAACCTCGCCCCGTGAAACTGGCACCAATGCGGTCGACGTGCTTGCCGCCATGTCGAGTCACCCTGCAATCTGCGGTTCCGGTGCGTCAGTCACCCGCTCCGAAACAACAACGGTCATTTCCGGCATTTGTTTAGGGCCGGATCGTCAAAACCTGCCTCGGGGCTAGCCCGTCGGCGCCTTGTCTCGCACCAAGCGCACCATCATCCGCTGATCGGGAAAAAAGCGACCATAACGGTCCCCGGTCATGAAGCTGACGGTCCAATAGTGTCTCGGCGACCAGAAATTCTGTTTTCCGGTCCAGTATGGTTCTGCCATGGTATTTGGAAAAAGCAACGCGTCAATCTTTGGTGCGGGGCATTCGTCACAAACCAGGCTTTCCAGTTCGTCCAGATCGGGCAATCGCCAGCCGTCGCCCAGCTGGGCATTGGCCTGTTCAATGGCCTGGGCGATTTCTTCATGGTTGAGCCGCACCGCTTCGCCCCAGCAGGTTTCTTGTTCCGGGTCCCAGCGTTGCCCGACGCTGCAGCGCATCCAATCGATGCCCAGTGCGAGGTCCTTTACAATATGATCTCGCTCGTAATATTGTGAATTCGCGGACGCTGACGCCATCACCAGAATGACCGGCGCTGCCCATAGCAGGCTGATGACACGTCTGAGCATGGAATCGTCCTTCAGAAGATTGTTCGAGTGTTCC
This sequence comes from Pseudomonadota bacterium, assembly GCA_041163945.1. Taxonomy (GTDB): domain Bacteria; phylum Pseudomonadota; class Alphaproteobacteria; order Rhodobacterales; family Rhodobacteraceae; genus Roseicyclus. The sequence goes on from JBEAQJ010000108.1 coordinate 13,321, forward strand.
AGAACCACCTAGACGGGTCAATCTGACCTTTCGACCGAACAGATTGCCGAAGGAAAAGGGACGGTCCGCAAAAAACCTGAACCCGCATAGGATTATTGCCCCGGATGGTATGGTTCTTGAAAGGGGTCGATAGTCCCAAGCCGTTAAAAAGGGTATAATGAATGGAACTCGGTTCACTGATTGGCCTGTTGGGCGCAATTGGCATGATCGTCGGCGCCATGCTTTCGGGCGGGGGCATCGGGCCCTTCATCGATGTGCCCTCGATCCTGATCGTGTTCGGCGGAACCTTCTTTGCCGCGATGTATACCGCACCGCTTGGCACATATCTGGGCAGTTTTGGCGCCATGGCCAAGGCGTTCTTGCCGCCGATCAAGAAAATGGATCAGCTGATTTCGCGCATGGTCGAACTGGCCGCCGTGGCGCGCAAGGACGGGATGATGGCGCTCGAAGGCCAGCAGGTGCCCGACAAGTTCTTTGAAAAGGGCCTCCAGATGCTGGTGGACGGCGCCGATGAGAACAAGCTGGTCAGCCAGCTGTCGCAAGAAATCAAGGCGATGAAATCGCGCCACGAGGCCAACCAGGGCTGCGTCAAGGCATGGATCGACATCGCCCCGGCGATGGGCATGATCGGCACGCTGATCGGTCTGGTGCTGATGCTGGGCAACATGGCCGACCCCAAGGCGATCGGGCCGGCCATGGCCGTGGCGTTGCTGACAACGCTTTATGGCGCGTTCATCGCCAACGTGCTGTTCATGCCGATGTTGACCAAGCTCGAAAATTTCACGGCCTACGAGGTGCGTTACCGCGAAATGGTGATCACCGGGCTTCGGGGGATCGCGCGCAGCGAAAGCCCGCGCAACATCCAAGATCAGATGGCGGCCAATCTTCCGCCCAAGATGCAAGCGGCGCTGGAAGCGGCCTAAGGCCACCACAAGCGTCGCGCGGGGATTTGACCTATGGCCGAAGCAATCGAAGCGGTTGACGAACCCGAAGAAGAAGAATGCCCGAAATGTCCGCCCCCGGGCGCGCCGGCATGGATGGCAACCTTTGCCGACATGGCCACGCTGTTGATGGCGTTCTTCGTGCTGATCTTGTCCTTCGCGGAATTCAACACCCCGAAGTTCAAGCAGATTTCCGGGTCGTTGCAGAATGCCTTTGGTGTGCAGCGGGTGGTGCCCGTGGTCGAACAGCCCAAGGGCACCACGGTCATATCCCTGGAATTCAGCCCCTCGCCAAGCCCGTCGGTGACCAACGAGATCACCCAAGAAACCACCGAGCTGGAACGCCCCGAGCTTGAGATCAAGACCGACGACGACGAAGCCCCGGAAGGCGCCGATGTGGGCCGCGACGGCACCACCGAAGGCGCGGGCGGTCAACAAGACAGCGCCACCGAAGGCCAGTCTGGCACACAATCCGGCGCACAATCCGGTGCACAGGCCGATGGGCAATCCGACGCACAAGCCGCCGCGCAGGCCGAAGCGATGGATGCGGCCGATCTGGCCCGCGCATTGGATCAGGCGATCCAGTCGGGCGAGGTTTCGGTCGAGATGGCGGGCGAAAACGTCGTGATCAATTTCCCGTCCGAAAACACCGAACAAAAGGATCTGCCCAGCCTGATCGAAGAAACGCTGCAAGCCCTGGCCGAAGCCCGGCAAGCCAGCGGCCAGGCCGAAAGCGAGGTGCTGTTCGGTGGGTTGGAACAGCAGTTGGCCGAACTGGCCGCGGCGGCCCGCCAACCCGAAACCAGCCTTGGGCAGGCCGAGCTGGACCGCCTGGAACAACAACAGGCCGAGGCACAGGCGCGCGCCGAACGGGCGGCGGTTGCCAAGGATCTTTTGACCGTCGCCTTGCGTCAGGAACTTGGCGAAGGCTTGGTCGAGGTGGAACAACAAGACGGCAAGGTGTTGGTCACCGTTGGCGCCGGCGGGGCCTTCCCCTCGGGTTCGGCCGATCTGACGCTGGCCGCGCGCGATATCATGAGCCGCATCGCCTTTGCCGCGATGGGGGATTCCAGCACCATCGTGGTGGCCGGTCACACCGACAACGTGCCGATCCGCGGGGGCGTGTTCCGCGACAACTGGGATCTTGCCGCCGCACGCGCGGCAAGCGTGGTGCAGTCGATCGAGGCCACGGGTCTGGTCCAGCCGGGCCGGATGCAGGCGGTCAGCTATGGCGAAACGCAGCCCGTGGACAGCAACGACACCGACGATGGGCGCGAACGCAACCGCCGCATCGAGATATCGATCGAATACTAGGGCGCGCGCGGCGGTAAATTGTGGCCGCCGCCGGTCGTTAAATGCGGGTGAACGAGGAAAGGAATACGGCGCATGGCCGTGGATTATCTGAGCGCGCTCAACAGCAGGGGTTCGGGGCTGAACATCACCCAGCTGGTGGATAGCCTGACCGCCGCCGAGGTGACCCCCAAGCGCGCCCAGATTTCTGACCGCAAGGAAAAGATCGAGCTGTCGATTTCCGAAATGGGCAAGGTGCGCGCGGGCCTGGAAA
>JBEAQJ010000109.1:0-2533 GCA_041163945.1 Pseudomonadota bacterium
GCAAAAAGGCAGCCCGCGGGCTGCCTTTTGCGCCGATCCGGTCGCGCCGGCGCGGGCTTAGTCGTCGATCATGTCCATGCCGGCATCGTCATCGCCCGCCGTCATCGCGAAATCGAGCCCATGGGCCGCACGGATCTTGTCTTCCAGTTGCTGGGCCACATCGGGGTTGTCGCGCAAGAACTGCTTGGCGTTTTCGCGGCCCTGGCCGATGCGTTCATCGGCGTAGGAATACCATGACCCCGATTTTTCGACCACGCCTGCCTTGACACCCATGTCGACCAGCTCGCCGGTCTTGGAAATGCCTTCGCCATACATGATGTCAAATTCGACCTGCTTGAATGGCGCCGCAACCTTGTTCTTGACCACCTTGACACGGGTGGTGTTGCCCACGACCTCTTCGCGGTCCTTGATCGAGCCGATGCGGCGGATATCCAGCCGGACGGACGCATAGAATTTCAGCGCGTTGCCGCCCGTCGTGGTCTCGGGGCTGCCGAACATCACGCCGATCTTCATGCGGATCTGGTTGATGAACACCACCATGCAGTTCGACCGCGCGATCGATCCGGTCAGCTTGCGCATCGCCTGGCTCATCAGCCGGGCATGCACCCCGACCGAGCTGTCGCCCATGTCGCCTTCGAGTTCCGATTTCGGCGTCAGGGCCGCGACCGAATCGACCACGACCATGCTGACAGCACCCGAACGCACCAAGGTGTCGACGATTTCGAGCGCCTGTTCCCCCGTGTCCGGCTGCGAGATCAGCAGCTCATCCAGATTGACGCCCAGCTTCTTGGCGTATTGGGGATCAAGGGCATGCTCGGCATCGACAAAGGCGCAAATGCCGCCTTTTTTCTGTTCTTCCGCGATGCAATGCAGCGTCAGCGTGGTCTTGCCCGAGCTTTCGGGGCCGTAGATCTCGATGATGCGGCCCTTGGGCAAGCCACCGATGCCCAAGGCGATATCCAGCCCCAATGATCCGGTCGATGTCGCCGCGATGTCGCGCATGGCGTTATCGCCGCCAAGCTTCATGATCGAACCCTTGCCGAACTGGCGTTCGATCTGGGCCAATGCGCTGTCGAGCGCCTTTTGTTTGTCGGCGGAAAGACGGTCTGTCATGTCGAGAAGCGTTGCCGTTGCCATGTCTGTTGACCTCCTTATTCCACGTCGCGGCTGGCGCGGCAACGGGATGCTCATGTTCACCTCTTGTTCTGTAGGCGTGATGCAAACAAAACAAGAACAAATCAAGTAAAATCTTGCACAGCCCGAGAATTCGGGAGAAATGTTAAAAAGGTGTTTATGGTTCCGGCCAGCCTTGGGAATTGCGGCCATGTTGTTATTCTGGAAAGCAAAAATCGTGTTTCTGGCGATGCCGAAAACCGCCAGCACGGCGCTGGAAGCGGCACTTTTGCCCCATGCCGATGCGGCGATTCTGAACCCGCCCGGTCTAAAGCACACCCCGGCGCGCCGCTGGCACAGCCAGCTTGCCCCGTTTTTCGACAAAACGGGTCAGCACGGTCTTCAGACCATGGCGCTGGTGCGCGAGCCGCGCGATTGGCTGGGCAGTTGGTTTCGCTACCGGTCCCGGCCCGAGCTGCGCGGGCGAGCGGTGTCAACCGAAGCGCTGAGCTTTGCCGATTTCGTCACCGGCTGGCTGGACGACCCGCAACCCGAATACGCCCGCATCGGCCGGCAATCGCGGTTCGTATCCGACCCGTCGGGCCAGGTGATTGTCGATCACCTGTTCCGCTACGAAGATCTGCATCGCGCGGTGGCATTTCTGGAAACGCGCCTGGGCGTTTCGGTGGAGCTGCCCCGCGTGAACCTGTCGCCGGCGGGGGATCTGTGGCTTCCGCCCGACCTTGAGGCGCGGCTGACCCGCGAAGCAGGGGCCGAATTCGCCCTGTGGAACAGCCTGTCCCATGACGGGGCGGGCCTATAGCAGCTGGCGCTGCACGGTTTCGGTCAGATCGGCCAATGAAAACGGTTTTGGCAAAAAGACCGAATTGGGAATGGTCAGGGAACCATCCTCCATCTGTTCCTCGGCATAGCCCGAGACGAACACCACCTTGACCCCGGGGCGGTCTTGCAACGCGCGACGCACCCATGTGGGGCCATCCAGACCCGGCATGATGACATCCGTCAGGAACAGATCGACGACAAGACGATCATCTTGCAAAACCTCCAAGGCCTCTTCGGCGCAACTGGCCTCGATCACGTTGTAGCCCCTGAGCCGCAGCGCGCGGGCCGCAAAGGCCCGCACCGGGGCTTCGTCTTCGACCAGCAAGACGACCGCGGGCGGGTGATCGGGCGGTGCCGGGGCCGGCGGCGGCGCGGTGGGCACCAAGGTCAGCCTGGGCTTGTTCAGCTCTGCCGCCGGCAGATCATAGGCGGGGCAATAGATGGTAAAGGTGCTGCCCACCCCCACAACGCTGTCGACGAAAATGTACCCTCCCGTCTGCTTGATGATGCCATAGGCCATGCTCAGCTCCAGCCCCGTGCCTTCGCCCTGACGCTTGGTGGTAAAGAACGGCTCGAA
>JBEAQJ010000110.1:0-8067 GCA_041163945.1 Pseudomonadota bacterium
TGGTGCCGATGAAGGGACTCGAACCCCCGACCCACGCATTACGAATGCGTTGCTCTACCAGCTGAGCTACATCGGCACGGGCGCGCTCATAACAAGGCGCGCCGGGCTTTCCTAGCCCCAATTTCAGTTTCCGGTCGCTGCGGTGGGCGCGGCTTCGGTGTCGGGCCCGGGCGCGCGCTGGTCGTCCAGCGCGCCCACGATCAGCGGCAACATCTGCGACGGGCCGATCAGGGCCGCATCGCTTTGCGCCACCTCTTGCCAGCTGAGCCGATCGAAACTGCCGCAATGCGTGCAGACAGGGCGCCATTCGGCATGCACATGGCCGCAGGATTCGCAGACCCATTGCATGCCGCGCGGCGCGGTGACGGCCCGCACAAGCCAAGCCCGCACCAGCCGATCCTCGGCGCCCATGCCGCGCTCGATCGCGGCCATGATGGTCAGCGCCCGCGCTGTGGGTGCGGTTTGCGCCAGATCGCCCAGCGCCCGGCGGGCTGCAGGGAAATCTTCGGCCGCGATCTGCAATTCGGCCTCCAGCATCTTGGCCTCAGCGTGCCCGGGATGCTTGTCGATCAGCGGGCGGAACCGCTTGAGCCGCTCGGCCGGGGTTTCGCGCGGTGCGATCTCGGCAAAGGCCGCGGCCAGATCCGGATGCGGGTCGGTCGCCCAGGCGGTCTTCAGGATCTTGTCGGCCTGTTTCACCTTGCCCTCGGCGATGGAAAGCCGTGCGGCCATGACGGCCGCGGGCACCAGCCCCGGGGCCAGCCGCTGCGCGGTTTCCGCATCGCGGGTCGCCTCGGCAATCTTGCCTTGGGCCATGGCATCGCGGGCATGGGCCAGCGCCAGAACCGCGTCGCGCCGCTTGTGCAGATCGCGCGGCAGATTGCCCGATTTCAGCGCCGCTGCCAGTGTTGTGCGGGCGCCTGCCCAATCTTCGTGCTGGGCCTGTAGCTGCAACAGCGTGGTCTGCACCTCGGCGTTGCGGGGGCGGATTGCCATCGCCTTTTCGGCCAGCTTCATGGCGGTTTCGGTGTCGCCTGCCGCAAGCTTTTGCTTCATCAAGCCGCGCACCCCGACAAAGCGCGTGCGCTCATCGGCCACCAGCGCCTTGAACGTGGCGGTCGCCAATGCGGTGTCGCCCACCATTTCGGCGCCTTGCGCCACCACCAGCTTGGTCAGTTCCGGTCGGCCCAGATAGGTCTCGGCGCGTTCGGCCTTGCGGATCGCCAGACGGCCTTCGCCCGCGGCCAGCGCCATCATGCCTTCGGCCAGGGCCTCGTAGCCCTTGCGTTCCGCGCGGCGGTTGAAATAGCGCGTGATCGCGGTTTCGTCGCCGTTCAGAAAGCGCAAGCTTGCCACCAGCAGCCCCACCAGCCGGAACAACAGCCAGACCGCGATCAGCAAGCCCATCGCCGCAAAGATCGCCATCAGCGGGGTCAACACGAATTCGCGCCCCATCACGGTCAACAGCGCCACATCGTCCAGTTCCAGCAGGTAGCCCGTGCCCCATGTCAGGCCGGCGACCAGCGCGATGAAGATCAGAACCTTCAACAAGGACCACAACATGTCGCCACCCCTTTCAGTTGCTGGCCGCGCCCAGCGCGGCGGTCAGCGTGGCCAGGCCCGCCTCGGCGGCGGCACGGGCTTCGACCTGGGCCACCCAAGGGGCCAGAACGGCACGCGCCCCTTCGGGCAGCGCGCTGATTTCGTCCAAGGCGGCTGTCAGATCACCCAAGCGCACCGCGGCCTCGACCCGGCTGAGCACCGCGTCGGGATCGTCGCCGGCGCGTGGTTCGATCGACCGCCCCCCGATCTGGCCCATGACAAAGGCCCCCAATCGTTGGCCGATGCTGTCGCCGGCGCTTTCGCGCAGTGCGACGGGCAATGCCGCACGGGCCAGTGGCGGAAAGCTCGATTGCAGCGCTGCCAGCGTGGCCACGCCGGTCTCGGCCACATCGGACAGCGGCTGGGGTGGGGGCGTGACCACGGCAATGCGGGCAAGCGGTTCGGCAAAGGGCTGGCCGGTGGCCAAGGCGGTCTGCAACTGGCCAACTGCGGCTTCGGCTGTGACAAGGGCGAGTGCCGCGGCGGCTTGCGCTTCGGCTTCGGCAATGGCGGCCTGTGCGGCGGCGGCTTCGGCGGCCGCGGTTTGGGCCGCAGCTTCCAGATCCAAGGCACGGGCCGCGGCGGCGGCGCGTTCGGCCTCCAGCTCCGCGGCCAAGGCTGCGGTTGCGGCTTCGGCGGCCGCCTGCATGGCCGCGGTGTCGGCATCGACATCGCCCGTCAGCACCGGACGGCTTTCCAGCGTCCCCAGCCGGGCCGATATCGTCGCGATCCCATCGGTTGCGCTTGTCAGTCCGGCCGACAGCCCGGCGATCTGATCCAGCACCGGCCCGAGGTCGACGGGCTCTGCCGGCGGGGATGTTGGCGCGGATGCGGCCGACAGGGCTTGCGTCATGGCGTCGATCTGGGCTTGCAAAGGGGCCAGGGCGGCGGCGATGTCGGTCTGTTGCGCGTTTTCGGGGCCGCGTGACGGCAGCAAACCCATGTAGGCCGCGCCATAGCCGATGCCGGCCGCCACAAGCCCGCCCAGGATCATCGGCAAGAACGCGTTCGCCGCGGGTGCCGGGGGCGTCGCGGCGATGCTTGCGGCTGTCTGGGCCGGGGCCGGGGATCTTGCGGGTTCTGCCGCCGGGCCCGGTGCCGTGGGTTCGCCCTTGTCGGCGCTGTCTTCGGCGGCGGTGTCGCGCGCGTCGGGTTCGACCGCGGTGCCTGGGTCTTCGACAGGCTTGGGCGGTTCCATGCCGATTTCGGGCGGGGGGGGCTCGGCCAAGGGGCCATCGGCGGCATGATCGGGCGAATCGCCCACAGCGTCGATTTCGGGTGGCAGCGCGGGGTCGATCGTGGGCACATCATCGCCGGACGGGGCGGTATCCCGGCGCCGATTGCGAGTGTTGCCTGAGCTTTTCGAGCTTGCGCGTGCCACGGATCCGTTCCTCGACGATACACCCTACTATGTCCAGCGCGCCTGACAGATGCGCCTTGGATAGCCTAGACCAGCCGTCCATGCCTCTCAAGTCGCGGAATGGTGCGAAATCACCGCAGCCACCGCGCGGATCATCGCCGGGCCATCCGGGTGATCTGCCACGACGGCCGTAGCAGCCAGATCGGCGGGCAGGGCGGCACGCACCGCCTCGCTCAAGGCCACCGCCGTCACCGGGGCGGCACCGGCCGCTTGCGCGAACAGTGCTGCGCTGCGGGGTGAGAACAACGGCACGATGATGGGGCCCGGATGGTCAAGCGCGGCCTGCAATTGCGCCGTGGCAGGGCGGGCGGCTTGATCATAGATGGCCAGTTCTTCGGCCTTGAGCCCCGCCGCGGTCAGCCTTTGGGCAACGGCGCCGCGGCTGTGGGTGCCGCACAGGTGCACCAGCCGCCCCATGGGCCTTGCCGCCAGGATCGCAGCCACCAGCGCATCGGCGTCACCATCGGCCGATCGCGCGGCAAGCCCGATGGCGCGCGCGGCTTCGGCGGTACGCGCGCCCACGCACCAGGCGGGCAGATCGCGGCGCGCGCTTTGCTTGGCAAAGACCGCGACCCCCGCAGCCGAGGTAAAGATCAGGCCGGCCGCCCCCGTCAAATCGGCGACCTCGCCCGTCGGGGCGATGTCCATCAGCGGGACGATTGCCACCGCCACCATGCCCAGTTCCGCGCGCAAGGCATCGGCAAAGCGTTCCGAGGCCTCTTGCGGGCGGGTCAGCACGATCAGCGGCGCGGGGGCTGTGGCATTGTCAGACATGGGGCTGAGTGTTACCTGCCAAGGCCAGCCCTGACAACGACGGCCCATGCCCGCATCTTTGACCATTCTCGGCCTTGAAAGCAGCTGCGACGATACCGGCGCGGCGGTGCTGCGCGCGCGCCCGGGCGGCGGGGCAGACATCTTGTCGAATGTCGTGGCCAGCCAGACCGATCTGCACGCGGCTTTTGGCGGGGTGGTTCCGGAAATCGCCGCGCGCGCGCATGCCGAAAAGCTGGATCTGGTGGTCGAACAGGCCATGGCCCAGGCCGGGCTGTCGCTGCGCGATATCGATGCCATCGCGGTGACCGCGGGGCCGGGTCTGATCGGGGGGGTGTTGTCGGGGGTCATGGCGGCCAAGGGCCTGTCGATGGGGCTGGGCCGGCCGCTTCTGGGCGTCAACCATCTGGCCGGCCATGCGCTGACCCCGGTTCTGACCGATGGCTTGGCGTTTCCCTACCTGATGTTGTTGGTGTCGGGGGGGCATTGCCAGTTTCTGCGCGTCGATGGGCCGGCGGCGTTCCAGCGGCTCGGCGGCACCATCGATGACGCCCCGGGCGAAGCCTTTGACAAGATTGCCCGTTTGTTGGGCTTGCCGCAGCCCGGCGGCCCGGCGGTCGAACAGGCCGCGGCGCTGGGCGCGCCAACCCGGTTCGATCTGCCGCGCCCGCTTTTGGATCGGCCGGGGTGCGATCTGAGCTTTTCCGGCCTGAAAACCGCGGTGCTGCGCGCCCGTGACGATCTGATTGCCGACCGCGGTGGGATGACCGAACAAGATCGCGCCGATTTGTGTGCCGCATTTCAAGCCGCGGTCGCCGATGTTCTGGCGGTGAAAACGGCCCGCGCGCTGGCCGGGCAGGTGGGGTTGTCGGGTTTTGCGGTTGCCGGTGGCGTTGCGGCCAACCGCGTCTTGCGCGCGCGCCTGTCGGCGGTGGCGCAACAGGCGGGCCTGCGCTTTGTCGCGCCACCGATGGCGCTTTGCACCGACAATGCCGCGATGATCGCTTTTGCCGGGCTTTTGGCGTATCAGGCCGGGCGGATCGACGATCTGACATTGTCGGCCCGGCCCCGCTGGCCGCTGGACAGTGCGGCCGCCCCGCTGATCGGTTCCGGCAAGAAGGGCGCCAAGGCATGAGCGGGCGCATCGACATCATCGGCGCGGGGGCCTTTGGCACGGCCCTGGCCATCATCTATGCCAAGGCGGGTCATGGGGTGACCCTGTTCGCGCGCGATGGCGCCGACGCCATGGCGCGGGCCCGCGAAAACACACGGCGCTTGCCCGGGTTCGTCTTTCCCGCAGACTTGCGCGTGACCGCCGATCTGGCCGATCTGGGGGCCGACCTGGCGCTTTTGGCGCTGCCGACCCAAAGCCTTGGGGGTTTTCTGGCGCAAAACCCGCTGCGCGCCCGCAGCTTGGTGTCTTGCGCCAAGGGCATCGATCGGGAAACCGGCCTTGGCCCCAGCGCCCTGATTGCGCGCCACAGCGAGGCCATGGTGGCGCAGTTGACCGGGCCGAGCTTTGCGGTCGATATCGCGGCGGGCCTGCCCACCGCCTTGACGCTGGCCTGCGCCGATGAGGCTGCGGGGCGCGCCCTGCAGGATCGGCTGTCCACCCCCATGCTGCGGCTTTATCGCAGCACCGATGTTTTGGGCGCCGAATTGGGCGGGGCGTTGAAGAACGTGGTGGCGATTGCCGCCGGCGCGGTGGTGGGGGCGGGCTACGGCGATTCGGCCCGCGCGGCGGTGATGACCCGGGGCTTGGCCGAAATGACCCGCCTTGCCGTGTCGCTGGGCGCGCAAGAGGCAACGCTTCGCGGCTTGTCGGGCCTGGGCGATCTGATCTTGACCTGCGGATCCGAGAAATCACGCAATTTCCGCTATGGCATGGCGCTGGCGCGCGGCGAAACCTTGGCCGCCGACATCACCGTCGAAGGGCTGCACACCGCGCGCGAAATCGCCGCGCGCCGCGATCTGGATACGCCCATTGCCGATGCGGTGGCGGCCCTGGCCGATGGCAAGGCCGATCTGGCCCGCCTTGCCGATGGCTTGCTGACCCGACCCCTGAAATCGGAATGATCGCGATGCGCCACTGGCTGTTCAAATCCGAACCCGACACCTGGTCTTGGGACCAGCAGATGGCCAAGGGCGCGCAGGGCGAAGAATGGACCGGCGTGCGCAATTACCAGGCCCGCAATTTCATGCGCAGCATGGCGGTGGGGGATCTGGGGTTTTTCTACCATTCCCAAAGCGACAAGGCCGTGGTGGGGATTGTCGCGATCATCGCCCCCGCCCATCCCGACAGCACGGCACCCGACGCCGGCTGGGATTGTGTCGACATCAAGGCGGTGCAAGCCCTGCCGCGACCGGTCAGCCTGGCCGAAATCAAGGCCCATCCCGAATTGTCCCAGATGGCGTTGGTCAAGAACCCGCGCTTGTCGGTTCAGCCCGTCACGGATGCTGAATGGGCGATCATCTGCGGCATGGGCGGGCTGTGATCCGCGGGTCACGTGGGGCGCAACCCGGCGCAGACGCGACCGGCGCATCGTCGCGCAAAAAAGGAGGGTCCTGACAGGTCAGGACCCTCCACCACCCACGCGCAACCTCACTCCGCGTGTTCGAATGTCGGGCCCGTCCATCCTGGTCAGGCGTGGCGATGTGATAGCCCATGCCCCTGCATCGGGCAAAGAAATTACCCCGAGGATTTGAGGGGTATTTGCCGAAAATGCAAAAGATCCGCCCCCTTGGGACGGATCTGTTTCGGTCGGGCTGTCCCCGAGGCTGGGCGTGGCAGGTTTAGTAGCGGTAATGTTCGGGCTTGAACGGCCCTTCTTGCGCCACGCCGATATAATCGGCCTGATCCTTGGAAAGCGGCGTCAGCTTCACGCCGATTTTCGCCAGGTGCAGGCGGGCGACCTTTTCATCCAGAACCTTGGGCAGGACATAGACCTTGTTTTCATAGGCCTCGCCCCGCGTCCAAAGCTCGATCTGCGCCAGAACCTGGTTGGTGAAGCTGGCCGACATCACGAAAGACGGATGGCCCGTCGCATTGCCAAGGTTCAGCAAACGCCCTTCGGACAGAAGGATGATCCGGTTGCCCGAAGGCATTTCGATCATGTCCACCTGGTCTTTGATGTTGGTCCACTTGTGGTTGCGGAGCGCCGCGACCTGGATCTCGTTGTCGAAGTGGCCGATGTTGCCCACGATCGCCATGTCCTTCATCGCGCGCATGTGCTCGATGCGGACAACGTCCTTGTTGCCTGTCGTGGTGATAAAGATGTCCGAGCTGTCCACCACATCTTCCAAAAGCACCACCTCGAACCCATCCATCGCGGCTTGCAGCGCACAGATCGGGTCGGCTTCGGTCACTTTCACCCGTGCACCCGCACCGCGAAGCGAGGCGGCAGAGCCTTTGCCCACATCGCCGTAACCGCAAACAACGGCGACCTTGCCCGCCATCATCGTGTCGGTGGCGCGCCGGATCCCGTCGACCAGCGATTCCTTGCAGCCATACTTGTTGTCGAATTTCGACTTGGTGACGGAATCATTCACGTTGATCGCAGGGAAGGGCAGCTGGCCGTTCTTGTGCAGTTCGTAAAGCCGATGCACACCCGTGGTGGTTTCCTCGGATACGCCTTTGATCTGGGCCTTGATCTTGGTGAACCAGCCGGGGCTTTGGGCCATGCGCTTGGCAATCTGGGCCTTGATCACGGCCTCTTCTTCGGACTGCGGGACCGGGATGATCTCTTCGCCCGCTTCGGCGCGCGCGCCGAGCAGCACGTAAAGCGTCGCATCGCCCCCGTCGTCGAGGATCATGTTCGGCCCCTCGGGGAACTGGAAGGATTTGTCGAGGTAATCCCAATGCTCTTCCAGCGATTGCCCCTTGATCGCGAAAACCGGGATGCCCGCTTTGGCGATGGCGGCCGCTGCGTGATCTTGCGTCGAGAAGATGTTGCAGCTGGCCCAGCGCACATCCGCGCCCAGATCGGCCAAGGTTTCAATCAAGACCGCAGTCTGGATCGTCATGTGCAGCGAGCCCACGATGCGCGCGCCCTTGAGCGGCTTTTTCGCACCATATTCCTCGCGCAGCGCCATCAGGCCCGGCATTTCCGTCTCGGCAATGTCCAGCTCCTTGCGGCCGAAATCGGCCAGCGCAATGTCCTTGACGATGTAATCGGTCACAGGCGTCTATCCTTGCATGTTGGAATATCAGTCGCGGCGCACTTAGCACCCGTTCCGCCATGCGGCAATGCCAAGCGGCCAATCGGGGGCTGGCC
>JBEAQJ010000111.1:0-14010 GCA_041163945.1 Pseudomonadota bacterium
TTGGAGCGGCTGCTGGGCCCCACAGGCATCAACGTGGTCACGCGGCTGCTGGGCATGCTTCTGGCGGCGCTGTCGGTGCAATTCGTCATCGATGCGATGCGCGATCTACAGGTGATCTGAAAGCCCCCTGCCCCTATATTGCGCCCATGGCGTGCAAGAGAGGCGCACATGACCGGCGATCAGACCGCTTCACTTGTCTATCTGCTGCTGTTGGGCACGGTCGTGGCGCTGTCGCATGTGGTGGCACACCGCAGGCATCTGGGCCGTTTGGCCCGCCATGCCGCCATGTGGGGGCTGATCTTTCTGGGCGCCATCGCGGTGGTGGGGCTTTGGCCCGACATCCGCAACACGCTTGTCCCCCGGCAATCGGTGCTGAAAGAGGGGCGCCAGATCCTGGTGCCCATGGCGCCGGATGGGCATTTCTACCTGACGCTGGAACTCAACGGGGTGCCGGTGCGCTTTGTTGTCGATACCGGCGCCAGCGACATGGTGTTGTCGGCTGCGGATGCCCGGCGCATCGGGCTTGATCTGGGCCAGCTGATCTATTCGGGCCGGGCCATGACGGCCAATGGCATGGTGGAAACCGCGCCCGTGCGCATCGACAGCGTGGCGCTGGGGCCGCTGCTGGATCGCGGCCTGCCCGCGGTCGTCAACCGCGGCACACAGGCCGAAAGCCTGCTGGGGATGCGCTATCTGCAGCGCTTCGAGCGGCTGGAAATTCGCGACGGGCAGTTGCTTTTGGAACGCTGAAGGCCGGCGGGCGCGCTCAGCTTTCGGTTTTCAGGGCCCAGCGCCCGCTTTGTTCAGACCAGTACTTGGCCGTGATCCCGGCGCTGGTCAGCGTTTTCCATTGCGCCCGCGCGGCCGCCAGGGCCGCCTCATCCCCCCCGTCGAAGATGATCATCGCGCGGGCCAGAACCGCGGCTTCATCGGGGGTGATCGGGGCGCTGTCGACGGCCACGACACAGGCCCGGTCGCCGGTCGCGGCGGTTTCGGTGGTCAGCAGCACGGGTTGGTGCGCGTCATGATCCCCGCCGGCGCGCCCATGCGGCAAGAACCCATCGGCCGCCCCCAGCCACAGCGCGGCATCCAGCCCCGCCAGCACCGCCGGATCCCGCCCGCGCACCAGGACGCGCCACCCCTGCGCCAGGGATTTCTCGAGCAATTGGCGCAGCGTGGCGTCCAGCGTGCTGTGCGTCAGATGGTAAAAGAAAACCTCGCCCATGCGGTGTCTTCAGCTTTCGAACCGGTCGCGGATCAACCGGTCCAGCGCCAACACGCCCCAACCCGTGGCGCCCTTGGGCGCCAGCATGGTGTCGGATTTCACGCTGGCCACGCCCGCGATGTCGAGATGGATCCAAGGCATTTCGGGCTGGACAAAGCGTTGCAGGAACTGCGCCGCCGTGATGGCCCCGCCATCGCGGCCGCCCACGTTCTTCATGTCGGCGATGCGCGATTTCAGCTTTTCGTCATAGGCCGCCCCCAGCGGCATCCGCCACGCGCCTTCGCCTTCGGCGGCGGCCGCTTTCAGGAACGCATCGCATAGCGCGTCATTGTTGGAAAAGACGCCCGCGTTTTCATGGCCAAGCGCAATGATGATGGCCCCGGTCAGGGTCGCCAGATCGATCATGCCCGCGGGCTTGAAGCGGTCTTGCGCATACCACATCACATCGGCCAGCACCAAACGCCCCTCGGCGTCGGTGTTGATCACCTCGACGGTGTCGCCTTTCATCGAACGCACGACATCGCCCGGTCGTTGGGCGTTGGGCCCGGGCATGTTTTCGACCAGCCCCACCAGCCCGACCACATGCGACCGCGCCTTGCGCAGGGCCAGCGCGCGCATGACCCCCGCCACGACCGCGCCGCCGCCCATGTCCATGGTCATGTCTTCCATCCCGGCGGGCGGTTTCAGGCTGATGCCGCCCGTGTCGAACACAACGCCCTTGCCGATCAACGCAAGCGGGGCGGCCTCGGCCCCCTTCCATTGCATCACCACGACCTTGGACGGGCTGTCAGACCCCTGCCCCACGCCCAGAAGCGCGCCCATCCCCAGCTTGGCCAGGGCGGGTTCATCCAGCACATCGACCACCACGCCCAGATCGCGCAGCGCCTCGAGCCGATGGGCGAATTCGGTCGTCGTCAACACGTTCGACGGTTCGTTGACCAGATCACGGGTGAAAAACACCCCGTCGGCCAAGGCCAGCATCGGGGCTGCGGCGGCTTCGACCGTGGCGGGCTTGGCCACCATCACCGTGGCGGGCTTGGCCGTGGGGCGGTCGCCGGTCTTGTGCGGGGTGAATTCATAGGCGCGCAGCGCCAGACCCAGCGCCAGTTCGGCGATCCGCTGCGTGGTCCCGGCCGCGACGGTCAGCGCGTCCGAGCCCTTGAACTTGGCCAGACTGGCCCCGGCCTTGCGCGCCTGTTCCACGCTGGGGCGGCGGGCCAGCTTGACGGCCATCACATCGCTGGCCGCCACGCCCGCGGGCCAGGCCATCGCCACGCCCTCACCCGGTTGCAGCTTGGCCCAGGCCGGGCTGTCCAAAAGCCGTGTCAGCGCGCCCCGCAAGGCCCGGTTCACCCGCCGCGCTGCCGGATCAAGCCGGCCATCTGGGGCGATCAGCAGCGCCAGCTTGCCCTCGGCGCCTGTCAGCGCGTCAAGATCGGTGGGAACAAAGGAAATGGCGATCGGCGATGTCATGCGGTCTGGCCCCCTCAGGCAGGATCGGGCCGCGATGGGCGGCCCGCGTTGCGGTGCAGATTAGGGCGGGCGTGCGGCAATGGCCAGATCGGCCGCACCGGGCGGGGGCTTTTTGGTGGCCGGTGCATCTGGGCACGGGATCTGGCGCAAAATCGCGCATCGCGCCCGCGAAACGGGTGCGGTGCGCCTTGGGGCGGCCAATCCCGGCGCATCGGATCGATCCGATGCGATACGCGCAGTTGCCTTCGCGGATCAGTCGGTCCAAAAGTAACCTAGGCGCGCAACCCACACGCGCGCCCCGCGATGAACGCCCCATGTGAGCAGACCGGACACCCGACGCGATGACCCAAAGCCTGAGATCCCTGTTGTGCGCCGCGATGCTGCTTGCGCTTCCGGTCACGGCCAGCGCCCAATCGCCGTTTTCGGCCATCGCGCGGGTCGATGACGCGATCATCACCGCCTATGAGCTGGATCAGCGCGCCCTGTTTCTTGAGGTGATCCGCACCCCCGGCGATCTGCAGGCCAAGGCGTTGGAGGCGCTGGTGAACGAACGGCTGCAACTGGCCGAAGCCCGCCGGATGGGTTTGGTGGCCACGCCCGAGGATCTGGAGGCGGGTCTGGCCGAATTCGCCTCTCGCGCGGGTTTGACGACCGATGAATTCCTGCAAGCCATCGGTCAGGACGGGGTCGCGCCCGAAACCTTCCGCGATTTCGTGTCGAACGGGATTTCTTGGCGCAACGTGGTGCAGGCCCGCTTTGCCGGGCGCGCGCGCGCCACGATCACCGATGACAATGTGGCCCGCGCCATGGCCATGGGCGCGGGGCTGGAGGCCGCGGAAATCCTGCTGGCCGAGATCGTCGTGCCGCTGACGCCGGAAAATCAGGATATCCTGCGCGACGAACTGGGGCGGTTGATGGGCGATCTGAACTTCGACATCGATGGTTTCAGCCAAGCGGCGCGGCGGTTTTCCGCCTCGGGGACGCGGGATAGCGGCGGCGTGACCGGCTGGCGCGCGCTTGATACCATCCCGGCCCAACTGCGCGACGATCTGATCTTGCTGGCCGAAGGCGAAACCTATGGCCCGGTGAACCTGGGCCCGGCCATGGCGATTTTCCAGATGCGTGGCCTGTCCGATACCGGGCAGACGGCTGCCAGCGTCGCCTCGGTCGATTATGTCACGATACCGCTGCCACCGCTGTCGACCGACGCCGGCGCTGCCGCGGCGGCCAGCCTGCGGGCCGAGGTGGATCAGTGCGATGATCTTTACGCGTTGCGGCCCGGCGGCTTTGAGCGCGTCGAACAGCCGCCGGAAGCCGTGCCCGCCGACATCGCGCGCGTCTTGGCGGGGTTGGATGCGGGCGAGATGTCGTTTGCCGTGACGCGCGATGGCGGGGCCGCGACCTTGGCCGTGATGCTATGCGCCCGCCAGGTCGCCGAACCCGAAGGCGGCATCGACGCGGTTCGCCAGCAGCTCTTTGCCGAAAACCTGGCCGGATATGCCGACGCCCTGCTCGAAGAGCTGCGCGCCAAGGCCATCATCCGCATCGATTGACATGGCCCACCCCGCCCCGATCGCGGTCAGCATCGGCGAACCGGCCGGTATCGGCCCCGAGATCGCGGCCAAGGCTTGGTCGCGCCTGGGTGCGGCGCTGCCCTTTTTCGTGATCGGCGATCCCGCGCATCTGACGGGGCTGGGGGTGCACCCGATCCCCATCGGACATCCCCGCGAAGCCGCGCATGCCGCCTTGCAGGGCCTGCCGGTGTTGCCCTACCCGTTTCCAGCCGCCGCGATACCGGGCCGCCCGGCACCCGAAAACGCCGCGGCCGTCATCGGGGCCATCGCGCAAGGCGTCGATCTGGTGATGAGCGGGGCCGCGGCGGCGCTGACAACCCTGCCCATCCACAAGAAGGCGCTGAAAGATGGCGCGGGCTTTGCGTTTCCGGGGCACACCGAATACCTGGCCCACTTGGCGGGCGTGGCGCGGGTGGTGATGATGCTGGCCTGCCGCGATCTGCGGGTGGTGCCCGCCACCATCCACATCCCGCTGGCCGATGTGCCGGCCGCGCTGACCGCGGCGCTGTTGTCCGACACGATTCGCATCACCCACGAAGGCTTGCGGCGGGATTTCGCCATAGAGCGCCCGCGGATCGCGGTGGCGGGCTTGAACCCCCATGCCGGCGAAGGCGGCACCATGGGTCACGAAGACAGCGCCATCATCCAGCCCGTGATCGCATCGCTGCGCGACGAAGGCCTTGATCTGACCGGGCCACACCCCGCCGACACCATGTTTCACGCGGGCGCACGGGCGGGCTATGACGCGGCCATTGCCATGTATCATGACCAGGCGCTGATCCCGATCAAGACCATCGATTTCGCCGGCGGCGTGAACGTGACGCTGGGCCTGCCCTTCATCCGGACGTCGCCCGATCACGGCACCGCCTTTGACATCGCGGGGCAAGGCCGGGCCGATCCCACCAGCTTCATCGCCGCGCTGGACATGGCGCGCGAGATGGCGGCCCTGCGCCGGGTCTAGACCGGCAGATCGTTGAACAGATCCTCGGGCCCGTCATCGTCGGGTCTGGCCAAGGGCGCGGGCGGGCTGGGCGGCACGGGCGGCGTGGCCGGATCTGTGTCGGCCTTGGGTGCGCGGCGCAGCTCGGTATGGGCGGGGCGCTTGGGTTTTTTCGCGGTGGGGTTATCGGGGCCGGGTTTTTTGGGGCCGGGTTTTTTGGGGCTGGTCATGGGGCGATCTCCATCTTTCGTGCCGATGTGCCCATGGCCCGCGCCATGATCGGTTCAAGCGGGCCAAAGATCGGTGGGATCAGCACCGCATCCGATCGCATGAGCGCCTGAAAATCCTGGGTGCGCGCAGGCGCAAGGCACACCGCCGTGCGACGGGTTGCGGCCTTTTGCATCAACTTGGCCGCCACCGCGCGTCCGGTGCAGGGGCACCACAGCAAGGATTCGATCTGGGCAAGCAGGGCGGGCGGATGGGGCACGGGCACATCTCCGGGCGATGGAACGGCAGCACCGATCAGCGCTAGGGCGCGCAGCCACGGCAGTGGGGCGTATAGGGCAGCAGATCCAGCCGCTCGGGCGAAATCACCGCCCCGCAGGTGACGCAAAGCCCGTAAACTCCGGCATCCATCCGCGCCAAGGCGGCGCGGATGCGGGCGATTTCCGCCGCACCCGATTGGCCAAGGGCCTCAAGCGCTTCGTCGCCCTCGCGTTCGGCGGCCAGTTCCTCCCAATCCTTGGATTGATGGCTGTCCAGTTCCGCATCGAGCGCGCACAACCGCGCCTCAAGAAACGCCAGCCGATCCTGAAGCTGGGCACGGCGGGGGGCAAGATCGGTCATCGCGGTCTCCTGTCGGCAAAGGGGCAGCAACATGCCGCCCATCCGCTATGGGGTCGAGCCTAGGCCGGGCCCGGCCCTGCGACCTTGACCTGCATCAAGGCGGCCTTTCCCTTGCCGTGCGCTTGGGGCACACTGCCCCGACCCAAACCTTCGGAGCCCTGCATCATGGATCTGCGCCAGATCACCGACCGCTACAGCGTCGCCCCGCAACTTGCCCCATCCGACATGGCGGCGCTGGCCAAGGCGGGATTTGCCACCGTGATCTGCAACCGGCCCGACGCGGAAAACCCGCCCCCCCTTCAGGCCGCCGCGATGCAGGCCGCCGCCGAAGCCGCGGGGCTCGATTTCGTGTTCAACCCGGTGATCGGCGGGCAGATGACGATGGACAACGTCGAAGAACAGCGCGATGCGATCGATGCCGCCGATGGGCCGGTGATTGCCTATTGTGCCTCCGGCAACCGTTCGACGCTGGTCTGGGCGCTGGGTCAGGCCGGCGATCTGCCCACCGATGACATCATCGCCCGCGGCGAGGCATGGGGCTACCAGCTGGAATGGTTGCGCGCACAGATCGACGCGCTGGCCGCCCGGCGGGACGAGGGCGTTTGACCCGACTGTCCCCGGCCGCGCAAGGCATCGTGCTGATGCTTTGCGCGATCTTTCTGTTTTCGACCATGGATGCCATCGCCAAGGTCCTGATGGACCGCTACGCCCCGATCCAGGTGGTCTGGGCGCGCTACGCGGGCATGATGGCGGTCGCGGCCCTGGCGCTTGCCCCCCGATTGGGTCCGCTGTTGCGCACCCGCCGGATGGGGCTGCAATTGCTGCGGTCCGGCTTTTTGTTCGCGGCCACCTTTTGCTTTTTTACCGCGATCAGCCTGATGGACATCGCGGCCGCAACCGCCGTGATGCAAGTCCATCCCATGATCTTGATGCTGGCGGCAGCCCTTGTGCTGCGCGAACGGCTGGGCGCGCGCCGATTGCTTGGCGTCTCGGCTGCGCTGATCGGGGCGGTGATCGTCATCCGCCCCGGATCCGAGGTCTTCACCCTGAGCGCGGCGCTGCCGCTTCTGGCCGGTGCGTTCTATGCCGCCTACGCGCTGACCACGCGGTTTCTGGGCCGCGACGAGCCGATCCTGACGTCGTTTCTGTACACCGCGATCATCGGCACGCTGGTGGCCAGCCTGTTGACACTGCCGGTCTGGCAGGCCCCGGCCATCACCGATTGGGCGATCTTTCTGGGGCTGGGTGCGGTGGGGGCCTTGGGGCAATTCCTGCTGATCCGGGCGCTGACCGTGGCTGAAGCCGGGGTCGTGGCCCCCTTTGGCTATGCCGGGGTGATTTTTGCCAGCCTGTGGGGTTATTTCGCCTTTGGCGAGGTGCCCGACCGGGCAACCTTGCTGGGTGCGCTTGTGATCATAGGGGCCGGCGTCTATGTCTGGCACCGTGAAACCCGTGCCCCTGCCCCTGCCCCATCGGCAAGCGGAACCGGGCGCCGTGCGAACAGGGCCAAAGGATCTGAAAGATCGGATGTCGACATCCCGCCGCCTCTGGCTTGATTGGATAGTCGATCGGGCGTTGCGCAGCCTGATCTGGGCGGCCAAGCGTCTGCCCTACGAACGCCGCGTGGCCTTGATGGGCCGGGTGTTGCGCCTGATGGGCGGGGTCACCGGGTACCGGGCGCGGGCCGACGGCCAGCTGGCGTGGATTTTCCCCGACCTGTCCAAGACCCAGCGCCGCCGCATCACCGATGCGGTTCTCGACAATTTCGGGCGCACCGCGATCGAGAATTATTCGGGCGCCGACCAGCTTGCGCGCGCGCGCGCTTGGGCGCCCCATGGCCCCGGTCTTGCCGCCTGCGAGGCGGCCCGCATGGCGGGGCGCCCGATCCTGTTCGTGTCGGGGCATTTCGGCAATTATCAAGCCATCCGCGCCGCGATGAACCTGCGCGGTTATGCCATTGGTGGGCTTTTCCGTCCGTTTAACAACCGCTTTTCCAGCGTCCATTACATCGCCTCGATCGAATCCGTGGGGGGGCGGGCCTTTGCCCGCGACCGGCGGGGGCTGGCGGAATTCGTCAAGAACCTGCGCGAAGGCGGTCACGGCGCGATCTTGCTGGATCAGGCCGTCAGCGGCGGAGCGCGGCTGGCCTTTCTGGGCCATGAGGCGCCGACATCGCTGTCGGCAGCGGAAATGGCGCTGAAATACGACGCGCTGCTGGTGCCGATCTATGGCGAACGGCTGGCAAACGGGATCGATTTCGACATCCAGATCGAAGCCCCCATCGCCCATTCCGACCCCGTGACGATGACCCAGGCAATCAACGACAGCCTGTCGGCGCGGGTGCGCGCCCGGCCCGAGCAATGGCTTTGGGTGCACCGGCGGTGGAAAGCGGCCGATACCGCGCCGGGTTAGACGCGCATCATTTCAGTTTCGCCGCACCCAGGATCGGGCCGTGGCCGGCCTGTTGAATGATCACGACATGGGGATCGGGCTGCTGGGGTGCCACGCGGAACCGCATCGGGGCCGCGCCATCCCATTCCCCGACCACGGTCCAGGATGTGACCACATTGAAATGTTCGCCCACCGTGCCCGCGCGTTCGCCACGCGAAATGGCCACCGATTGATGTGGGCTATAGGTGACCAGCTGCACCACCATGCGCGGGCGTGGCGGGTCCATGCGGGCCTGGGCCTCGATCTCGTAGCCATTGGCGGTCGGCTGGACCGAAATCACCACCGGGTCGGGGGCCGCGCGATGGGCCTGGATCAGGTCGGACACCGCCATCGGGCGCACGCCCACCACGGGATCGATCCCGCCCACGATCATCTGCGGTGTATAGACCACCGTCGATCCGGCCGCATGGCCATAGGCATATTGGCGTTCGGTCAATTCCGGCGTGGCAAAGGTGTCGCGCCAACCGATGTAATCCCAGTAATTGACGTGCAGCGCCAAGGCGATCACGTCATCCCGGGCAGCGATTTCACCCAACAAGGCATCGGCCGGTGGACAGGCCGCGCAGCCTTGCGAGGTGAACAACTCGACCACCACGGGGCCATGGGTATCTTGTGCAAAGACGGGTGCGGCCATGCAAATCGCAATCAGACCCGCCGCCAGACTTGCTGCCCCCTGTATCTGCATCGCCATGCCGAATTCCTGTTCGCTCTCCGGGTGAAAGGCTAGCCTGTGCGCCGACAGCACGCCAATCAAGCCTTTGCGACCGGCACGACGGATGGGCTTGCCTGTGGCCAAGATGCCGCGCCACCCATGGCAGAGGCTGGGATGCCAGACGCAAAAAAAAGGGGGCGCCGCAAGGCGCCCCCGTATCGGCCCAAGGCCGGCGGTTGAGCGCGATCTATTCCGCCGCGGCCGGTGCCTTGGCCAGGTTGCGCAGCACATAGTGCAATACACCGCCATGTTCGATGTATTCGATCTCGACCGCCGTATCGATCCGGCACTTGATCGTGATCGTCTTCACCGAGCCATCCCCATAGGTGATGGTGCAGGGCACATCTTGCAGCGGCTGGATGGTGTCGAGCCCGTGGATCGACACCGTTTCATCGCCCTTCAACCCCAGCGTCTTGCGCGTGTCGCCGCCCGTGAACTCGAACGGAATGACCCCCATACCCACCAGGTTCGAGCGGTGGATGCGCTCAAAGCTTTCGGCGATCACGGCCTTGACGCCCAGCAATGCCGTGCCCTTGGCCGCCCAGTCGCGGCTGGACCCTGCGCCGTATTGTTCACCGGCAAAGATCACCAAGGGCACGCCGGCGGCCTGATAGGCCATCGCCGCATCGTAGATCGAGCTCTGCGCCCCATCCGGGCCAAGCGTGTAGCCGCCTTCCACACCGTCCAGAACCTCATTCTTGATGCGGATGTTGGCAAAGGTGCCGCGCATCATGATCTGGTGGTTGCCGCGACGCGCCCCGTAGGAATTGAATTCCCGCGCGGGCACCTGACGTTCGGTCAGATACTTGCCGGCCGGGGTGTTTTCCTTGAACGATCCGGCCGGGCTGATGTGATCGGTGGTGATCATGTCGCCCAGCATCGCCAGAACACGCGCGCCTTCGATATTCGAGATGGTGCCGGGTTCGGCGCGCATCCCCTGGAAATAGGGCGGGTTCTGGATGTAGGTGGAGCTGGCCGGCCAGTCATAGGTTTCTTGCTGCGGCACCTGAACGCCCTGCCATTTTTCGTCGCCCTTGAAGACATCGGCATATTTCGACTGGAACGCCGCGCGGGTGACGGTGGCTTCGACGGTTTCGGCGACCTCGGCGGTGGTGGGCCAGATGTCGCGCAGATAGACATCGCGCCCGTCGGGGGTTTGCGCGATCGGATCACGGGCCAGGTCGATGTCCATCGTGCCGGCAATGGCATAGGCCACCACCAGCGGCGGGCTGGCCAGGTAATTGGCGCGCACATCGGGGCTGATGCGGCCCTCGAAGTTGCGGTTGCCCGACAAGACGGCGGTGGCGACCAGATCGCCCTCGAGGATCGCCTTGGAGATTTCCGGCTGAAGCGGGCCGGAATTGCCGATGCAGGTCGTGCAGCCATAGCCCACCAGGTTGAAGCCGATGGCATCGAGATCGGTTTGCAGATCGGCCGCTTCCAGATAGGCGGACACGACCTGTGAGCCCGGCGCCAGCGATGTCTTGACCCAGGGCTTGCGCGTCAGGCCCAGCGCACGTGCCTTGCGCGCCACAAGACCCGCGCCGATCATCACATAGGGGTTCGAGGTGTTGGTGCAGGATGTGATCGCCGCGATCACCACCTTGCCCGATTCCATCGTGTAATCTTCGCCATCGACGGCCACCTGCTTGCCCATCGGGCGCTTGAAGGTGGTTTCCATCTCGCGGTTGAAAGCCGTCTTGGCGTTGCTGAGCGCAACGTAATCCTGCGGCCGCTTGGGCCCCGAGATGGCGGGCACGATGGTGCCCATGTCCAGGCTAAGCGTATCGGTGTAGATCGGCGCGTAATCTGCCCCGCGCCACATGCCGTTTTCCTTGGCATAGGCTTCGACCAGGGCCACCGTGGCCTCATCGCGGCCGGTGTTGCGCAGGTAGCGCAGCGTTTCGGCGTCGACCGGGAAAAAGCCGCAGGTGGCACCATATTCGGGCGCCATGTTGGCGATGGTGGCCCGATCGGCCAGCGGCAGCCGGTCCAGACCTTCGCCGTAGAATTCCACGAATTTTTCCACCACGCCCTTCTTGCGCAGCATTTCCACGACCTTGAGCACCAGATCGGTGCCGGTGGTGCCCTCGACCATCGAACCGGTCAGCTCGAAGCCGATCACCTCGGGGATCAGCATGGAAATGGGCTGGCCCAGCATCGCGGCCTCGGCCTCGATCCCGCCGGCCCCCCAGCCCAGAACGGCCGCGCCGTTGACCATGGTGGTGTGGCTGTCGGTGCCCACGAGCGTGTCGGGGTATGCCACCATCTGCCCGGTCTGGTCGGTGTCCGACCAGACGGTCTTGGACAGGTATTCCAGGTTCACCTGGTGACAAATGCCGGTTCCGGGGGGCACGACCCGGAAATTGTCAAACGCGCTTTGGCCCCATTTCAGGAAGGTGTAGCGCTCCATGTTGCGCTCGTATTCGCGATCCACGTTCATCTGGAAGGCACGCGGATTGCCGAATTCGTCGATCATCACCGAATGGTCGATGACCAGATCGACCGGGTTCAGCGGGTTGATGCGCTGCGGATCGCCGCCCAGCGCCTTGATGCCATCGCGCATCGCGGCCAGATCGACGACCGCCGGCACGCCGGTGAAATCCTGCATCAAGACGCGCGCGGGCCGATAGGCGATTTCGCGCGGGTTCTGCCCCCCCATCTTGGCCCAATCGGCAAAGGCCTTGATGTCATCGACATGCACCGTCTTGCCGTCTTCGAAGCGCAGCATGTTTTCCAGCACCACCTTGAGCGCGGCGGGCAGGCGCGAGAAATCGCCAAGCCCCGCGGCCTGTGCGGCGGGGATGGAATAATAGGCATAGCTCTTGTCGCCGACGTGAAGCGTGCGACGCGCCTTGGCGGTATCCTGGCCGACGGTAATGGGCATCAAAGCCTCCCTTCATCCGATCATGTGGGGGTCGTCATCTTGGTGTCGCGATTGCCACCGCAAGGCCCGTGGATCAAGGCCAAACCGGGGGCTGCGACATTATTGTATGCGATTGCATACCGCAAATGCCCGCCATCGCACAAGCCGATTTTGGGGCGCCCTCGGCCCGTCGGGGCGGGCAGGCTGCGGGCGGCCTGCGCAGGGGCAAAGATGCAGGCCCCCGCCCCGGGCCCCACCCGGCGCCCAGGCGGGGCGCAGGGTTACAGCTGGGCCATCACCGCATCGGGGATGTCGAAATTGGCGGTGACGGTCTGGACATCATCGTCGTCTTCCAGCGCGTCGATCAGCTTCATCAGCTTCTGGGCGTCTTCCAGCCCCAGCTCGGTCGTGCTGGCCGGCCGCCAGACCAGCTTGGCGCTGTCGGATTCGCCCAAGGACGCTTCGAGCGCGCCCGACACCTCGGCCAGATCGGTATCGGCGCACCACACGACATGGCCGTCTTCCGAGGATTCGACATCTTCCGCGCCGGCGTCGATCGCGGCCAGCATCACCGTGTCGGCATCGCCCACGGCGGCGGCATAGATCACCTGCCCCTTGCGTTCGAACATGAAGGCGACCGAGTTCGTTTCGCCCAGGTTGCCACCGTGCTTGCCAAACAGCGAGCGCACATTGGATGCGGTGCGGTTGCGGTTGTCGGTCATCGCCTCGACGATCACGGCCACACCGCCGGGCCCGTAGCCTTCGTAGCGGATCTCGTCATAGGTTTCGGCGTCGCCGCCGATGGATTTCTTGATGGCGCGGTCGATCACATCCTTGGGAACCGAGCTCGACTTGGCTTCCTTGACCGCCAGGCGCAAGCGCGGGTTCTTGTCGGGATCGGGGTCGCCCATCTTGGCGGCAACGGTGATTTCCTTGGCAAGCTTGGAAAACAGCTTGGAACGTGCGGCATCCTGCTTGCCCTTGCGGTGCTGGATATTCGCCCATTTGGAATGGCCGGCCATGAGGTCCTCGATCTGGTGTCAGTTAGGGAACCCGCGCCTCATAGCGCAGCGGCGGGGGGCCGGCAATATGGCTGGGATCACAGCTGCAACCGCCCCTGCGCGCCCTGATCTTGCTCGCGGGGGGCGCGACGAAAGCTGTCGGACCGCCGCGCGGGCAAGCGCACGGCGCGCTCGCGCAGCGCCATCGCCTGTTCGATGGTGACGATCTGGATGCGCGGCACGGGGGTAAATCCCGGCTCGTGGTGCTGGCCCGCGGCGGCGGCCTCGGCGATCATGGTGGACTTGGGGGGCGTCAGGGTCAGCAGCACGCCCAGATCGGCCTTTTCGCGTTCGATCACGCCGCGCAGATCGCGCACCATGCCCACGCCCACATTGTCGCCCGCCTTGACCGAGACGATGGCGCGCCCGGTCTTGCCGAACCAAAGGTTGCCGTCGATGCCCTTGTCGGCGCCTTTCTTCGACAGGTTGCCGGGCTGGGCATCGATCAGCGACAGCGCCCATTTCTCGAATTCGAAATAGTAGTTCCCATCCTCGCGGCCCCGGTTGGCCAGATCGCGGGCGGCATGGATATCCTGCGGCACGCCATGGGTGGTGAATTGCACCCCCTCGAATGCCGCGCGCAGGCGCTTTTCGATCAGCCCGATGGCCAGATGGGTGACATCGATGCCGATCCAGCGCCGCCCGAGCTTTTCCGCCGCATGAACGGTGGTGCCGCAGCCGCAAAAGGGATCGAGGACGATATCGCCGGGGTTCGAGGAGGCACTCAGGATGCGTTCGAGCAGCGCGACGGGCTTTTGGGTAGGGTAGCCGAGTTTTTCTTTGTGTGTGGCGTGCAAGGGTAAAATGTCGTCCCAGTCATTTTGCACCGCGACGCCTGGCATTTCGTCTAGATAACGCTTGT
>JBEAQJ010000112.1:0-8516 GCA_041163945.1 Pseudomonadota bacterium
TGCTACAACCGCGAATTTGCCCGCCCGATCCGCGCCCTGGCCAAGGATTTCGGCCTGGAGGCCCTGATCAGCGACGACTACCTGGCCGTCGAAAAGGCGATCGAAGACGCGGCGCCCGAAATGATCCTTGGCACGCAGATGGAGCGCCATATCGGCAAGCGCCTTGGCATCCCTTGCGCGGTGATCTCGGCGCCTGTCCATGTGCAGGATTTCCCGGCCCGCTATTCGCCCCAGATGGGCTGGGAAGGCGCCAATGTGATCTTCGACAGCTGGATCCATCCGCTGGTGATGGGGCTTGAGGAACATCTTTTGTCGATGTTCCGCGAGGATTTCGAATTTCATGACGCCGCGGGCGCCAGCCATCACGGCGGCCATGCGCCGAAACCGCTGGAGGGGGGCCAGCCCCCCGCTGCTGCGCAGCCCCCCAGGAGTATTTCCGAAGCAAAGATGGACGCAGCGCTGCCCGCTGACACCAGCGGCGATGTCATGGTCTGGCTTGCCGAAGCCGAGAAAGAATTGAAGAAGATCCCCTTTTTCGTGCGCGGCAAGGCGCGTCGCAATACCGAGAAATTCGCCACCGAGCGCGGCATGACGCAGATCGGCATCGACACCTTGTACGAGGCAAAGGCCCATTATGCGCGGTGATGGCGATCATATCCCCGGCTACCGGGTCGTGATCGTCACGCTCGACAGCCATGCGGCGGGTCCCGCGGCGCGGGTCAGCGAACGGCTATCGGGCGAGTTTCCGGGCCTGAATGTCAGCGTGCACGCAGCCGCCGAATGGGCCGAGAACCCCGCCGCACTGGAAGAGGCCCGCATCGCCGTGCGCCATGGCGACATCATCGTCGCAAACCTGTTGTTCATCGAAGAGCATATCACCGCGATCTTGCCCGATCTGACCGCGCGGCGGGCGGCGTGCGATGCGATGATCGGCGTGATCTCGGCGCGCGAGGTCGTGCAGCTGACCCGCATGGGTGAGCTGGACATGATGAAGCCCGCAACCGGGCCGATGAAGCTGTTGAAGAAGCTGCGCGGATCGAAGGAGCCTTCGGCCAATTCCGGCGAAAAGCAGATGAAGCTGTTGCGCCGCTTGCCCAAGATCCTGAAGTTCATTCCGGGCAAGGCGCAGGATCTGCGGGCGTGGTTTTTGACCATGCAGTATTGGCTGGGCGGATCGGACGACAATGTCGAACAGATGATCCGCTTTCTGATCGGCAGCTATGCCAGCGACCGTGCCTTCAAGGGCGCGCGCGCGGCCGCGCCCATCGATTACCCCGAGGTGGGTCTGTATCACCCCGATCTGCCGGGCCATCGGATCACGACCGATCCCGCCGATCTGCCCCAGCCCGCCGATCCTGTGGCGACGGTGGGTTTGCTGATGATGCGCAGCTACGTTCTGGCCTCGGACACGGCGCATTACGACGCGGTGATCCGCAAGATGCAGGCCGCCGGTTTGGCCGTCGTGCCGGCCTTTGCCGGCGGGCTGGACGGACGGCCCGCGATCGCGGCCTATTTTGCCGGCGGCAAGATCGACGCGCTGGTGTCGCTGACGGGTTTCAGCCTGATCGGTGGGCCGGCCTACAATGACAGCGCCGCCGCGGTCTCGGTTCTGAAGGACCTTGACCTTCCTTATATCGCCGCGCATGCGATCGAGTTTCAGACACTGGGTCAATGGTCGTCGTCGGGGGGCGGGCTTGGGCCGGTGGAAACCACCATGTTGGTCGCCCTTCCCGAAATCGACGGTGCGACGAATCCCACGGTGTTCGGCGGGCGGCACGGCCCGGACGGGTGCCAGGGCTGTTTCATGGCCTGCGCCGGCGGGGCGGCAACCAAGGCGATGGCGCCTTGCCATGAGCGGATCGCCAGCCTTGTCGAAAAGACAAAGCGGACGGCGATGTTGCGCCGCAAGCGCAATTCCGAAAAGAAGGTGGCGATCGTCCTGTTCGGATTTCCGCCCAATGCCGGTGCGGTGGGCACGGCGGCCTATCTGAGCGTATTCGAAAGCCTGTGGCACACTTTGGCCCGGATGAAGGCCGATGGCTATCAGGTCGATGTTCCGGCGTCCGTCGATGAATTGCGCGCCGCGATCTTGCATGGAAATGCCCAGCAGCACGGCCAGCAAGCCAATGTCGCCGCCCATGTCGATGCCGATACCATTGTGCGTTGCACGCCGCCGCTTCGTGATATCGAGGCGGTCTGGGGCCCCGCACCGGGCAAGATCCAGTCGGATGGGCGCGGTGTGTTCATTCTTGGTCGGCATTTCGGAAATGTCTTTGTGGGTGTGCAGCCGACCTTTGGCTACGAAGGCGACCCGATGCGCTTGCTGTTCGAGCGTGGCTTTGCCCCCACCCATGCCTTTACGCAGTTCTACCTGTGGCTGCGCAACAGCTACGCGGCCGATGTCGTGCTGCATTTCGGCATGCATGGTGCGCTGGAATTCATGCCGGGCAAGCAGGCGGGCCTGGGTGCGCGCGATTGGCCCGATCGGCTGATCGGCGAAATGCCGAATGTGTATCTTTACGCCGCAAACAACCCGTCCGAGGCAACATTGGCCAAGCGGCGGTCCAATGCCGTCACGATCACCCATCTGACGCCGCCCTTGGCGGCATCGGGGCTCTACAAGGGTCTGTTGGAACTGAAAGACAGCCTGACGCGTTGGCGCGCGCTGGGCCCCGATGCGCCCGAGCGCGCCGATCTTGCGGCCTTGATCGAGGCCCAGGCCGATGCGGTCGATCTGTCCGAACGCAACCCGGACCGGCTGTGGCTGACGCTTTTGGAAACCGAGGACGCGCTGATCACCGATGGTCTGCATGTGGTGGGTCGCCCCATGGCCGAGGCGGCGCTGCGCGATCATCTGCGCGTGATGGCCGCCACCGATGCTGAAACGCGCGACCGTGTGGCCCATCTGTTGCGGCAAGATACCGAGCTGGACGGCCTGATGCGTGCCCTGTCTGCGCGCTACATCGAACCCGTTCCGGGTGGCGACCTGATCCGGTCGCCCGAGGTTCTGCCGACCGGCCGCAACATCCATGCCTTCGATCCGTTCCGCATGCCCACCGCCTTTGCGCTGCAAGAAGGTGCAAAACAGGCGCAGCGGTTGATCGCGGCTGCAGGCGAATTTCCCCGCTCCGTCGCGCTGGTGCTGTGGGGATCGGACAACATCAAATCCGATGGTGGCCCCATCGCGCAGGCCCTGGCGCTGATGGGAGCCAAACCGCGTTTTGACGGCTATGGGCGGTTGTGCGGGGCCGATTTGATCCCCTTGGCCGAGCTTGGCCGCCCACGCATCGACGTGGTGATGACGCTTTCGGGGATTTTCCGCGATCTTCTGCCGCTTCAGACCCGCATGCTGGCCGAAGCGGCCTACAAGGCCGCAACGGCCGATGAGCCGACCGAGATGAATTTCGTGCGCGCCCATGCCTTGAGCTACGCCGCCCAAATGGGCGTGGACATGCCCGAAGCCAGCTTGCGGGTCTTTTCCAATGCCGAAGGGGCCTATGGATCGAACGTCAATCAGTTGGTCGACAGCGGCGCCTGGGGCGAAGAGGACGAACTGGCCGATGCCTACCAGGCCCGGAAATCCTTTGCCTATGGGTTGGATGGCAAGGCCCACAAGAACGCAGGGCTTTTGCAGGCCGCGCTGAAAGATGTCGATCTGGCCTACCAGAACCTTGAATCGGTGGAATTGGGCGTCACCACGGTCGATCATTACTTCGACACGCTGGGTGGCATTTCCCGGGCGGTCAAGCGCGCCAAGGGCGGTCAGGAAGCACCTGTTTTCATCGGCGACCAGACCCGCGGCGAAGGAAAGGTCCGCACGCTCAAGGATCAGGTGGCGTTGGAGACCCGCACCCGCAGCCTGAATCCGAAGTGGTTCGAGGGGCTGCTGAAGCATGGTCACGAGGGTGTGCGCATGATCGAGGCGCAGGTGACCAACACGCTGGGCTGGTCGGCCACGACCGGTCAGGTCGACCCTTGGGTCTATCAGCGCCTGTCCGAGACATTCGTGCTGGACGACGACATGCGCCGCCGGATCGCCGCGCTGAACCCGCAGGCATCCGCCCGTATGGCCAACCGGCTGCTCGAAGCCTTCGAACGGAACTACTGGCACCCCGATGAGGCCACGCTGGCCGCGCTTCAGGCTGGCGCGGACGAGCTGGAAGACAGGCTTGAGGGTCTGACCCCGGGCGTGGCCGCGGAATAGGAAGGACGACACCGATGCTGGACGAAAGATCACCCCCCGCCGCCCGCGCCAACGCCCGCGAGGCCGAAGGCCTGGCCCGGCGCGATCTGGGTGCGCCGCCGCTGCTGCGTCAGGGCGAAGATGGCGAGGGATCGCTTCAGGTTCACCTTGATCCCGACATGAAGATCGAGGGCGCACAGGTTTTCGCGATTTATGGCAAGGGCGGGATCGGCAAATCCACGACCAGCTCCAACCTGTCGGCGGCGTTTTCGAAGCTGGGCAAGAAGGTGCTGCAGATCGGATGCGATCCCAAGCATGACAGCACATTCACCCTGACGGGGCATCTGCAGCCCACGGTGATCGACATTCTGAAGGATGTCGATTTCCATGCCGAGGAATTGCGCCCCGAGGATTTCGTGACCACCGGCTACAATGGCGTGATGTGCATCGAAGCGGGTGGGCCGCCCGCGGGCACGGGCTGCGGTGGCTATGTCGTGGGCCAGACGGTCAAGCTTCTGAAACAGCATCATCTGCTCGAAGACACCGACGTGGTGATCTTTGATGTCTTGGGCGATGTGGTCTGCGGCGGGTTCGCGGCACCGCTTCAACATGCCGACCGTGCCGTGATCGTGACGGCCAATGATTTCGACTCGATCTATGCCATGAACCGCATCATCGCGGCCGTGCAGGCGAAGTCGAAGAACTACAATGTCCGGCTGGCCGGCTGCGTGGCGAACCGATCCAAGGCCACCGACGAAGTCGATCGTTACTGTGCCGAGGTGGGGTTCAAGCGCATCGCCCACATGCCCGATGTCGATGCCATCCGGCGGTCGCGGCTGAAGAAAAAGACCCTGTTCGAAATGCCCGACGACGAAGACATCGTGCAGTGTCGCGCCGAATATATCCGCTTGGCCGAAACCCTGTGGCGCGGCACCGATCCCTTGTCGCCCGCCCCGCTGGAAGACCGTCATATCTTTGAGCTTCTGGGGTTTGATTGATGGTCGCGACGCCGACATATGGGCGCACGCGCGACCGGGTCGAAGAATATTTCGACCGCACCGCCACCCGCACATGGGAGCGGCTGACATCGGACGCGCCGGTATCGGGCATTCGCCAGACCGTGCGCGAAGGGCGTGACCGGATGCGGGCGATCATGCTGGGCCAATTGCCGGACGATCTGACCGGAAAGCGCGTGCTGGACGCAGGCTGCGGCACGGGGGCCATGACCGAGGAGCTGGCCCGCCGTGGTGCCGATGTCGTGGCCATCGATATTTCACCTGCGCTGGTCGACATCGCATCCAAGCGTTTGCCGGCGGCCTTGGCGCCGCGCGTCAGCTTCACATCGGGCGACATGTTGGCCGAGGGTTTGGGTGCTTTTGATCATGTCGTCGCGATGGACAGCATGATCTATTACGAAGCCCCCGATCTGGGCCGGGCCTTGGCGCATCTGTGCCCCCGGGTGCGGTCGTCGGTGGTGTTCACGGTGGCGCCGCGCACCACGTTCCTGATGGCATTCTGGGGCTTGGGCAAACTGTTTCCGCGTGCCGATCGTTCGCCCACGATGATCCCGCATGACCCACGCCGGCTGTCGGTCGAAGCGGCCCGCCACGGCGCCACCGGGGCGATCTCGGAAATCGAGCGTGTGGCGCGCGGTTTCTATATCTCGACCTGTCTGGAGTATCGGGCATGAGTGTGCTCAAGCGCATATCGATCCGGTATCTGCCCTTTGCAGATGCTGCATCCGATGATCTGCCGCTTGGGCAATTGCTGCGGCTGTCCCTGTTTCAGGTGTCGGTCGGCATGGCCGCCGTGCTGTTGTTGGGCACGCTGAACCGCGTGATGATCGTCGAGCTTAAGGTGTCGGCCTTTCTGGTGGCCGCGATGGTCGCGCTGCCGGTTCTGATCGCACCGTTCCGTGCACTGCTGGGGTTCAAATCGGACACCTATAAATCCGCCATCGGCTGGAAGCGCATCCCCTATCTGTGGTTTGGCACGCTGTGGCAATTCGGCGGGCTGGCAATCATGCCCGCGTCCCTTCTGGTTCTGGGCGGGGACGTCACGCAGGTGCATCACGATATCCCCTTTGCGGGTGAGGCTTTGGCTGCGCTGGCCTTTCTGATGACCGGTTTGGGCATGCACATGACCCAGACCGCCGGTCTGGCGCTGGCCGCAGATCGCGCCACCGAAGACACCCGGCCGCGCGTCGTGGCGCTTTTGTATGTGATGCTGCTGGTCGGCATGGCGGCATCATCGCTGGTGATCGGCTTTCTGCTGCGGGAATTCACCGCGCTGGAACTGATCGGCGTGGTGCAGGGCGCCGCGGTCGTCACCTTGGTCTTGAACGTGATCGCCTTGTGGAAACAAGAACGCGTCCGGCCGATGACCCGGGCCGAACGCGATGCGCCCAATCCCCGGTTTCAGGATGCCTGGGCCGATTACGCCGCGGGTGGCACGGCCGGGCGGCTGCTGGTGGTGGTCTTTCTGGGTACCATGGCCTTCAACATGCAAGACGTGTTGCTGGAACCCTATGGCGGCGAAATCCTGGGGTTGAGCGTGTCGTCCACCACGCTGTTGACGGCAAGCTGGGCCGCCGGTGCGCTGGCGGGTTTCGCGCTGGCGGCCAAGTGGCTGTCAGCCGGGCTGAACCCCTATCGCATGGGCGCGCGCGGCATCCTGGCCGGGCTGGCCGCGTTTTCCGCCGTGGTTTTTGCCGACCCCATGGGGTCGCCCGCGATGTTCTTTACCGGCGCCAGCCTGATCGGGTTTGGTGGCGGTTTGTTCGCTGTTTCCACGCTGACGGCTGCCATGACCATGCCCGTTGGCCGGGCCGGTCGTGGTCTGGCGCTGGGCGCATGGGGCGCGGCACAGGCCAGCGCGGCCGGGCTGTCGACCGCCATCGGCGGCGGCCTGCGCGACCTGATCAACACCGCGGCGACGCAGGGCCATCTGGGCGCTGCGCTTGACGATCCGGCCACCGGCTATTCGGTGGTCTATCACCTGGAAATTCTTTTGCTTTTCGTAACGCTGGTGGCGCTTGGGCCGCTGGTGCGCACCGCAACCTTCTACAGGAACGGGGGGGCCGGAAAATTCGGTCTTGCCGACCTGCCCACCTAAGACCCGCCGAACCCGAGAGGACCCCATCATGGAAGCTACATTCTTCGGCAACTTCGACCTCGCCAGCCTGTCGATCTGGCTGTTCTGGATCTTTTTCGCCCTGCTGATCTACTATCTGCAGACCGAGAACATGCGCGAAGGCTATCCGCTGGAAAACGAGGATGGCACGCTTGCGCCCAACCAGGGGCCGTTCCCGGTTCCCAATCCGAAGACCTTCAAGCTGATGCATGGCCGGGGCGAGGTGACCGTGCCGTCGCCCGAAAACGAAGCCGCCCATCGTCGCGCCGATCTGGCGATGGAACGTTCGAGTTTTGGCACCAGCAACGGATACCCCTATGATCCCACCGGCGATGCGATGGCCGCCGGCGTGGGTTCGGGTTCCTGGGTGCCGCGCCGGGATGTGCCGGAACTTGATGGGCATGGGCACGCCAAGATCGTGCCAATGGGAAAGACCGAAACGTTTCGGGTGTCGGCTGGTCGCGATCCGCGTGGCCTGCCCGTGATGGCCGGTGACGGCGCTATGGTCGGCACTATAGGTGACATGTGGATCGATGCCCCCGAACAGCTGATCCGCTATCTGGAAATCGAGTTGAACGCCGAGCATGGCGGTGGCCATCGGTTGGTGCCGATCACCTTTTGCCGCATCTGGGGCGGAAAGGTGAAGATCAACGCGATCCACGGCAAGCATTTCGCCGCCGTTCCGGTCACCAAATCCTCGACCCAGATCACCCTGCTCGAAGAGGAAAAGATCTCGGCCTACTACGGCGGCGGCATCCTTTACGCGTCGCAGGATCGTCTGGACCCGCTTTTGTGACCCAAGACCGGCGCGCGCTTCAGACCCGCGCGCCGGACCACGACCGAAAAAGGAGAAACGACCGATGTCTCATGATCACGATGATTTCGCCACCGAACCCGTGCGCGGTCTGCCCCAAGCCTTGCCACCGGGCGAAGAGATCCTGTGGCAGGGTCAACCCGATGGCTGGCAATTGGCCCGTGAAAGCCTGAATTTCTGGTGGGTGGCGGGGTATTTCACGTTTTTGTTCGCATGGCGCACCATTGGCGGCGCAGCGACCGAAAGCTGGGTCGACAGCGCGACGGCGGCATCCTTTTTCCTTGTTCTGGGGTTGATCGTTTGCGCCATCTTGCTGGTCGTGGCGCTGATGCAGGCCAAGGCCACGGTCTACACCATCACCAACAAGCGCGTCGCCATGCGCATCGG
>JBEAQJ010000113.1:0-3970 GCA_041163945.1 Pseudomonadota bacterium
GCCGGACCAGTCGGGGCATAGGCGGTCACGATCTGGTCCAAGCCGAGGTTCCTGGCCCATTCGGCGATCCGGGCGGGATCATCGGTCAGCGGCCCGGGCTGGCCCATGCGCGGCGACCAGCGGGCGCTTGTGTCTTCCATGGCCGCTTGCGTGAAGCGCAGCACCGGTTCGGCCACCGGCCGCGGTGATCTTGCCTTGGCTGACAGCAGACAGGCATGCGCCGTCACGTTCACGGCGGGATCATCGAACAAGAAGCCGGGCGAAAGATCCTCTTCGGTCAGCAAGATGGCGGTGACCCCGCCCGGGCGGGGGCGGGCATCGGCCGGCAGCGGGCGCCTCGCCGGGTGGGGCGGGCCGGACAACGGCACGGGATCGGTGGCCAAACCCTTGGGTGCAAAGCGGCCTTCGGTGTAGCGCGCGATGTTCTCGGCGGTTGCGACATAATGTTTGCCCTGTGTCTGCAACCCCGCCACCCAACGCCACGACAAGGTGTTGGAGGCCGGATCGCCATCGAGCAAATGGCGCATGAACAGATCGGCCCCCGCTTCCCAGGGCAGGCCCAGCGTGAAGATCCAGATCGACGCCGCCCACATGCGTGCGTGGTTGTGCAGATAGCCGGTGGTGGCCAATTCGGCCATCCAGGCATCGAAACATTCGATCCCGGTCTGCCCCGCCTCGGCCCGGGCAAGCGGTGCGGCCCAGGCCGGATCGGCCAAGACGCGATCCAGCCCGGCCCGGTAATCGCCCCAGACCGTCGGTCGCAGCTCAAGCCAGCCTTTCCAGTAGCTGCGCCAGAAAACCTCTTGCACGAATTTCTCGGCGGCACCGGGGGAATGGCGGGCCAGCACAGCCTCCAGAACCTCGGATTCGGTGATCAGGCGGTGACGGATGTAGGGCGACAGCATCGACACATGGCCATGGCCCTGGTCGGGGCGATCGAAATTGCGCCGCGCGCTATAGTCGCGGCCAGCCAAGGGCACGAACCGCTGCAAGCGCGTCAGCGCTTCGGTGCGGGTGGCGGCAAGGGGCAGGGGGTTGGTCATGATCATCGCAAGCTAGCGGTGCGCGCCGCGCTGTCCACGGATTTTGCCCGCCGCCCTTGCAGCCCCATCCCGCCGTCACTAAGACTGGTGGGCAACAGTCACACCGACGCGGGACAGGCCACCATGAAAGATCCGTTTGACCTCTACATGAACACGCTGGTTCCCATGGTGGTCGAACAGACCAGCCGCGGCGAGCGGGCCTATGACATCTTTTCGCGCCTGTTGAAGGAACGGATCATCTTCATCTCGGGGCCGGTGCATGATGGCATGGCCACGCTGGTGGTGGCCCAGCTTCTGCACCTGGAGGCCGAAAACCCCTCCAAGGAAATTTCCATGTATATCAACAGCCCCGGTGGCGTCGTCACCTCGGGCCTGTCGATTTATGACACCATGCAATACATCAAGCCCAAGGTGACCACGCTGGTGATCGGGCAGGCCGCATCGATGGGTTCGCTGTTGCTGACGGCGGGCGAAAAGGGCATGCGCTTTTCGCTGCCCAATTCCCGCATCATGGTGCACCAGCCGTCCGGCGGCTACCAGGGGCAGGCGACCGATATCATGATCCATGCGCGCGAAACGCAAAAGCTCAAGGATCGGCTCAATCAGATTTATGTCAAGCACACCGGCCAGGCCTTCGATGCCGTCGTCGAAGCGTTGGAGCGCGACAATTTCATGGATCCCGAACAGGCCAAGGCCTGGGGTTTGATCGATGAAATCGTCGAAAGCCGCGTTCCGGCCGCCGGGGCTGGTGCGTGATCCGGCCCGGCCCACAGCCGGACAGCGGGAATTTGACATTGTGGTGGCGGATGGCCTGCTCTAGGCTTTTCGTGATGACGGTTGCGGGCAGGGGCCCGGATCCGCTCAGAAACGGCCCGAAGGTCCGGTTGAGGTAAAGACTATGGCGAATTCATCCAGCGGCGACTCGAAGAACACGCTTTATTGTTCGTTCTGCGGCAAAAGCCAGCACGAGGTACGCAAGCTGATCGCCGGGCCGACCGTGTTCATCTGCGATGAATGTGTCGAATTGTGCATGGACATCATCCGCGAGGAAACCAAGACCTCGGGGCTGAAATCCTCGGACGGGATGCCGACGCCGCGCGAAATCTGCGATGTGCTCGATGACTACGTGATCGGGCAGCGCCACGCCAAGCGGGTGTTGGCCGTGGCGGTGCACAACCACTACAAGCGTCTGAACAATGCCGGCAAATCCGACATCGAACTGTCGAAATCCAACATTCTTTTGATCGGCCCCACGGGCTGCGGCAAGACGCTGCTGGCGCAGACCTTGGCGCGGATCCTGGATGTGCCCTTTACGATGGCCGATGCCACCACGCTGACCGAAGCGGGCTATGTCGGCGAAGATGTGGAAAACATCATTCTCAAGCTGTTGCAGGCCAGCGAATACAACGTCGAACGCGCCCAGCGCGGCATCGTCTACATCGACGAGGTCGACAAGATCACCCGCAAATCCGACAATCCGTCGATCACGCGGGATGTGTCGGGCGAAGGCGTGCAGCAGGCGCTTTTGAAAATCATGGAAGGCACCGTGGCGAGCGTTCCGCCGCAAGGTGGGCGCAAGCATCCGCAGCAGGAATTCCTGCAGGTCGACACCACCAACATCTTGTTCATCTGCGGCGGTGCCTTTGCGGGGCTCGACAAGATCATCGCCCAGCGTGGCAAGGGCAGCGCCATGGGTTTCGGGGCCGATGTGCGCGACCCGCAGGACAAGACACCGGGCGAACATTTCAAGGATCTGGAACCCGAGGACCTGCTGAAATTCGGCCTGATCCCGGAATTCGTGGGCCGTCTGCCGGTTCTGGCCACGCTGGAAGATCTGGATGAAGCGGCCCTGGTCACCATTCTGACCGAGCCGAAGAATGCGCTGGTCAAGCAATATCAGCGCCTGTTCGAGCTGGAGGATGTGAAGCTCAAGTTCACCGATGATGCGCTGAAAGCGATCGCCAAGCGCGCCATCGCGCGCAAGACCGGCGCGCGCGGCCTGCGCTCGATCATGGAAGACATCTTGCTGAACACCATGTTCGATCTGCCCGGTGCCGAAGGCGTGGAAGAGGTCGTGGTCAACGAAGAGGCCGTCACCTCGGATGCGCAGCCGCTGTTGATCTATGCCGAACGCAAAAAGGAAGGGCCGGCCAGCGTCGGCTGACCAGGCCCGCGCCTTTCATCACGCCGCCCTCGCGTCATCCGGCGCTGTTCTATGCCACGCGATCGCAGCGGGCGGCCTTGTCAGGGGTGCGCGCGTCAGCGTTGATACCGGATAAATGGCGTGACCTTGGCGATGCGATCGTAAAGCAGCCGGGCCTGCGTGTTGAAATCCTGTGTCATCCAGTAGACGAACGGGGTGCCGCGCGCATCGGCTGCGGCATAGACGGCTTCGATCAGCGCCCGCCCGGCACCGGTTCCGCGGGCTTCGGGCGCGACATACAGATCTTGCAGGTAACAGACATCTTCGATGCGCCAGTTGTGCGGGTGCACGATGACATGCACCAAGCCGATGGCCCGGCCATCCGTTTCGGCCAGAAAGGCGAACTGGCCGGGGCGTGCGGGGTCGATCAGCCGGGCAAAGGTGGTGGCATAGACATCTTCGGCCACGCCCGTTTCGTAGAATTCCAGATAGGCTGTCCACAGGCGGCGCCATTGGGCTTCGTCTTGGGCAAGCAGGGGGCGGATGGTGACGCTCATGTGGGTCTGTCCTGTAGGTTATCGCACGCGGCCATGTTGCATGTGGCCCATGCCCTTGCATAGCGGCCCTGCGTGATGCCGGTGCCGCTTGCGGGCAAAAGAGCATCCCGCCAGCCATCGCGGCGCGGTCAGCGCATCCAAAGATCGGCCCGCTTCAGCGCCTTGCGGATCGCCGCTTCGGCAGGGGGCAGGCTGGCGCGGTCGAACAAGGCGCGCGCTTCGGCCCC
>JBEAQJ010000114.1:0-27351 GCA_041163945.1 Pseudomonadota bacterium
CCATGCGGGCCTGATCCAGATCACCGGCCCTGCCGTCTCGGCGGCCAGCCACAGCGCCATGCGCCGCCGCGCGCTGCCGCAGATCTCATGCGCGCGCCCGCCCAGCAACAAGAACCGCCCCAAAAGCGGCACCGCCGGGCGGTCGTGGGCATGGCTCGCCCGAGTCACCTTGGTCAGATCCATGGCCGACAAGATACATGTTCATGATATGTTCTCAAGTCCCGGTCTTGCACATCCGGCCCCGGCCCCTAGTGTCCGCCCCGACACCGACACAAGGATACCGACCGATGCGCAAGATCCCCCTTGGCGACACCGACACGCAGATCACCGATTATTGCCTTGGCACGATGACATGGGGCACCCATACGCCCGAAGCCGAGGCGCATCGCCAGATGGACATGGCGCTCGATGCGGGCATCACCATCGTCGATACCGCCGAGATGTATCCGGTCAACCCGGTCACCGCCGAAACCGTGGGGCTGACCGAAACCGTGCTGGGCAATTGGAACGCGGCCAATCCGGGGCGGCGGGGTTAAAGCCCCAGTTCTGCCGGAAATGATAGCTGCCGCGGTTGGGCCAGTGCAGTTGGTAGATGTCGATCACATCGGTCTTGAGCCGCGCCAGCGAGGCATCGAGGGCTGCGGTAAAGGTTTCGGCCGTGATGTCCTGTCCGAACCGCACGAAGCCTGCGTTCTTGCCGGTGATCTTGGTGGCCAAGACATAGTCGCCCCGCCGCCCCGGATGCTTGGCGTTCCAATTGCCCAGCACGGTTTCGGTCAGCCCCACGGTTTCCGGCGTGACCGGGTTGACCGGATACATCTCGGCGGTGTCGACGATGGTGATGCCCGCATCAAGCGCCATGTCCATCTGGCGATGCGCTTCGGCTTCGGGCGTATGGGTGCCCCAGGTCATCGTGCCAAGGCAATAATCCGTGATCTGTGTGTCGGTTGTGCCAAGGGTGATCTTGCGCATGGGGGATGGTCCTTTTGCATGTCCGGGGCCGGACACTAGGGGACGGGACAGGATGTGCAAGATCAGGACTTGAGAACATAACATGAACATGTATCTTCATGGCCCATGAACACGCCCCGCCTGACCCGCCAAAGCCACGCCCATGATCGCCCCGCAGTGCCGCTTTTGGGCAGTTTCCGGCTGTGGGGCGGGCGGGCGCACGAGCTTTGCGGCGCGGCGCGGCGGCGCTTGGCCCTGTGGCTTTTGGCCGAGATGCAGGGGCCGGTGATCTGGATCAGGCCCGCCTGGCATCCCGACCGTCTGCATATGGCAGGCGTGCAGACCGAGATCGACCCCGGCCGTTTGATCTTTGTCACCCCCGAGCGGGCCGAGGATCTGCTCTGGACGATGGAAGAGGTGTTGCGCGCGGGCGCTGTGGCGGCGGTGATCGGCGATCTGCCCGAGCCGCCGGGGCTGACGCCGATCCGCCGGTTGCATCTGGCCGCCGAGGCGGGGGTGGCCGCGCATGGCCAGATGGGGCTGGGGTTGGTTCTGACACCGGGGGCGGGGGGCGCAGCGGGGGTGGAAAGCCGCTGGCGGCTGGAGCCCGCGCATGAGAGCGGGGCCGAGGCGTGGCGCCTCACGCGTCTGCGCGCGCGCGATGCGGGTCCGGGGGAATGGCGCGTGCGGCGGGATGGGGCCGGGCGGGCGGCGCTGTGCGATCGGGTTGCGCTGCCAGCCTAGGGGCATCGGCGGCGCGAACGCGAAAATCGCGCGTGCATCGCCGGCTTGGCCCGGCTAGGCATGGGCCCATGCCCCTTGCGCCCCGTGATCCATGCGCCTGATCATCTCATTTGCGGCCCTTTTCCTGTCGGTCTTGCTGTTGCAGCTGTCGACCGGGGGCGTCGGGCCGCTTGATGTTCTGTCGGGCACGGAGCTTGGCTTTACCAACGGGCAGATCGGGCTTTTGGGCTCGGCCCATTTCGCCGGCTTCTTCATCGGCTGCTGGTGGGCCCCGCGCCTGATGGGCGAGGTCGGCCATTCCCGCGCCTTCGCGGCCTTTACCGCCATGGGCGCCATCGGGCTTTTGGCGCATATGATGGTGATCGATCCCTATGCCTGGGCGCTGATGCGCGCGGCGTCGGGGTTTTGCGTGGCGGGCTGCTACACGGTGATCGAGGCCTGGTTGCAGGCCAAGTCCGACAACGCCAATCGTGGCCGCACCATGGGCACCTACCGGATGGTGGACACCGGCGGTTCGCTCATCGCACAGCTGATGATCGGCGTGCTGGAGCCTGCCGATTATGTTTCCTACAACCTGCTTGCGCTCTTGTGCTGTGCCGCACTTCTGCCGCTGACGCTGACCCGCGTGCCGCAGCCCGAGACGGGCGAGGCACCGCGGCTGCGCCTGGGGTTGGCATGGGGGCTGTCGCCCCTGGCGGTGGTGGGGGTGATCGTATCGGGCGTGTCGGGGGCGAGTTTCCGGATGATCGGCCCGCTTTACGGCACGCAAGTGGGGCTGAGCGCCGACCAGATCGGCCTGTTTCTGGCGGCCTATGTGCTGGGCGGCGCTGTCGCGCAATGGCCCGCAGGCTGGCTGGCCGACCGCCATGACCGCCGCCGGGTGCTGGTGGGCTTTTCGGTCTTTTCCATCGCGGGCTGCATCGTCACCGTGGCACTGTCGGGCTTTGGGGTCTGGGGCATCTTCATCGCCGCGCTGATCTTTGGTGCGGCCACATTCCCGATCTATTCCATCGCGGCCGCCCATGCCCATGACTGGGCCGAGGATGCGCAGCGGGTCGAGCTTTCGGCCGCCTTGATGTTTGCCTATGCGCTCGGCGCCATCGCCTCGCCCTTGGTGACATCGGGGCTGATCGCGCTGTACGGCCCATCGGCCCTGTTCATCTTTATCGCCGCCGCCCATGTCGGGCTGTTGATATACGGCATGATCCGCATGCGCCGCCGCCCGTCGGCCACGCAGCGCAACCCCTATGTGTGGATCCCGCGCACCTCGTTTCTGGTTGGGCGCATTTTTCGCCGGCCCCGCTGACCCGGCTTGATCGCCGACAAGGCTGGCGGCCCCGGTGCCGCTAGTCTTCGCGCATCGGTGACGTGACAGATCAGGGGACGCGCCATGGACATTCGGTTCGACGGCAAGACGGCCATCGTGACGGGGGCGGCATCCGGCATCGGTCTGGCCATTGCGCATGGCTTGGCGAAAAGCGGCGCGCATGTCGTTCTGGCCGATCTCGATGATGAAAAAACGCAGGCTGCGGCCCGTGCCGTGGGTCACGGCGCGCGCGGGTTTGCGACCGATGTGACAAAGCCCGATGCCCTTGCCGCGCTGGTTGCCTATGCGCAGGCCGACAGCGGGGGCTTGCACCTGATGGTCAACAATGCCGGGATCGGCGGGACCATCGCGCCCTTGGGCGCCTATGAGATCGCCGATTGGCACAGGGTCATCGACGTCAATCTGAACGGGGTCTTTTATGGCTTGCGCTACGCCATTCCGGCGATCAAGGCCGCCGGCGGCGGGGCGATCGTCAACATCGCGTCGATCCTGGGTCGCGTGGGCTTTGCCGGGGCAGGGGCCTATGTCGCGGCCAAGCATGCGCTTGTCGGGCTGACACAGACCGCGGCATGGGATCATGCCGCCGACGGAATTCGCGTCAACGCCGTGGGGCCGGGCTTTATCCATACCCCGATGGTCGACGGCGCGCTCGACGGCGCGGCGCAACAGGCGCTGGCCCGCGATCACGCGCTGGGCCGAATGGGCCACCCCGACGAGGTGGCATCGCTGGTGTGTTACCTGTTGTCCGACCGGGCGTCTTTCGTGACGGGGTCGTTGCATCTGGTCGACGGCGGATACACCGCCCGGTAGCCGGGATCTGCCTTTGTCAAAGCGGCGGTGTTGCGTGCTGGCCTCTGGCCTCTGCGCGCGGGCGGCGCTAAACGGGGGCCATCGCGCAGACCGGAGGCCACGATGGCACGCATTCTGATCACCTCGGCGATCCCCTATATCAACGGGATCAAGCATTTGGGCAATCTGGTGGGCAGCCAGCTGCCCGCCGATCTTTACGCCCGCTACATGCGCGCGCGCGGTGCCGAGGTGCTGTTCTTGTGTGCCACGGATGAGCATGGCACCCCGGCTGAACTTGCCGCGGCCAAGGCCGGCAAGCCCGTCGATCAGTATTGTGCCGAGATGTGGGCGATCCAGGCGGAACTGGCGCAAGGCTTCCGGTTGTCTTTCGATCATTTCGGCCGGTCGTCCAGCCCGCAGAACCACCGCCTGACCCAGCATTTCGCCGGGCGCCTGGCCGATGCCGGCCTGATCCGTGAAGTGATGGAAAAGCAGGTCTATTCCCGCGCCGACAAACGGTTCCTGCCCGATCGCTACATCGAAGGCACCTGCCCCAATTGCGGCTATGACAAGGCGCGGGGCGATCAGTGCGAGAATTGCACAAAGCAGCTCGACCCCACCGATCTGATCGAGCCGCGCAGCGCGATTTCGGGATCGACCGATCTTGAGGTGCGCGAAACCAAGCATCTTTACCTGCGCCAATCGGCGATGCGCGATCAGCTGTCGGCCTGGATCGAAAGCAAGGCCGATTGGCCGGTCCTGACGACATCGATTGCCAAGAAATGGCTCAATGATGGTGACGGGCTGCAAGATCGCGGCATCACGCGTGACCTTGATTGGGGTATCCCGGTCAAGAAGG
Organism: Pseudomonadota bacterium; assembly: GCA_041163945.1. GTDB lineage: Bacteria > Pseudomonadota > Alphaproteobacteria > Rhodobacterales > Rhodobacteraceae > Roseicyclus. The sequence continues at coordinate 4,671 of JBEAQJ010000114.1, forward strand.
GCGATCAGGATTGGCCCGGGATGGAGGGCAAGGTTTTCTATGTCTGGTTCGATGCGCCCATTGAATACATCGCCTGCGCGGCCGAATGGGTCGATGCCGGCAAGGGCGATGATTGGCAACGCTGGTGGCGCACCGACAAAGGCGCCGAGGATGTGCGCTATGTCCAATTCATGGGCAAGGACAACGTGCCCTTTCACACCTTGTCCTTTCCCGCAACCATCCTGGGCTCGGGCGAGCCCTGGAAGCTTGTGGATTACATCAAATCCTTCAACTACCTGAATTATGATGGCGGCCAGTTCTCGACCAGCCAGGGGCGCGGCGTGTTCATGGACCAGGCGCTCCAGGTCCTGCCTGCCGATTACTGGCGCTGGTGGCTGTTGAGCCACGCGCCCGAAACATCGGACAGCGAATTCACCTGGGAGGCCTTTCAGCAAGATGTGAACAAGGATCTGGCGGATGTCTTGGGAAATTTCGTCAGTCGCATCACGAAATTCTGCCGGGCCAAGTTCGGGGAAGCGGTGCCCGACGGCGGCCAATACGGCCCGCAGGAAACGGCGTTGATCGCCGATCTGCAGGCGCGTTTGCTGCGCTACCAGGCGCATATGGACGCCATCGAAATCCGCAAGGCGGCCGCCGAGCTGCGCGCGATCTGGGTGGCCGGCAACGAATATCTGCAATCGGCCGGACCTTGGACCATCTTCAAGGATGATCCTGCCCGTGCGGCCGCGATCACGCGCTTTGCGCTCAACCTGATCCCCTTTTATGCAGGTCTTTCGGCGCCCTTCATTCCCGATGCGGCCGGCGGCATGGCGGGCGCCATGGGCGTGGATGTCGCATGGCCCGAGAGCGCTGAGACGGCGCTTTCGGCCTTGCCCGCTGGCCATGCGTTCCGCGTCCCCGAGGTGATGTTTGCCAAGATCGATGACGATACGCGCGCCGACTGGGCCCGCCGCTTTGCGGGCGTGCGGGCTTGATGGCGACGGCCGGTGGGGGGCCAGCCCCCCGTCGCGTGCCGCGACGCCCCCCGGAGTATTTTTGAAGCAAAGAGGGCCCTTAAGGGTTTGTTAACCCAGTGCCCGGCAACATCGTGGCGCGGTACAGGCTGGAGAGCCGATGACCGCAAGCGAAGATGGCGCGTCCTCTGCCCCGAAGCCGCACGGATAGGGGTGGAGGACAAGCCTGCCCATCTTTGCTTTCCAAATACTCTCGCCGAAGGCGTTCGCCGGTGGCCAGCGGCGCCGGGTTTTGCGCCAGAAGGCGGTCGGACGGGTCTGAGGATCCCGCAACGGCGCCCAAGGGACCTGATCAAAGGGTTCCCGGCGTGGGGGGGCGCCTAATCCGCCACGGCATGGCGTAGGTCCAGCAAGTGTGCGGCCACGGCATTGTCCGACACGCTTGCTTCGCGCACGAGCCAGTCGAAATGCTGGCTCAGCGTGCGGACCCTGTCGCGGTCGCGAAAGGCGATGAAATGCTGGCCGAGGTAAATCACCGCCATCTTGGGCCCGAAAACCGTCACCGGGGCCGACCAGACGAGCCGTGCGTCGAACAAGAAGATCCGCAAGCTGGGGTAGAACTGATCGTAGACCTGGCACAGCCAATCCAATTGCGCACGGCGTATGTCGGCGCCAAGGCCGGTATAATAGCCCTCGGCGCGCGCGAAGCTGGCAAGTTCATGCAGCGGGATGGCGATTTCGTAATCGCTTTCGCTCAGCCGCATCCAATCCAACCGTTCGGCCGCCGCATCGATGGCGGCATCGGGCCTGCGGTGGGTCAAGGGCGCATATTCCCAGCGCAACATCGCGTTGGTCTTCAACATGTCGGGCAGGGTGGCGGGTACGTGGCGGATCTTGTAGCCCTCGGCCTCGCGGTGCCAGGCAAAGATCTGGTCATCCAGCCCCGTCGCCCGCCCGGTTTCCGAGATCGACAGCGAACTGTCCAACAGCGCGCCGGCTTGTTCGGGGCGATTGGTCAGCCCCAACAACCAGTCGGCTGAAACATCGAGCGCCTGCGCACAGGCCGCCACCACATGCCCGCCCGGCATGCGCGTGTCCCCGGCGGCCAGCATTTGGCTGATTGTCGATCGATCCACGCCCACGGCGCGCGCCAGCCCGGCGCGGCTTTGACCGGCGGCCATCAGGGCGGCGGCCAGCCGGTCACGAAAGGTCGCGGCGATGCGGCGTTTGTCGAAAGAAATCTCCATCGTTTCAGATTCTCAACAATGTTGCATTTTTGGAGAGAAAACCCTGACTGCGGCCGGTGCGCAAGATCCCCTAGAACTGACTCCGCCGGATCCAGCCGGTGCAACGGATTGAGGGGCCCATGCGGGTCGAATGGCCGACCCTGGCCTTGATCGTGGCAAGCTATGGCCTGCTTGGGATCGGCTTGTTCGGGCTGCCCGCGATCAGCGTGGGCCTGGCGGTGCTGTTTCTGATCCCGGTGATTGCCTTGCAATCGTCGCTCCAGCACGAGGTGCTGCACGGCCACCCCTTTGAGCGCCGCTGGATGGGCGAGACGCTGGTGTTTGTGTCTTTCAACCTGTGCGTACCCTATCTGCGGTTTCGGGATACGCATCTGGCCCATCACCACGATGCCAACCTGACCGATCCCTATGACGACCCGGAATCAAATTACCTTGACCCGGCGGTCTGGGCGCGGCTGCCCTTTTGGCAAAGGGGGCTGTTGAACGCCAACAACACGCTGTTGGGACGGATCGTCTTGGGCCCCGCCATCGGTCAGCTGTCTTTCATGGCGGCGGATTGGCGGGCCATCCGGATGGGGGATCGGGCCGTCTTGACGGGGTGGTTGTGGCACATCCCCGTTACCGCGGTGCTGTTGGCGCTGGTGATCGCATCGCCGCTGCCTGTCTGGGCCTATCTTCTGGCCTGTTACGGGGGCATGGGGGTGTTGAAGATCCGCACCTTCCTGGAACATCAGGCCCATACCCGCGCATCGGGGCGCACCGCCGTCATCGAGGACCGCGGCCCTTTGGCCTTTCTGTTTCTCAACAACAACTTGCATGTCGTTCATCACATGCACCCGCGACTGCCGTGGTATCGGTTGCCGGGTCTTTACCGCGCCCATCGCGATCGGTTCCTGACCCGCAACGGCGGCTATGTCTATGCCAGCTACGGGCAGGTTGCCCGCCAATATTTCTGGCGGGCCAAGGAACCGGTGCCCCATCCGCTGTATCCCGCGGCCCACGATCGTCAGAATTGAATTGCAGCCCCTGATCAGAGCGCGCATGTGAAGGCGCATGCCGGTCTGGGTTCTTGCCACGCTGTTTGCCGCCTTCATGCAGAACCTGCGGTTCCTGCTGCAGCGGCATCTGCGCGTCACCACGCTGTCGACCATGGGGGCCACATGGGCGCGATTTGCCTTTGCCACGCCCTTTGTCGCGCTATGTCTCGGGGTGTGGCTTGCACTGACGGGGCAGGACGTGCCGGCGCCTACACCCGTTTTCTGGGCCTATGCGCTGACAGGCGGCTTGGCACAGATGCTGGCCACGGCGTGCGTCGTGGCGTTGTTCGGGCGGCGCAATTTTGCCGTGGGGGTGACGCTATCCAAGACCGAGGTCATCCTGACGGCCCTGATCGGATTGATCGTGCTGGGCGAGGCGGTATCGCCGCAGGTCTTGACGGCCATCGTGCTGGGGTTTGTGGCGGTCATCTTGCTGTCCGATCCGCCCAAGGGCACGGTCGCGTTGCACTGGACAGCCCGCATTTTCAATGCGGCATCCGGTTTCGGGCTGATGTCGGGGGTGCTTTTTGGTGTCTCGGCGGTGTGCTACCGGGGTGCCACCCTCAGCCTGACAGGCGGTGACGAGGTCTTGCGCGCGGCGACCGCGCTTTTGACGGCCACCAGCGCGCAGACATTGGCGTTGGGCCTGTGGTTGGCCTGGCGCGACAGCGCCCAGATCGGGCGTGTCGTCGCCTCTTGGCGCGTGTCGTCCTTGGTGGGGCTGACCTCGACACTCAGCAGCCTGGGCTGGTTCACTGCTTTTGCGCTGCAAACGGCGGCCTATGTCAAGGCGCTGGGCCAGATCGAGCTGGTCTTTACCTTCCTGTTTTCCGTGTTTTGGTTGCGCGAGCGCTCCAGCCGGAAGGAAATGGCGGGCTTCGCCCTGCTGATCGTGTCGCTGTTGCTGATCTTGTCGGGGGCCTGGTCATGATCGCCATCGCCCTGTCCATCGCACCGATTTTCCTGTTGATCCTTGTGGGCTACGGGCTGCGGCGCGGGGGTATTCCGTCGGATGAATTCTGGCTGGCGAACGACCGGCTGGTCTACTTCGTGCTGATGCCCGCGCTGTTTTTTGTCCGCATATCTGATGCCGATCTGTCAGACCCCGACCTGATCCCCTTTGCGGCCACCCTTTACGGCGGGTTTTTCACCGCCATCGCCGCGGGAACGGCGGCGGCGGTCGTGTTGCGGTTCCCCCCGGCACAGGCCACGTCGATTCTGCAAGGCGCGGGGCGTTTCAACACCTTCATCGCGCTGGCGGTGGCCGAGGCGCTCTATGGCCTGCCGGGGTTGCAACTGGCCGTGCTGGGGGCCGCGGTGTTGGTGCCGGTGGTGAACCTGACGGTTGTGGGGCTTTTTGCGGTGCTGCTGCCGCGCCGGGATGGCTCGGTCATCCTCGGCGCGCTTCGCAGCTTGGCCGGCAATCCGTTGATCTTGTCGATCTTGGCGGCCGGCATCGTCAATCGCATGGGCTGGGCGCCGATCCCGGTGTTGCAAGACACCGCCGCCGTCTTGGGCCAGGCGGCTTTGCCGATCATGCTTTTGTGCGTCGGTGCCAGCCTCAAGCTGCGGGGGCTCAAGACCGATCTGGGCCCGATGGCCTTGGCGGCCATGGGCAAGCTTGCCCTTTTCCCGCTGGTTGTGTTGGGCCTTGCGCTGGCCCTTGGGTTGGCACCGCTGACGGCACAGGTTGCGCTGATCTATGGCGCCCTGCCCACGGGGGTCGCTGCCTACACGTTGGCACGCCAGCTTGGCGGCGATGCGCCCCTGATGGCGGCGATGATCACGATGCAAACGGGCCTGGCCTTTGTGATCTTGCCGCTTTGGCTGTCTTTGGGGGGCGCCATTTTCGGCCCCTAGCCTGCCGGCTTCATCTTGCCAGAGCTCGCCGGGGGGCAGGGGGGCCGCAGCTGCCCTGGGTTGGCCCGCCCGCCGCGAGTGGATCTACAGCCGTGAAAATCGGCTGATCTCGGTGCGGTTGTCGTAGAACGGCACGCCGGAGGGCGTTCGCCCGGCGATCAGCGCGGCCAGTTCGGCCAGCACCACCTCGGTGATGAAGGGCATGTCGTAGCTGCGCGCCGCATCCAGTGCCACCCATTGCAGATGCCCCAGTTCATCCTCGGCGCGGCCAAAATCATCGGGATCGCTGCGCAGCGTTTCGGCGTCGACCAGAAAGAACCGGGCATCGAATCGGCGCGGGCGTCCGGGGGGCGTGATGGCGCGGAACACGAAGCGTGCGTTGGTTCCGTCGGGCAGATGGCCCGTGCCAACATAGCCGCGCCAGCCTTGCGGTGCCGCCAGGGTTTCGGCGCGTGGATCGGGCGCGCCGATCAGCAGCCCCGTTTCTTCCCATAGCTCGCGCGTGGCCGCGGCGATTAGGGTTTCCGGTGCGGTGGTGCTGTCTTGGGCCAATGCCGTGGCGCAAGCGGCCCGCGGGGGCGCGGCGAGCGGAATGGTTGCATCCACCCCATCCACGGCCCCGCCCGGAAAGACGAATTTCGACGGCATGAAGGCCGCATCCCGGCCGCGTTGGCCCATCAAGACGCGCGGTCGCGTGGCCGCATCGCGCAGCACGATGACGGTCGCGGCATCGCGGATGGCGCTTTTGTCGGTCAAAACCCGTGCATCCTTTTGGCCCATTGCACCCCGACGATCAGCCCCTTGAAGCGTGGCAACAAGAACAGGGCCATCGCCACCACGCCGGCCGAAAAGCTTGCGGCCAGAACCCAAGGATCGGGGCGCAGCAGATCATAGGTCAGCAATTGCAGGCTGCCCATGATCTTGGCCGTCAGCAGGATGGACAGATAGGCCGGCCCGTCATCCGCGCGCGCGTGGCTCAGATCTTCGCCACAGGCCGGGCAGGTCGGGACCAGCGTCAGATAGCCCTGAAACAGCCGCCCTTCGCCGCAGTTGGGGCAGCACCGGCGCAGCCCGCGCAATATCGCCGGCAGTGCCGGCCGTTCGGGCCGTGCAGGCTGGAATTCGGGACGCAAGGTCGGGTCTGTGTCTTCGGTCATGCGGTGTTAGATGCGCCGCCCGGTCCGTGTCGTCCAGTGCGCTGTCGTCGCGGGGGCGAAAATTGTGCGACGGAAAACAGCCGCTCTTGCGTGAAAGACGCATTGTTCCCTTACAGACAGGAGATCAGACATGATCAAGACCATGACCCAGACCCGGACACGCGCCCGGATCATGACCCGCGCCCTTGTGGTGTTGATGCCCTTGCTCATGGCGGCACCGGCCGGCGCCGATCCGGGCCCGGGCGGGCGGATGACGCTTGCGCAGATGGATCGCGATGGCGATGGAACCATCACGCGGGATGAATGGCAGATGGGGGCCAGGGGCCAGATGGCCGATGCCGATGCCGATGGTGACGGGTTGGTGACACGCCCCGAATGGCTGGCGGCCGCCCATCAGCGCGCCGAAGCCCGGATCGATCGCATGTTCAACAAGGCCGACAGCAATGGCGACGGCGCGCTGGATGCGGCCGAGATGGCGGCCATGGCGGGCCCCCGCCGGGGCGCGCGGATGGGGCAGATGTTCGATCGGCTCGATGCCGACGCCGATGGCCGCTTGAGCGCCGAGGAACTCAAGACCGCCCGCGATGCCATGGGGCCCGGACAGCGGCGCCATGGCGGCCATGGTTCGGATCGGGGCCACGGGTTTTGGCGCGGCTGAGCGGCGTTTGGTCAGGGTTCGGGGGCAGGCCATGCATTTCCCTTTTGGATGCGGGGCGGTAATCTGACCCATGACCGCCGATCCGGCCCCAGAACCTACGCCATCGGAGGGCGCGCTGATGGTCCGTTTCGCCAATGGCGATCCGGATGCGGCGCGGCTTTTGGCCGCCCGGCTGTTGCCGCGCGCGCTGAGCCATGCCACCCGGGTTCTGGGTGACCGCGCCGAAGCCGAAGACGTGGCCCAAGAGGCGATGGTGCGGCTGTGGCGGGCGGCAGCGGGTTGGCGCCAAGATGGCCCGGCACAGCCGGCGACCTGGTTGTACCGGGTGGTGGCCAACCTGTGCACCGACCGCCTGCGCCGGGCCGCGCGCACCGTGTCGCTGGACGGTCATGACCCGGTCGAAGATCATCGGCCCAGCGCCGAGCAACGGCTGATCGACACCGGGCGCATGGCCGCGTTGGATGCCGCCCTGGCCCGGCTGCCGGACCGGCAGCGACAGGCGGTGGTGCTGCGTCACATCGAGGGGCTGTCGAACCCCGAGATCGCAACGATATTGGATCTGGGGGTCGAGGCGGTGGAAAGCCTGACCGCCCGTGGCAAGCGCGCGTTGGCGCAGGCGCTGGCCGACAGCAAGGAGGCGGTGGGTTATCATGACAGCTGAACAGGATGACGATGATGTCCTCGGGCCGTTTCTGCGCGCTGGGCGCGCGGGTGAACCGGTGTCCGATGCGCTGATGGCGCGGGTATTGGCCGATGCCGCGTCGGTGCAGGCGCAACTTGCCCCAGCGCCACCCGGCCGCCCGGCCGGGCCGGCCCGCGGCGGCTGGTGGGCCGCGATCCAAGCAGCCTTGGGTGGGCCACCCGCAATCGCAGGGGTGACGCTGGCGGGGCTTGCCGGGCTCTTGATCGGGATCTTGGTCCCGGATGTGGTCGATGGCCTGTCGGGGGGGCAAATCGGGGTCTGGTCGGCCGGCGCGGGCGCCCTGCCCGAAATCGGCCTGTTGTGGGAGGAGGGCGGCGATGTCTGAGCCGATGCATGCCAAGGCGATGCCGACGCGCGCGGCGCGCGGATGGAAGATTGCGCTGGCGCTGTCACTTGCGGTCAATCTGGCCATCGTGGGGCTGGTGGCCGGGGCGATGATCGGGGCGGGCCCCCGCGGGGGTGGGGCGGACACCCATCTTCGGTCATTAGGTCTGGGGCCCTTTGCCACGGCCTTTGCTCGTGACGATCGGGCGGAACTGGCCGCACGGATGGATCGGGGCGCGCTGCGCGCCGAACGGCGGGCGCTGGGCGAAAGCCTGTCGGCGCTGCGGCAGGTTGTGGCGCGCGAACCCTTCGATCGCGACCAGGCCGATGCCGCGCTGCGCCAATCGCGGCTGGCCGCCCAAGCTTTGCAGGCCATCGGACATGCCGCGGTTCTGGATCAGATCGCCGCGATGGATGCCACCGAAAGGGCCGCGCTGGCGCTGCGGCTGGATCGCGCCTTGCGCCGCATGGGCGGCGGCGGCCCCGGCCGCTAGGCCAGATGCGGCCGATCACGCCGCCGTCCGGGGGGCCACCTCGACTTGATCGCGGCCATGTGCCTTGGCCTCGTACAAGGCGACATCGGCACGGTCGATCAGGCTTTGCGCCGGTTCCCCCTGGCCCGGACCCATCAGTGCCAGGCCGATGCTGATCGTCACCCGCAAAGGTGGCGTATCGCCGCCCACCATCAGCTTTTGGTCCGAAATCGCCATGCGCAACCGCTCGGCACAATCCAGCGCGGTCAGCCGGTCGCTGTCGGGCAGCGCCACCAGGAATTCCTCGCCGCCGATGCGCGCGATCAGATCGGCGCTGCGCAACTGCGCCCGCAACCGCCGCGCCACCAGCGTCAACACCCGGTCGCCAACCGGATGGCCATGGCTGTCGTTGATCTGTTTGAAGTGATCGATGTCGAGCAGCATCACCGCCACGCCGCGGTTTGACTGAGCGATCATGCGATCCAGCTGGAACAGTGCGTAGCGGCGATTGTGCAGCCCGGTCAGGCTGTCGGTCACCGCCATTTCCAGCCCCGCCTCGACCGAGGCGCGCAGGCGGTCGGCCTGACGCTTGCGCATCATCTGTGCCCGGATGCGCAAGGCCAGTTCCTGCGCGTCGAAACTGTCATACAAGATATCATGTGCGCCCAGATCCAGCGCGATGGCCGCGCGTTCGCTGTCGCCTTCGGGCAGGATCATGATGCTGGCGGCATTGCGTGTGCCCGGCCGCGATCGCAGATCGGACAAAAGCCGCAAGCCTTCGTTGCGCTGCGACAGGTCGGCGGCGATGACGAAAACGTCAGGCGCATCCGTCCCAAAGCCCGTCAAGGCGGCGTCGCGGGGCAGAATCGTGACCTCACCGCCCAAGCGGTCATCCAGCGCCGTTTTCCAAAGCACGGCCCCCTTAGGCCCCGGCGCAATCAGAGCGATTCGGCCCGGCTTCTCGGCTGCGCCATAGCGCGCGGTGGCTTCGGCAAAGCCCAACGCCGGTTCGCCCCGACGGCGCAGTTCCCGCGCCGTGTCCCGCGCGCGCAACAGCGAGCGCACCCGCGCAAGCAATGTCACCTCGTCCACGGGCTTGGTCAGGAAATCATCGGCCCCTGCCTCAAGCCCGGCCATCTTGTTGTCGCGATCCGCCAGTGCGGTGATCAAGATCACCGGGATATCGGCGGTTTCGGGATCGGCCTTGAGTTGGCGGCAGACATCAAGCCCCGACATGTCCGGCATGATCACATCCAGCAAGATCAGGTCGGGTTGTGTCTGGCGCGCCATGCGCAAGGCAGAGGCACCACAGTCGGCCTGATCCACGGCATAGCAGGCCGATGCCAGCTTGACCTTCATCACGATGCGGTTCGTGGCCACATCGTCTACGACCAGAATTCGCCCTGTCATGCGCGCCTCTTACCGGATACTCAATTCACACGTACAAATCGTCTGGGCAGCGGAACCAGACGCACTGTAATCTGGTTTTGCGCGCGAATGGTTAACAAACTCTTTAGTCCCTGGACGGAACTTGTGGATGAAGCAAGACGTCGCTGAAATTCGGGCACTGGCGATCCTGGGCTGGCTGGCGGGCCAGGAAGATCTGTTGCCGCTGTTCCTGGGGGCGACGGGCGCCACCGAAACCGATCTGCGCGCGCGCGCCAGCGAGCCGGAGTTTCTGGCCTCGGTCGTGGATTTCTTGATGATGAACGATGCTTGGGTGATCAGCTGCGCCAGCGACCAAGGATGGCGTCCGGATGAGGTGATGGCCATCCGCGCAGGCTTGCCCGGCGGTGATCTACCGGCCTGGACATAGCGCCGCCGGCGCGGATCAGGGCAGTTCGTCGCGGGTCAGCTTTGCCAAGAGCGTGCGCAACAGGCCCAGTTCATCCGTGGTCAGCTTGTCGTGGAAATGCTGGGCCGTTTCGCGGCAAAGCGGCATGACCGCGCGAAATTCCGCCAACCCTTTTTCGGTCAGGCGCACCTCGGTCGTGCGGCGGTCATCGCGCCCCATTTCGCGGTCGATCAAACCGGCCGATTCCAGTTCGCGCAGCGCGCGTGAGGTCGCGGTGCGGTCGATGCCGACGAATTCCGCGATGTCTGAGGGGTTTTTCTTGCCCTCTTCGCAGACGGCGACCAACACGCACCATTCCACGCGCGTCAATCCGAATGGGCGTAAATCCGCTTCGATCCGGCGCTCTACAATGCGCGCGGTGCGGGTGATAAGATGCCCGACACTGTCGTGAAGAGCGAACTTTTGTCTTGTGCCGTTCATCGTGACTCTGCGCTATACGCAGCGAAGCGGCGCATGTCACGTTTTTTTGCCGGGGCATCACCAGATTCAGGGCTGGATCACGACGGGCGAAAGGGCATCGGATGATCGCGGGATTGTTGTTCGACAAGGATGGAACCCTGTTCGATTTCCAGCGCAGCTGGGGGGGCTGGGCGCATGAGCTGATCACGACCCTGGCGCAGGGCGACCGGGATTGTTTTGCGCAGATGGCCGCGGCCTTGGGCTATGATCCCGACAAGCGGGTGTTCCTGCCCGACAGCCTGTCCATCGCAGGCACCGCGCGTGATCAGGCGATGGCCATTGCCCCGCATCTGCCCGGCCGCGACAGCGCCGAGCTGGAAATCTGGATCGCGCAAGCCGCGCGGCGCGCACCGATGGTGCCGGCGGTTCCCTTGCGGCCCCTGATGGCGGGGTTTCGGGACCGCGGCATCGCCTTGGGCATTGCCACGAACGATGCCGAAGACGCCGCGCGCCAACAGCTTGAAGTCGCCCAGATCATCGATGTTTTTCACTATATCGCCGGTTATGATTCCGGGCATGGCGCCAAGCCGCATCCGGGAATGTGCTTGGGCTTTGCCAAAGCGCTCGACCTGGACCCGGGCACTTGCGTCATGGTGGGCGACAGCCGCCATGACCTGGAAGCGGGGCGTGCCGCCGGAATGCGGGTGGTCGCCGTCTTGACCGGTGTGGCGCAAGCCGACGATTTGGCCCCCCATGCCGATGTGGTTCTGCCCGATATCGGCGGTCTTCCGGGCTGGATCGCATCACAAGGCTGACCCACGCCGCGCGCGCCGTCGCCCGATTGCGAAAATACGACCGCGCATGTCGGAGACGGGCGATCCTGGTCCCCCATCGATGCGCTTGTCTGGGGGCCAAACCCAAGACGACCGCGCCACATGCGCGCCAGGAAGGCCGATCCGATGACCGATGACACAGCCACCCGCCGCCGCCGTTCGGGCGGTCGCGCGGCCAATACCGCCCGCAGCACGGCCCATGTGATCGATCAGATGCCTTGGCGTGTGCCGGTCAACAACGACCGCCCCACCGAACCCATGCCCCCCGAAGGCGTGCATGCCATCCACGATGGCGCCATGCGGGTTCTGGCCGATATCGGGGTCGAATTTCTGAATGACGAGGCACTGGCCCATCTGAAGGCCGCCGGCTGCAAGATCGAAGGCCAGAACGTGCGGTTCGACCGCCATTTCGTCGAAGAGATGGTGGCCAAGGCTCCGCCGTCGTTCACCCTGACGCCCCGCAACCCCGACAAGCGCATCACCATTGGCGATGGGCACATCGTGTTTGGCAATGTCTCATCCCCGCCCAATGCCTGGGATCTGGAACGCGGCAAGCGGCCCGGCGATCTTCAAACCTACCGCGAATTCATCAAGCTGACCCAATATTTCAACTGCATCCATTTCGCGGGCGGCTATCCGGTGGAACCGGTCGACGTGCATGCCGGTGTGCGCCATCTTGATTGTCTGTTCGACAAGCTGACGCTCACCGACAAGGTGGTGCATGCCTATTCGCTGGGGCCCGAACGCGTCGACGACGTGATGGAAATGGTGCGCATCGCGGGCGGGCTCAGCCATGACGCGTTCGATGCCATGCCGCGGATGTACACCAACATCAATTCGGTCAGCCCGCTCAAGCATGATTGGCCGATGCTCGATGGGGCGATGCGCCACGCCCGGCGCGGCCAGCCTGTCGTGGTCACGCCCTTCACCTTGGCCGGGGCCATGGCCCCGGTGACGCTGGCGGGCGCGGTCATGCTGTCGATCGTCGAGGCGCTGGCGGCGATTGCGCTGCTGCAATGGATCAAGCCGGGCTGCCCGGTGGCCATCGGTACCTTTACCTCGAATGTCGACATGAAATCGGGCGCCCCGGCTTTTGGCACGCCGGAATATATCCGGGCGACCCAAATGACGGGCCAGATGGCGCGGTTCTATGGTTTGCCCCTGCGGTCGTCGGGGGTGTGCGCGGCCAATGTTCCCGACGGTCAGGCGATGTGGGAAACGATGAATTCCCTTTGGGCAGCGGTGCAATCGGGCACCAACATGGTCTACCACGCCGCTGGCTGGTTGGAGGGTGGGCTGATTGCCAGCCCCGAGAAATTCGTGATGGATTGCGAAGTGCTGCAGCAGTTCCAACGCTATTTCGAGCCGCAGATCCTGGGCACCGCCGAGGCCGATCTGGCCATCGGCGCCATCGCCGAGGTGGGGCCGGGCGGGCATTATTTCGGCTGCCAGCACACCCAAGACCGATACCAGGACGCATTCTACAGCCCCTTTTTGTCGGATTGGCGCAATTTCGAGGCCTGGCAAAGTGCGGGCGGTTTGTGGAGCGCCGAGCGCGCCCATGGGGTCTACAAGCGCATCCTGGCCGAATTCGAGCCCCCGCCGATGGATGTGGCGATCCGCGACGCGCTGGCCGATTTCGTGGCCCGCCGCAAATCCGAAGGCGGCGCGCCGACCGATTTCTGAGCTGGTTGCATCAAAATCGGTGCAATTGCCACATGGCCGCCCCGTTTGGGCAAGCCCGTGTTTACCCCCCGCGGTCGATCCATTGGGGCCGACCGCGCATGTCGCGCGCGATGGTCAAGACAAGGCGGCGGCAATGCATGGCATGATCAACCGCGCCCTACAGGGCTTTTTGACGGCGACCTATGGGCCAGGGGTCTGGGCGCAGGTGCGCCGTCAGGCCGGTCTGCCGTTCGACGATTTCGAAGCGATGCTGGAATACCCCGACGCAATGACGCTGGCCTGCGTTCAGGCCGCGATCGAGGTTTTGCAAACGCATCCCCATGCCGTGTTGGAAGATCTGGGAACCTGGTTGGTGACCGACCCCGAGCTGGAGCCGCTGCGCCGCCTGTTGCGGTTTTCCGGCGCCAGCTTCGTGGATTTCTTGCACGCCTTGGAAGATCTGGGCGATCGTGGCCGGTTGGTCTTGCCGCAGCTTGACCTGCCGCAGATCCTGCTGGAACGGGGCGATGGGGGGCGCTACCGGGTGCGCGCGCGCTGGGTTGTCACCGGCATCGCGCCGGTGCTGATGGGCTGTCTGCGGGCCATGGCGGATGATTACGGCGCGCTCGCGGTGCTGAGCCTTGGGGGTATCGGGCTAGACGGCATGGAATGTGTGGACATCCAGTTGCTTGATGCCGCCTATTCCGAAGGGCGCAGCTTCGATCTGGCCTGGGTGGGCACATGATCGGGCTTCCGCCCAGTCTGGATCGGGTGATCGGACTGTCGGGGGGCGCGCTCGATCAGCTGATGCCGATGCACATCTGGGTCGATTCCGATGGCCGCATCGTGCAGGCCGGGCCGACCCTGGCCAAGATGGCCGGGCGGGCCAACCTGACCGGACGGCCGTTGTTCGACACCATCGAACTGCGCCGCCCGGCGCCGATCGCCACGATGTCGGGGCTGGCCCAGCTGGTCGGACAACGGATCGGGCTGGCGCTGGTGGCCGCCCCGCACTTGCCGCTGCGGGGCGCCCTGGCGGTTTTGCCGGGTGGGGCGGGGATGATCCTTGATATTTCGCTGGGGCTGTCCTTTGCCAAGGCCGTGGCGGGGTTCGGGCTGACGCTCAATGATTTTTCGCCCTGCGATCAGACGGTCGAGCTGCTGTATCTCTACGAGGCCAACACCTCGACCATGGCGCTGTCGCGCCACTTGACGCGACGGCTGGAAACCGCCCGCGCCATGGCCGAGGCACAGGCCCTGACCGATCCGTTGACGGGCTTGTCGAACCGCCGGGCGATGGACGCCGAGATCGCCCGCGCCCTGGCCGACCCCGACCATGATTTCGGCCTGATGCAGATCGATCTGGACTGGTTCAAACGGATCAACGACAGCCTTGGCCATGCCGCGGGCGATGCGGTGCTGGAACGTGTGGGCCATGTCTTGCGTCAGCAGCTGCGGCTGGGCGACATGGCCAGCCGCGTGGGTGGGGACGAATTTACCGCCCTGATCCGGGATTGCACCGACCCCCAAGACCTTGGCCGGATCGCCGCGCGGCTGATCGCGGCCATCGAAGCGCCGGTGATGTTTCAAGGGCAATCCTGCCGCGTTTCGGCCTCGATCGGCATCGCGGTGGTGACGGGTGACGGGATGCGCCCATCGTTGGAACGGCTGAGCGCCGATGCCGATGCCGCGCTCTATGCCGCCAAGCGCGCCGGGCGGGGGCGCTACGCGCTGCATGCGATGTCGCCCGCGGCGCCAATCGTGGGCTCGCCCGCCGTGCAGGGCCCGGCCCGCCCCGTGCGTCGCCGCGCCAGCGACCCGCCGCCCGATGGCTTTCGCCGGCGGATGTCCGATCAACCGAAGCGTCAGGATTGAGACCGGGGGCAAGCGGGCTATCTGCGCCACATCTGCCGCGCAAAGGGCCCCGCCATGACCCGGATCGATGATTTCCAGGCCCGCCCTGTCCCCGCGGGGCGTTTTTCGCGCGCCCGCCGCATGGGTGGGCTGGCCACCGGCTTGGCCGGCGGTGTGGCCTTGTCCGGGGCGCAGGCGCTGCTGACAGGGCGCCGCCCGCGCCTGTCGGAACTGGTCTTGACGCCGGCCAATCTCACCCGCCTGGCCGACCGGCTGTCTGAAATGCGGGGGGCCGCGATGAAGCTTGGCCAGCTGTTGTCACTGGAGGCGGGCACGTTCTTGTCGCCCGATCTGGAAGCGATCTTGGCACGGTTGCGGGCTTCGGCCCATGTGATGCCGCCGGCCCAGTTGAAACAGGTGTTGCACGACAGCTATGGCGCCGATTTCCGCCGCCTGTTTCGCAGCTTTGACACCAGGCCTTTGGCCGCGGCCTCGATCGGGCAGGTGCATCGCGCGCTGACACCTGATGGGCGCGCCTTGGCCATCAAGCTGCAATATCCCGGCGTGCGCGCAGCCATCGACAGCGATCTGGACAATGCCGCGGCTTTGATCCGCTGGTCGGGCCTGTGGCCGCGTGAACTGGATCTGGCCCCCTTGATCGACGAGGCCCGCCGCCAACTGCATGAAGAAGCCGATTACGACCGCGAAGCCGCGGCGCTGGCACGGTTCGGGGCGCTTCTGGACGGCGACGCGCGTTTTGTCGTGCCGGCGTTGGATGCGCATCGCACGCGGCCCACAGCCCTTGCCATGAGTTTCGAACCCTCGGCGCCGATCGAAACGCTGGTCGATGCCGCCCCGGACCTGCGCGACCGGGCCATGGGCGCGCTGATCGATTTGTGCCTGCGCGAGCTGTTCGATTTCCGCCTGATGCAGACCGATCCGAATTTCGCCAATTACCGCTGGCGGCCCGATAGCGGGCAGATCGTGCTGCTGGATTTTGGTGCCACGCGCGACATTTCACCGGCGGTCTCAGACGGCTATCGTGCGCTGCTGCGCGCCGGCCTGTCGGGAGACCACGACGCGATCCTTGCGTGTCTGGAACGGATCGGGTTCATCAAGCCGGGTCTTTCCGCACCCCATCGCGACAGCATCCTGGGCATGGCCGAGCTGGGCTTTGCGGTGTTTCGGGGGGGCGGTGCGTTCGATTTCCGGGGCAATGATCTGGCCGACCAGCTGCGCGTGCAGGGCCTTGCCATCGGGGGCGAACGTGAATTGTGGCATCTGCCCCCGCCCGAGACGCTGTTTTTGCAGCGCAAGATCGGTGGGCTTTATTTGTTGGCCACGCGCATCGGGGCACGGGTCGATCTGCCGGCGCTGGTGCAACGTTTCGCAATGGCGGGCACAGCCGGCCTGTGACCGCGACCTTGACCGCGCGGGTCCTGGTCGCCCCGGCCGGCTTGCCATGGCGCGGCACTGCAAGGCCCGGCTGTATCCAGCCAAGATCATATTTTGCGCCCCAAGCCAGTTTGCCCGTCCGCGGGGCGAACAAGCGCCCGCGAAAGCACTCCAAGCCTTTGTGGCGTTGGCGTTCGGGTTGGCAGATTTGTGCGGCGGCGTTGGGTGCGCGCGGGATGGCGCCGCATCACGCGGGGCGTGTCTTTTGCAAACTTGGGGGGTGTGGCAGCCCGTAGGGGAGTCGAACCCCTCTTTTCAGGTTGAAAACCTGACGTCCTAACCGATAGACGAACGGGCCACGCTTGGCGTGCCGCGCTTCTAGGAAATGGCGCGGCGGGGTTCAAGCGGATTTTTTCATCGCGTCCGGCGAAACTTTCCCGGCCCCCGCGCGGCGGCCGCGCCCGTCAGTCCGCCCAGGCCGCGTCTTCCAGTCGAAACTGGACGTTTTGCCGTCCGTTCCAGTGGTTGATCTCAAGCCGGCCCGCCACATGCACAGCCCGGCCCCCATGCTGCGCAAGGGCGGCCTGAAGTCCGCTGGCGGCCGCATCAAAACAGATGGCATCAAGGCTTGTGGTCCCGTCGCTGAGGGTCAGCTTCAGGTGGCCTTGGCCCACGGGTTTCATGTGCCGGATGCGCAGGCCCGGAAGCGCGAAGCGCGGGGCGGGGGCCGCGGCGCCGAAAGGTCCGGCCTGGTCCAGCTGTTCGATCAGATCGACGGTGCACGCACCTGGCATCAAGACCGCGTCAATCCGCAGATCGCCAGGCCCCCGATCCCCGGCGCCTTGCTTGGCCAACAGCGCCGACAGGCGCGCCATCGCGGGTTCAAGCTGGGCGCGCGACAGGCTAAGCCCCGCGGCCATCCGGTGCCCGCCGCCTTTTTCGATCCACCCTTCGGCGGCCAGCCGTTGCACTGCCGCACCCAGATCCACCCCGCTGATCGAGCGGGCCGATCCTTTGCCGGCATCGCCGTCAAAGCCGATGACAACGGCAGGGCGGTTGGTCGCTTCTTTCAGGCGCGCAGCCACAATGCCCACCACGCCGGGGTGCCAGCCATCGTCGGCGGCCCAGACCAGCGGCGCGTCAAGCCCCCGTGCGCTGGCTTGGGCCAAAGCGGCATCGCGCACGCGCCCTTCGATTTCGCGCCGGTCGGTGTTCAGCGTGTCCAGCCGTTGGGCCAAGGCCGCTGCCTCGGCCGGGTCGGTGGTGGTCAGCAGACGCGCCCCCAGATCGGCCGCGCCGATCCGACCGCCTGCGTTGACACGGGGGCCCAGCACATAGCCCAGATGATGGCTGGTGGGCGCGCGATCCAGCCGCGCCACATCGCACAGCGCCACAAGCCCCGGACGCGCACGGCGGGCCATGATTTTCAGCCCCTGCCGGACAAAGGCGCGGTTCAGCCCGATGAGCGGCGCAACATCGGCCACCGTCGCCAGCGCCACAAGATCGAGCGCGGCGATCAGGTCGGGGGCGGGGCGGGCCAGATCGCGCAGGCGGCGGTTCAATTCGACCAGCGTCAAGAACACCACGCCGGCCGCGCACAAATGGCCCAGGCTGCCGTCTTCGTCCTGGCGGTTGGGGTTCACCACCGCCACGCAATCGGGCAGATCGGCCGCGCCAAGGTGATGGTCCAGAACGATCACATCTGCACCGCGGGCGGCCTGGATCGGCCCATGCGACAGGGTTCCGCAATCGACGCAGATGATCAGATCATGATCGCGCGCCAAGGCGGCCATGGCCGCGTCATTGGGGCCATAGCCTTCGTCGATGCGGTCGGGAATGTAGAGCGTGGCCGCCCGCCCCAGGCTGCGCAGCCAATCGATCAGCAAGGCGGCCGATGCGGCCCCATCCACGTCGTAATCGGCGAAAACGGCAATCCGCTCGGTTGCAAGCGCCGCCCGCAAGATCCGTTCGGCGGCGCGGTCCATATCTTTCAGCTGCAAGGGGTCGGGCAACAGGTCGCGCAGCGCGGGGGCCAGAAACCCCGCCACGGCCTCGGGCATGACACCGCGCCGGGCCAGGATATGGGCCAAGGCGGGCGCCAGCTCGGCCCGTTGCATCAGCGCCTCGGCCAGACGCGTGGTTGCCGCATCGGGCCCCAGCCAGCGCCGCGCCGTCAGCGAGCCGGATACACCCAGAAACGCGGCTGCAAGATCCATATGTTGGGGCAATGACATGGGCGACACCCTAAGGGCGGCGCCCTGAGTCGTCACCCTTCTTTCACCGGGTTGCGATAGCTCATGCGGCGAACCGATCCGGTCTTGGACCGCATCAGGATCGTCTCGGCGGTCAGATAGCCCGGCTCGCGCTTGATACCGGCCAGGATCGACCCGTCGGTGACCCCGGTCGCGGCAAAAATCACGTCGCCCGTCACCATGTCATCGCGGCGATAGACCCGATCAAGATCGGTGATGCCTGCCTTGTGGGCGCGCGCGATCTCGTCGGCATTTCGAAACAGCAGCCGCCCGTGAATTTGCCCGCCCATGCATTTCAGCGCTGCCGCCGCCAGCACACCCTCGGGTGCGCCGCCCTGGCCCATGTACATGTCGATGCCCGTCACACCGGGTTCGGCGCAGTGGATCACGCCCGCCACATCGCCATCGGTGATCAGGCGGATGGCACAGCCCGTGGCCCGCAATTCATCGATCATCGCCTGATGGCGGGGGCGTTCCAGAACGCAGACCGTGATATCGCTTGTCCCGCAGCCCTTGGCGGCGGCCAGGGCGCGAACGCGGTCGCCCGGGGGCATGTCAAGGGTCACGACATCGGGGCGATAGCCCGGCCCCACCGCCAGCTTTTCCATGTAGACATCGGGCGCGTGCAACATCGACCCGCGCGGGCCCATGGCAATGACGGTCAGCGCGTTGGGCATGTCCTTGGCGGTCAGCGTGGTGCCTTCGAGCGGGTCCAGCGCAATGTCCACCTCGGGCCCATGGCCCGACCCCACCTGTTCGCCGATGTACAGCATCGGGGCCTCGTCGCGTTCGCCTTCGCCGATGACGACCACACCCTTGATGTCCAGCTTGTTGAGCTGATCGCGCATCGCGTTGACCGCGGCCTGGTCGGCGGCTTTTTCATCGCCACGCCCGATCAGCCGGGCCGAGGCCAGCGCCGCGGCTTCGGAGACGCGGGCCAGGCCCAGCGACAACATGCGGTCATTGAAATCGGGGCGGGTGGGGCTCATGCGTGGGGTCCTGTTCTTGCGCCGTGGCTGGCGCCACCTAAGCTTTCCGGGTGGCAAAGGACAACCCCAAGCAGGCCCGGCGCGGCGGGAAAAACGTGGTCGTCCCGGGCTAACCAGCCGGTCCTTGCCGGTCTAAAGCAAGAAAGCGCGGGCGCGATCGGCCGACCAGTTCAGCCCAAGCTGATCGGCCAGCC
This sequence comes from Pseudomonadota bacterium, assembly GCA_041163945.1. GTDB lineage: Bacteria > Pseudomonadota > Alphaproteobacteria > Rhodobacterales > Rhodobacteraceae > Roseicyclus. The sequence goes on from JBEAQJ010000114.1 coordinate 24,519, forward strand.
GCTGCAGGGGGGCGTGATGGCCCGCGCGCAGGTCTTCGTAATGAACCTCGGTCACCCGTCCGGCACAGGTGCTGGCAAGCGCGCCAAGCCGGGTTTCATAGGCCGTGCAGAACTGGTTCCAGAATGTCGGGTCGCGCCCGTGTTGGGCCATGAAGGATGTGCGCTGCAGTGATCCAATCAGGCCAGCGCGCTGTCGGCGCACAATCACCCATTGCGCTTGTGGAAAGGCTTCGGCAAAGGCCGGCCATAGCAGGGTCAGCTTGGCATCCGTGAACCCCCAGGGTTGCCGGCCGTCATAGCCCTCGTCCGTCAGCGCCCGGGCGATGGCCCGCGGCAATTGGGCAAAGACGGGCAGGCGGGCCAGATCGGGCAGCCGGCGCACGCCCAGTGGATCGACGCCCAGAAAATCGCGCAGAAGCGGCTTCACGATGGTTTCGCGCAGGCGCCGGTTTTCGAAATAGCCGCGCGGGTTGGCCGGGCTTGCGGCCACGGTCTGGCCCAGCCACAGCCCGGCTTGGGCCAAAAGCCCTGCGGTCATCGATGTGCCCGAACGCAGAATGCCCGTGACAAACACCGGCCGATCGAAGCACCCACCGGCGATCAGCGGCGGCGCCTTGGGCCGGGCCGCATGATGCGCACGCGCGCCCTGCCACCAGCGGGCGACGGCGGGGGCCGAAAGCTCTGCCGCGGGCAGCGTGCCCGCCGTTGGGTACAGGGTTTCGGCCCGCGGCGGTCGGCCCCAATACCAATGCGCCGAAGGATTCATCAGCAGCAACGCGGGCACCCCGCAAACCCCCGCCAGATGCAGTGCCGCACCATCGACACCAATCACCCCGCCCAAGCCCCGCACAAGATCGGAAAATCCGACCAAATCCGCGCGAAGTGCCACCCCGGGCAGGCGCACGCGCCGGTCGCGCGCCAGCTGCGCCGCCTCGGCCCGGGTCATATCGTGTTGCAGCGGCACGATCTCGCAGCTTTCGGGCAGGCAGGCCAGCAACCGCGCCAGATCCAGCACGCGTTCGTCACGGTGGTTCTGCCTGCTGCCCGCCCGCCACAAGATGCCCAGCCGCGCCGGGCCGCGTTGCCAGGGTTCGAACAACGGGGCCGGGATACGCAGGCAGCCCTGGCGCGACAGCGCCAGTTCCAACACGTCGGCCGATCCGTTGAAGGTGACGGGTTTGGTCGGCCCGTCCGGGCCAAAATGACAAAACACCGCGTCGGGAAAGGCCAGCGCCACCAGCGGCTGATAGCGTTCATGGCCCGTGATCGACAGGCGCGTGCCGGCCCCGGTCTGCGCGCGCAGATGGGCCAGGTGCAGGCAAATATCGCCCAGACCCTGTTCCAGCCGGATCATGTGCACGGGCTGCACCGCACGCGGCACATGCTGCATCTGTCGGGGCAAGGTCGTGCCGAAGTGTCGCGCCGCGAAGCGCTGGCGGTAATGATACAGGCCCCGCCCCAGCCGACCCCGCCACAACAGCGTCAGCCCCGCCGTCAGGTGCCAATCGGCGATGACATCGGCGCCCACGCGGCCGCGCAAGGCGCGGCGGTGCCGCGCCGCATCGGCCCAAAGCCCTTGGGCCATCAGGGCGCGGTAGCGCAAATCCGGATGCGCGGTGGCCGCGGTTGTGCGGTGTTTTGCAAGGATTTCGGCGCGCGTGGCCTGACCGAACGCGCCCAAGGCGAAGAACAGCCCGGTTCGGAATCCCCGCTGTGCGGGGCTCAGCGCACCCGGGATCGCCCGGTCAAGCGCGGCGCGGCTGGCCGCCAGTTGCCCCGCATCGAACAGGCGGCGCGCCTCGTTCAGTGCGGCGGTTGCACCTTGGCTGGCCTCTGGCGTCCCCGTTCCGGGTGCCGTGTGCAGCGCGGGTTTTTCCATGGCTGGCCTTTGGCAAGAACACGAACGTCGCCATCAGCCTATAGGGGCCATAGGTTTCCAATTCGTGCAAGCCGGCCAGTTGCCCCGCCCGAAAGCTCAGACGTCTTCGATGCGCAGCGCCACGGGCGTGCCGATCACCACGCCTGTGCCCGGCAGCGCGCTCAAGGCGCGATCCAGATCCGCACGGGCGCATTTGTGCGTGACGATCAGCACAGGCGCATTTTCGCCCGGGTGATCGTATTGCCGCATCCGGTCGATCGAAACGCCCGCTTCACCCAGAACGGTTGCCACCTTGGCCAAGGCCCCCGGCTTGTCGGCCAGTTCCATCCGCAAATAATGGCATGCGGGGCTTGCGGCCGATGCCGGTGGCGCGCGGTCGAGCAGTCGGGCGGGTTGGCCGAAGACCGCGACCCGGATGCCGCGTGCGATATCGCAGACATCCGACATCACCGCGCTGGCCGTCGGGCCTTGGCCTGCGCCGGGCCCGCGCAGCACGATCTGGCCCACGCTGTCGCCTTCGATCACCACCATGTTGGTGCCGCCCTCCAACTGGCCCAAAGGCGAGGTTGCAGGCACAAGGCAGGGCGACATGCGCGCCTCCAGGCCGCGGCCGGTGCGTTGGGCCACACCCAGAAGCTTGATCTTGTAGCCCATGTCCCCGGCGCGGCGGATATCCTCGATGGTGATCGCGCCGATGCCTTCCAGCGCGATGGCGTCGAAATCCACCCTTGCCCCAAAGGCGATGGCGGCCAGCAGCGTCAGCTTGTGGGCCGCATCGATGCCGCCCACATCCAGCTGCGGGTCGGCTTCCAGGTAGCCAAGCCCATCGGCCTCGGCAAAAGCCTCTGCGTAGCTGAGCCCGGCGTTGTCCATCCGCGTCAGGATGTAGTTGCAGGTGCCATTCATCACCCCCATGACGCGGCTGATCGCGTTGCCGGCCAGCCCTTCGCTCAG
>JBEAQJ010000115.1:0-9504 GCA_041163945.1 Pseudomonadota bacterium
GCGTGGCTGATCTTTCTGTCTCTGACAGGGGTTGGATTGTCGGGCGTGATCTTGCACCACGACGTCAGCGCGAATTTTCTGGGCACGCTGATGATTGCACATCTGCTTGCACAATCGGGCACCGCGCCATCGCGCGCCGCGCCGACATCTTGAACATCCGCGCGATCCGGTGTTCATCTGCGGCGCCGTCGCAATCCGCGACAAGACCAAGACCCCCGACTGGCATCGAAAGACGAGTTTCATGGCGATCACCCATCTCAAGCAAGGCAAACCCGAGGCCGAGCGCGCCGAAGACGACGCCAAGGTGCGCGCGAGCGTCGAGGGCATTCTGGCCGATATCGAAGCGCGCGGCGACCGGGCGGTGCGCGAATTGGCCGAGAAGTTCGACGGCTATGCGCCCACCAGCTTCCGCCTGTCGCCTTCCGAGATCGAGGCCGCGATGCAAAAGGTCAGCACGCGCGATATGGAGGATATCCGCTTCGCGCAGACCCAGATCCGCCGCTTCGCCGAAGCCCAGCGCGCGAGCATGACCGATATCGAGGTGGAAACAATGCCCGGCGTGATCCTCGGGCACCGCAATATCCCCGTGCAATCGGTCGGCTGCTACGTGCCGGGCGGCAAATTCCCGATGGTGGCAAGCGCGCATATGTCGGTTCTGACCGCGTCGGTTGCGGGCGTGCCGCGCATCATCGCCTCGGCCCCGCCGGTGAATGGCAAACCGCATCCGGCCATCGTGGCCGCCATGCATCTGGGCGGCGCGCATGAGATTTACGTCATGGGGGGCATGCAGGCCGTGGGTGCCATGGCGATCGGCACCGAAATGATCGAACCTGTGCATATGCTGGTTGGCCCGGGCAATGCCTTTGTCGCCGAAGCCAAACGGCAGCTATTCGGCCGTGTCGGTATCGACCTGTTCGCGGGTCCGACAGAAACCATGGTCATTGCCGATGACACGGTGGATGCCGAATTGTGCGCGACCGACCTTCTGGGTCAGGCTGAGCACGGCTACAACTCGCCAGCCTGCATGATCACTAATTCGCGCAAGTTGGCCGAGGCGACGCTTGTGGAAATCGACCGTTTGCTGACGATCTTGCCGACGGTGGAAACGGCATCGGCCAGTTGGCGAGACTATGGCGACATGATCGTGTGTGACAGCCATGACGAAATGCTGCAGGTCGCCAATGACATGGCGTATGAACATGTGCAGGTCATGACCGACCGTGACGATTGGTACCTGGACAACATGCACAGCTACGGGGCGCTGTTCCTCGGGCCGCGTACGAACGTGGCAAACGGTGACAAGGTGATCGGCACCAATCACACGCTGCCGACGAAAAAGGCGGGTCGCTATACAGGCGGGCTTTGGGTGGGCAAGTTCCTGAAAACCCACAGCTATCAGCGTGTGACCACCGACGAGGCCGCGGTGATGATCGGAGAATACGGGTCGCGGCTGTGTATGATGGAAGGCTTCGTCGGCCATGCCGAACAATGCAACATCCGCGTGCGCCGGTATGGCGGGCGCAATGTTCCCTATGGGGCTGCCGTCGTACCACAGGAGGCTGCCGAGTAACCCTCCATGACGCCCGAAGTTTTGAAATCCATATATCTCCCCTATCAGGCCACGCTGGCCGGGTTTGATGGGGTGAGCAGCGCCGTTTCGGATTTCTTTGCGGCGCATGCCGTTGTGCGCATGTGCCACCCGTTTGGTGACATGACCGGGGGGGCCGCGTTCGCGGATCGTTGCCTGTCCCCTTTGCATGCCGCCATGCCTGATCTTGAGCGACGCGACATGATCGTGCTGGCCGGAACCACGCCCGAAGGGCAGGATTGGGTCGGCTGCATGGGCAATTACATGGGCACGTTCACCGCGCCCTTCCTGTCCATTCCGCCGACCGGGCACTTGGCCCATATGCGCTATCATGAGTTCTTTCGGATCGAGGATGGACAGTTCACCGAAATGCAGGCGATCTGGGATATCCCGGAACTGATGATGCAGGCACGCGCGTGGCCCATGGCCCCGCAATTGGGCGCCTTCCTGTGCACGCCTGCACCGATGCCGGGCGATGGGCTGACCGCAATGGGGGACGGGCAGGCGGCGATGGACCATGTCATTGCCATGCTCACCGATCTGTGCCGCCACCCGGGCAATCCCGACCCGGCCATCATGCAGCTCGATCGCTACTGGCACCCCCGGTTCAACTGGTATGGCCCGGCGGGCATCGGCACCGCGCGCGGCACCGCGGGCTTCCGAAACTGGCACCAGATCCCCTTCCTACAGGCCATGCCCGACCGCAAGCTCGATGCCCTGGGCGACCTGATGTCCCACTGGATCGCCGAAGGCGATTACGTCTGCGAAACCGGCTGGCCCAATATGCGACTGACACTGTCGCATGACGGCTGGATGGGCATCGCCCCCGCAGGAACCGAGGTCTTGCTCCGCAGCCTCGATTTCTGGCGGCTCGAAAACGGCCTGATCCGCGAGAATTGGGTTCTGGTCGATCTGCTGGATCTCTACCGGCAGGTGGGCGTCGACGTTCTGGCGCGGCTGTCGATGTTCAACAAGGCGCGCAACCTCGGGCCGATCGATCTGCCCTCGGGCATGGACCCGGTCGCAGGCATGGGGACGGCGGCATGATCGACCTGCCCCAGACCCCCTCCTTCCGGCTCGACGGCCTGCGCGCGCTTGTTACTGGTGCCTCCTCTGGCATCGGGCTGGGCGCGGCGGCCGCGCTTGCAGGCGCGGGGGCCCATGTCACGCTTGTCGCCCGCCGTCAGGCCGAACTTGACGCCGTGGTTGATGCAATCCGCGCCACGGGCGGGCAAGCGCAGGTATTGGCACTCGACATCACCGATATCGCCGCCACGACCGAGGCTGTCGCAGCCCATGGCCCCTTCGACATCCTCGTCAATGCGGCGGGGCTGGCCCGCCACGCGCCCGCGCTCGACACCACGCCCGAGGATTACGACGCCGTCATGGGCCTGAACCTGCGCGCCGCCCATTTCCTGACCCGCGCCGTGGCGCGCGGCTTGATCGACGCGGGCAAACCCGGCAGCCTGATCACCATCTCCAGCCAGATGGGCCATGTCGGCGGCCCCGAGCGCAGCGTCTATTGCGCCTCCAAGCACGCGATCGAGGGCATGACCAAGGCGATGGCATTGGAATGGGCACCGCATGGTATCCGCGTGAACACGATCTGCCCCACCTTCATCCGCACCCCCTTGGGCGAACAGACACTCAAGGATCCGGCGAAAAAGGCGTGGATCCTGTCCAAGATCAAGCTCGGCCGCGTGGGCGAGATCGCGGATGTGATGGGGCCCGTCGTCTTCCTCGCCTCGCCCGCCGCAGCCCTCATCACCGGCACCCATCTTCTTGTCGACGGCGGGTGGACTGCCGAATGAGTGACGCCCCCGCCAAGGTCACCGCTCATGATGTCGCGCGGATCGCAGGCGTCAGCCAATCAGCCGTCAGCCGGGTGTTCTCGGGCGCCTCGGCCAGCGCTGCGACGATCGCCAAGGTGCGCGCGGCGGCCGAGCAGCTGGGCTATCGCCCCAATGCCATGGCGCGTGCGATGAAATCGGGCAAAAGCCGGATCATCGGCCTGCTCGTCGCCTATCTGGAAAACCAGTTCTACCCCGTGGCCCTCGAACGGCTGTCGCGCGCGCTTCAGGCACAGGGCTATCACATTCTGATTTTCATGGTCTCGAACGCCAGCGATCAGATCGAAAGCACGGTGCAGGAATTGATCGACTACCAGGTTGACGGGATCGTCACCGCGTCGGTCTCGATGTCGTTCGGCCTGATCGAACGCTGCGCGGCCTTGGGGATACCGGTGGTGATGTTCAATCGCGGGCAAGATGGCTCGGGGCTGTCGACGGTCACATCCGACAATATCGGCGGCGGGCAGAAGGTGGCCGAGTTCCTCTTGGCCGGCGGGCATGAACGGATCGCCCATATCATGGGCTGGCAAGGCTCATCGACGGGGCGCGACCGGGCCTTGGGCTTTCGCCGCGGGCTGGCCGCGGCGGGTGTCACGCCCTTGGCCGAGATCGACGGTTTGTATACCCGCGAAGGGGCGGCTGCGGCGGCGCGCAGCTTGATGGCTGGCCCAAACGTGCCCGACGCGATCTTTGTGGGCAACGACCACATGGCCTTTGCCGTCATGGATGTGCTGCGCAGCGAGTTGAGCCTGCGCATCCCCCAAGATGTCAGCGTGGTGGGCTATGACGATGTGCCATTGGCCGCATGGCCCGCCTATGATCTGACCAGCCTGCGTCAGCCGCTCAACCGGATGGTGGAGGCGACGGTGGACACGCTTTTGGGCCAGATCGAACACCCCAAACGCCCGACCCAGAAGATCGAGATCGCCGGGCCGCTGATCCTGCGCAGCTCGGCGCGCATTCCCCAAGGATGGACATCATGAAGGGCTTTGACCCGAAATTCCGCGATTTCCCCGACTATATCCTCGGCATCACCCATGAAATCTGGGAAGGGCGCGGCATCGCCACGCTGCATGCGTATTACGCAGCCGACATCATCGTGCGCTCGCCCGGTTCGGTTGTGCGCGGCAATGGCGGCGTGATCGCGGCAACGATGGCGACCCTGGCCGAGTTTCCCGACCGCCAGCTTTTGGGCGAGGATGTGATCTGGTCTGGCACGCCCGAGGCGGGCATGCTGTCGTCCCACCGCATCTTGTCGACGGCCACCCATGCGGGCGACGGCGTCTATGGCAAGGCGACGGGCAAAAAGCTGGTCTACCGCATCCTGGCAGATTGCCATGCCAAGGATAACAAGATCGACGATGAATGGCTGATCCGCGACCAAGGCGCGATCGTGCGGCAAATGGGCTGGGACCCGGCCGAATATGCCCGCGACCTGATCGCGCGCGAGGGCGGGCCGGATGCTTGCGTCAAACCCTGCAGCCCGGCCAATGACATCGCGGGCCCCTATCAGGGGCGCGGCAATGAAGATCCGTGGGGCGCGCGGCTGGGCGAGATGCTGACCCGGATCATGGGGGCCGACATGGCGGTGATCGGGGCGGAATACGACCGCGCGGCGCAACTGGAATATCCCGGCCATGTCACGGCGCATGGCCCTGCTGCGGCCACAAACCTGTGGATGGGGCTGCGTGCGGCCTTTCCTTCGGCCGTTTTTGCCATTCACCACCAGATCGGGCGCACCGACCCCGAGATGCCGCCGCGCGCCGCCATCCGCTGGAGCTTGACGGGCAAGCATGATGGCTGGGGCGCCTTCGGCCGCCCCACCGGCGCGATGGTCCATGTGATGGGCATCACCCATGCCGAATATGGCCGCCATGGCAACGCCCCCGCGCAGCTGCGCCGGGAATGGACGCTTTTCGACGAAACCGCCGTCTGGCGTCAGATCCTGATGCAAACCGGTGACGTGTAAGCCGACCACAACAGTCGCCATAACAAGGAAACCCGATATGACACCCGCTGAAATGGAAACCCGGATCGTTCGCTATGGCGACCTTCAACCGTGCAAGACGGCGTTTATCGACGCCCATACGCCCGGTTCGGATCAAAAGGAAAATTTCACAATCATCGGTGGCGGCGTGTCGGAAAGCCCAGACCAGCATGTTCATATTTCGATCCCGCATGGCTTCAATATAGGCGCTGCCGGCCAGCCGCCGAGATGCCGCAACTCCTTGCATGACCACCGGACAGCCGAGGTGTTCTTCGTGCTTAAGGGCCGTTGGCGCTTTTTCTGGGGCCGCTGGGGCGATGCGGGCCAGGTGGTGCTGGAAGAGGGCGATATCTTCAACATCCCTACCGGGATCTTTCGGGGTTTTGAAAACATTGGCACCGATTACGGGATGATCATGGCCATTCTCGGCGGCGATGACGCGGGCGGTGGCGTCATGTGGGCGCCACAAGTGATTACAGATGCCGCCGATCACGGCCTGATCCTAGGCGAAAACGGCAAACTTTACGACACCAAGAAGCAGCAGCGCCTGCCAGAGGGCGTCAAGCCAATGCCTCTGATGTCCGACGAAGAGCTTGCCAAACGACCTGAACCCACTACAGCAGAGGTCCTGCCCAATCACGTGGCCCGGTATTGGGACCTTGTCGCGCTAGCCGACAAGAAACCTGTGAGGGTGATCGGCGAAACCGGAGTACTACGCGACAAGCCCGGATTTGAGGTCGATTTCATCACGCGCGCTTCGGCCAGCGACAGCAAGCACAGGCATGATCGCCCATCGGTTCTGATACCTGTCACTGGGCATTGGCGTGTTGAATGGACCGGCGGATCGGCAACACTTGCGCCGGGCGATACCATGAGCGTGCCGGAAAACCTTGAACATTCGGCTAGCCCATCGATGATGGGCGACGCGGCCCTATATCACATCGTGGCCACGGATGACCCCGCCGGACTTACGTGGAAGGGATAGTCAGATGCCTGTTAAAACAACCCATGTCGGCAGCCTACCGCGTTCGCAGGATGTGGTCGATTTCATCTTTGCGCGGGAACGGGCCGAACCCTATAACCCGGCGGAATTTGATGCCTGCATGACCGCCGCCGTAAACGAAACGGTGCGCAAGCAGGTCAACGCCGGGGTGGATATCGTTAGCGATGGCGAGACGTCGAAAATCAGCTACGCCACTTATGTCAAGGACCGCTACACGGGTTTCGATGGCGACAGCCCGCGCAACGCGCCGGCCGATCTCAGGCTGTTTCCCAGCTTTCTCAAGCGATTGGCTAACGATGGCGGTACTCCGCAATATGCCCGGCCGATGTGCGTGGGCGAGGTGCGGTCCAAAGGCCAGGGCGAGTTGGAAAAGGATATCGCCAATCTCAGGGCGGCAATGGCCACACACGGGGTCGAACGCGGCTTCATGAATGCCGCTTCGCCCGGCGTGATCTCGCTGTTTCTTCAAAACGCTTTCTACAAAACGCGCGAGGCATACCTGGCCGCGTTGGCCGATGCGATGAAGGCGGAATACGAAACCATTGTCGCCGCCGGGCTGGATCTGCAGCTGGATTGCCCGGACCTCGCCCTGTCGCGGCACATGTTGTTCCACGATCTTTCGGATGATGAATTCATCAAGGTTGCGAATTCGCATGTCGAGGCGCTGAACCATGCACTTTCCGATATCCCGGCTGAAAAGGTACGTGTCCATATCTGTTGGGGCAATTACGAAGGTCCGCATGTTTGCGACATCTCGATGGACAAGATGTTCACCACGCTGATGTCGACAAAATCGCGTTATGTGCTGTTTGAAACCTCCAACCCGCGTCATGGCCACGAATGGACCGTGTTCCGGGATCGCAAATCGGAAATTCCGGATGACAAGGTGCTTGTTCCCGGCGTGGTCGACACCACTACCAATTTTGTCGAACACCCCGAACTTGTCGCGCAGCGCGTCGCCCGTTTCACGGACATTGTCGGGGCCGATCGGGTGGTTGCGGGCAGCGATTGCGGCTTTGGCACATTTGCGGGTTACGGGGCAGTCGATCCTGACATTGCCTATGCCAAACTGGGCGCATTGGCTGAAGGCGCGGCTCTGTCGGGATGACACCGCTTGTCCTGCTGCCTGGCATGATGTGCGATGCCCGTCTGTTTGGACCACAGATCGCCGCATTTTCAGCCAAACGCGCCGTTCACTGCGCGCCCATCGGGGCGCATGACACCATGCAGGCCCTGGCCCGTGACGTGCTGGCAAACGCGCCGCCCAGCTTTGCGCTGGCGGGTCTTTCGATGGGGGGGATCGTCGCGATGGAAGTGTTGGCCCAGGCCCCCGAACGCGTGACGCATCTTGCGCTTCTTGACACCAATCCGCTTGCCGAGGTGCCTGATGTGCAAGCCCGCCGTGGCCCGCAGATGAAGGCCGCAGAAAACGGCCACTTGCGCGAGGTGATGCGTGACGAGATGAAACCTAAATACCTGATCGATAACCCTGACAAGCCCGAGATCCTTGATTTGTGCATGGATATGGCGATGGCCCTTGGCGCGGATGTTTTCATTCGCCAGTCGCATGCGCTTCGTGATCGTCCTGACCACCAGGACACGTTGCGCGGCGTTTCTGTGCCCAGTTTGATCCTTTGTGGTGCCGAGGATCAGCTTTGCCCCCTGGAACGGCACCAATTAATGCATGCCCTGATCCCTGGATCACGCCTGAGCGTGATCGAAAACGCCGCGCACCTACCCACTTTGGAACAGCCTGACGCGGTAACCGATGCCCTTGTCAAATGGTTGGAGGACTAGATGAACGAATACCTGCAGAGTATACTGCGATCAGTCGACACTCCGACGGTCTGCAATGCGATCGAGGTTGCCCAGGGCAAGCGTGGTTTCGATTCTTTTACGCGTGGCACCATGCTGTGCTCGGACCCGGAGGGTGGGGCGATTGTCGGCTATGCGCGCACGGCGCGTATCACGGCGGTCAACCCGCCCAGTGAACCGGCAGAGGTCATCCGGGCGCGGCGGATGGACTATTACCGGCATATGGCAGAAGGACCACGGCCAGCTATTGCGGTCGTCGAGGACACCGACTTTCCCCACGCGATCGGTGCGTTCTGGGGCGAGATAAACACCACGGTCCACAAGGGGCTTGGCCTGTCCGGCGCCTTGACAAACGGTGTGATGCGCGACCTTGGCGATCTGCCCGAAGGGTTTCCCGTCGTGGCCGGGTCCGTCGGCCCGTCTCATGGCTTCGTGCACGTCGTGGACATTGCGGAGCCGGTGACGATATTCGGTTTGCGTGTTTGTGACGGTGATCTTGTCCACGCTGACCGTCACGGTGCCCTTGTCATCCCCGCAGAAGTGATCGCCGACGTGGCTGGTGCAATCAAAACGCTTCTGGCCAGCGAACGCCTGATCCTGGAACCGGCCCGCGCCGATGGTTTCGATTTTACGGCATTCGAGCAAGCCTGGGCGGCATTCGAACGCGCAAGGACATGATGTCCAAGGTCCGCTTTTGTTGGTTATCAGTGGGGAGCGTCGGCCAACTTTGGACGGCAGCTCTGGGCCGATTGCGTTAATTCGGTGCCCCGAACACCACACCCGCCTGATCCGGCCACGGCAATCCCGCACACTCTGACAGCTGCATTACGGTCACGGCGGGAACCTCCCGTCCAAACACGAGCCGTTTCAGAACCTCAGGCGCGAGATATGCCAAGCGCAACTGCCTGCTGACATGGCGCTCCGCTAGGTTCACGGCGATTGCCAAATCCCGCACGGTGCCAAACTCACCGGCTTCCATCTGTCGCCGCCATCCCCATGCGCGACCGATGGCGCGCAGGATGTGCGGATCTTGGGCCTGATAACGGATCCGATATGACAATGGTCGCACGAATCGGCGCGCGCACATAGATGCGCGCGCCCTTTGCGAAAACCGATTTTGCCGTTTCGCGATCCGCCTCGGTTTCACGACAGGTGATGGACTTCCTGCAGGCCGTAGACCGGGGTTGGGATGCCTTCCATCCGCGCCTTGATCTGCAAGGACAGGAACTGCGAGTAATGCCGCGACTGGTGCAGGTTGCCG
>JBEAQJ010000116.1:0-4292 GCA_041163945.1 Pseudomonadota bacterium
GCCCCATGTCTTCGCGGACATCGAGCGCCGCGGTGCCCAGATGCGGCAAAAGGGTGACGTTTTCCATGGCCATCAAGGCCGGGGGAACGGCCGGTTCGAATTCATAGACATCCAGACCGGCACCGGCGATCTGGCCCGCGTGCAGGGCTGCGACCAGCGCCGTCTCGTCGACCACATCGCCGCGGGAGATGTTGACGAAAATCGCATGGCGCTGCATCGCTGCAAATTCGCGCGCGCCCATCAGGTGGTGGGTGTCAGCACCCCCGGGCGTGGCAAGAACGACAATATCGGCCAGGCCCAGGGCGGCGGGCAGATCCATCTGTTCGGCGGGGAAATCGACGGGCTTGGGGGTGCGGTTGGCATAGACAATCGAGCACCCGAACCCGAAATGGCATCGCCTTGCAATCGCCTGACCGATGCGCCCCATGCCCACGATGCAGACCCTGCGCCCCGAGACATGCATGCCCAGCATCTGGGTCGGGTGCCAGCCGGCCCATGCGCCGGCCCGCAGCATCCGTTCGCCTTCGCCCGCGCGGCGGGCGGTCATCAAGATCAGCGTCAGCGCGATATCGGCGGTGGCATCGGTCACCGCCCCCGGTGTGTTGGTGACGGCCAGGCCCGCCGCGCGGGCCGCGGCCACGTCGATGTGATTGTAGCCCACCCCGAAATTGGCCAGAAGCCGGGCGCGCGGTGGGCCGGCTTCGGCAAAGGCCGGGGCGCGAAAGGCATCGCCCAAGGTGGGCAGAATGATATCGTGATCGCGCAAGGCCGCCACGCATTCGGCGTGATCCATCGGCGTTGTCACCGCCCGACAGGTCACATCGAAGCGGTCGGCGGCAGCCGCCATCACGCTTTCGGGCAGGCGGCGGGATACAAGCAGTTTCAGCACATCTTTTCTCCGTTGGGGACCGGCTGGTCGGGGCCGATCAGCACGACCCGCCCCACCGCATCGTGAAGGCCGAGCACGAGCGCCTCGGATCGGAAGGGGCCGATTTGACGGGGCGGGAAATTCACCACCCCCAGCACCTGCCGGCCGACCAGCGTTTCGGGCTGGTAATGGGCCGTGATCTGGGCCGAGCTTTTCTTGACGCCGATGTCGGGGCCGTAATCGACCCAAAGCTTCACGGCAGGCTTGCGCGCCTCGGGGAAAGGTTCGGCGCGGGTGACGGTGCCCACCCGGATATCGAGGCGCGCAAAATCATCGTAGGTGACGGTGTCGCTCATCCCTTGAGCTCCCGGCTGCGCGCGGTGGCGGCCGCGACCGTGGCACGCATCAGGGGCATCAAGCCTGTCTGCGCATCCATCAGCACGCCCAGCCCGGCCTGCGTGGTGCCATTGGGCGAGGTCACGTTGCGGCGCAGCTGTTCGGGTGTTTCGGCGGCCTGTTCGGCCAGCGCGCCCGCCCCCGCAACCGTCGCGCGGGCCAGCGCCATCGCCAGTTCCGGCGGCAAGCCTTCGGCCTGACCGGCCGCGGCCAGCGCGTCGATCAGGAAAAACACATAGGCCGGCCCCGAACCCGACAGGCCCGTCACGGCATCGATCTGGTCCTCATCGGACAGGCGCACCACCTGACCCACAGCCGACAAGAGCCCTTCGGCCATGGACAGATCGCCGGGGGTGGCGATGGCGTTGCCGATGATGGCCGTGATCGCCTTGCCAATGGCTGCAGGGGTGTTGGGCATGGCGCGGATGACGCGGGCCCGTGGACCAAAAGCGGCCTCAAAACGCGCAAGCGGCGTGCCCGCCGCCACCGACAGGATCAACGTCGCGCCATCGCCAAGGCGTGACACTTGCGGCAGCGCGGCCTGCATCACCTGTGGCTTGACCGCGATGATCAAGACGGCGGGGCTTTCGGGCAGCGGCGCGTTCAGATGCACCCCTTGCGCGCACAGCCAATCCGAAGGCTGCGGGTCGATCACATGCACCGCGGCCGGGGCCAGGCCGCCCTTCAGCCAGCCTTCGAGCATCGCCGACCCCATCTTGCCGCAGCCCAGCATGACCAGGCCACGGCGTGATATCTCGCTGAAATCCATGTCGTCCCCCTTGCTCCGGGGGCGAAGGTTAGGCGCGGCCGTAGCTCTCTGCAATGGCGACCTGCAGCGCATCGGCGGGGCTGCGGTTGCCCCAGCAGGCCAGCTGGAAGGCCGGGTAATAGCGTTCGGCCGCCAGAACCGCGGTTTCGACCATGCAGGCGATCTGATCGGGGCTGGCCAGCTGTTCGCCCGCCAACACCAGCCCGTAGCGATAGGCCATCAGCTTTTGTGACGGCCAGTAGGTAAAGGCCCCGGCCCAGCAGCGATCATTGGCCAGGTTGAGGGTTTCATACAGATTGGGCAGCATCTCGGCGGGCGGTTCCATGTCGAAGGTGCAGATCATCCGCAGCGTTTCGTCATAGGCCGACCATGCCAGCGTCACCGAATAGGTCCGCCACTGCCCCTCGATCGCCATCGCGATCTGGTCGTCGGTGACACGGTCGAAATCCCAGTCATGATGGGATGCCAGCGTTTCGACGATATCGATGGGATGCAGGTCTTCGATGTCCAGATACTGCTCGGAATGCGACATTGCCCAGGCCTCGTGTTTTGGCAGCCGTGCGGGCCTTGGGTTGCGATACCAAGACGCCCGCTCTTGGCTGGGTGTCTTACAATTGGATGCGGGCAAATCACCCCCACCTACAAGATATGGTGCGGGTCTCGCACCATTCTGTAAAGCAGAATTTTTGTGACAAGCGCTGCATTGCCCACTAGGGGCTGGCCTATCCACAAGATGTTGGGGGATGTGGGTAACCGACCACTAGGAATGACCGGGGCACGAGCCGCCACACCCCGCGCCGCAAGAACGCCCGCGCCTGGCCACAGCCGCCGGATCCGCGAAAGGCAGAGATGCGCGGACCGCACGAGCTGACATGCTTTGAATGGTCCGCCGTGCGGCCCGGGGTCAGCCCTTGGATTCGAGCGCCACGATGCGGGCTTTCAGCGCTTCGTTTTCCTCGCGCGCCTTCTGGGCCATGGCGCGCACCGCGTCGAATTCTTCGCGGGTGACGAAATCGCGATCGGCCAGCCAGCGATCCATCATGGATTTCAACGCTGTTTCGGCCTCTTGCTTTGCACCTTGCGCCACGCCCATCGCGTTGGTCATCAGCTGGCTGATGTCTTCCATGATCTTGTTGCGGGTCTGCATGGGCCGAACTCCTTGTGTGTGCCATGCGATATGGCGTTGTCAGCCCCGCGGATCAAGGTTGACTTCGCCGCAGCCCCCGCCCACCCATGAACCATCCCACGCCGACAGGGCCCCGATGACCTTTGCCATTCCCTTTCCCGAGATCTCGCCCGCGCTGTTCGCGATCGAGATCGGCAGCTTCACACTGGCGCTGCGCTGGTATGCGCTGGCCTATATCGTGGGGCTGTTGGCGGGGTGGTGGCTGATCGTGCGTGCAATCCAGCGCCCCGCGCTGTGGCCGGACGAGACGCCGCCGATGCAGCCCGCACAGGTCGAGGCGCTTTTGACCGCCGTCGTTCTGGGTGTGATCCTGGGCGGGCGGCTGGGCTTCGTGATGTTTTACCAGCCGGGCTATTACCTGCGCCATCCGGGTGAAATTCTGGCGGTCTGGCAAGGGGGCATGTCGTTTCATGGCGGGTTGATCGGGGTAACGGTGGCGGGCTGGCTGTTTTGCCGGGCCAACGCGGTCGCGCCACGGGCGGTGGCAGATGCGATGTCGATGGTGGTGGCCATCGGGCTGGGGTTGGGTCGGATCGCGAATTTCATCAATGCCGAACTTTGGGGGCGGCCCTCGGATGTGGCTTGGGCTGTCATCTTTCCCGGCGATGCGGCACAGGCCTGCATGGGGCCTGTGGGCATCGTGATGACCGAATTGGGACCGATGTGTGCGCGCCATCCTTCGCAGCTGTACCAGGCGGGGCTGGAAGGTGTCGCGATGGGCGCGGTCTTGTTGTGGCTTGCGTGGCGACGCGGCTGGCTGAAGACCCCCGGCGCGCTGACGGGGATGTTTTTGGCGCTCTATGGGCTGGCGCGCTTTGCCGTGGAATTCGTCCGCCAGCCCGATGCGCAATTCGTGACACCCGACAACCCCGTGGGATTTGCCCTGGCGGTGACACCGCAACTGGGCCTGACCATGGGGCAGCTGCTGTCGCTGCCGATGATCGCACTGGGGCTTTGGCTGGTGCGGGGGGCACGGCAGCGGCGATGACGGCGCTGAAGGACGCCTTGATCGCCCGGATCATGCGGATGGGGCCCATCCCGCTGGCCGATTACATGGCCGAATGTCTGCTGCA
>JBEAQJ010000117.1:0-7087 GCA_041163945.1 Pseudomonadota bacterium
CCAGGAAGCGTTCATTGTTCATGAACCAGAACGCGCCCATGTAGCTGTGATTGTCCAGCGTCAGGTATTTCAGCCCGGCATCGGTAAAGCGCATGTTCATGATGTCGGTGATGCCGTTGGCCGTGCCCTCGACGACGCCGGTCTGAAGCGACGTGAACAGTTCCGGCCATGCGATCGGCGTGGGTGCCGCGCCAAGCGCGGTGGCCAGCGTCTGCGGCAGGTCGGCGGGAACCGTGCGCATGCGCAGACCGGCCAGATCCGCGGGGGTCTCAATCCGACGCTGGGTGTTGGCATAGCTGCGCCAGCCGCCCGTGTTGCCGACCGTCATCAGGCGGATCAGGTTGTCGCTGTCTTCCAGCATCAGCGCGCGCAATTCGCCGACGAAATCGCTGGACAACACATGCTCGGCCACGCGGTCGTCGCTCATCAGATAGGGCAGATCGAGCACCTGGATATAGGGGAACAGGCCAGCCGCACCGCCCGAGGTCGACACGAAGATGTCGATCGAACCATCGGCCACACCGGCCAAACATTCGTCACCCTTGGTGCAAAGCTGGGTGCCGATGAACAATTCCACCGCAATCGCACCATTCGACGCGTTCTCGACGAAATTCTTGAACACGACCAGACCATCGTAATCCTCGTCCTGGTCGTTCGAGGTGGCGGTGGCGCGCAGCGTGATTTCCTGCGCGAAAGCCGCCGTAACCGGCACTGCCAGCAGTGTTGCCAGCAACATCGATTTGAGGGTTGTCTTCAACATCTTGGTTTTCCTCCCTTTGGATATTTGAAGATCATGGAACAAGCCCGAACAGACGCGGAACGGTCAGCGTCAGCGCGGGGATGTAGGTAATCAGAAAGATGACGACGATCTGAACCGCGAGAAACGGCAAGATCGCCTTGGACAATGTTTCCAGCCGCAGACCGGAAACGGACGAGGTGACGAACAACACCAGCCCCATGGGCGGGGTCAACAGGCCGACGGTCAGGTTGACGGCCATGATGATCGCAAAATGCACGGAATCGACGCCAAGTTCCGCAAAGATCGGCCCCAGGATCGGCCCAAGGATGATGATCGCCGGCCCGGCGTCCAGGAACATGCCCACGACAAAGAGCAACAGGTTGATCAGGAACAACAAGATCAACGGATTGTCCGACAGCGCCAGAATGATGCTGGCCATCTGTTCGGGCGTGCGCGCCATCGCGGCAACGGTCTTGAACGCCATCGCCGCCCCCACCAAAAGCAGCACCACCGCCGATGTGATCCCGGCGCGGATCAAGACATCGGGAACATCCGACAGCTTGAGCGAACGCATCACGAAAAGCGACACGACAAAGGCATAGCCAACCGCGACCGCGGCAGCCTCGGTCGGGGTCATGACCCCGCCCAGGATACCGCCCAGAATGATCACCGGCGTCATCAGGGGCCAAAAGGCCCGCAGGCTGGCCTGACCCCGGGCACCCCAGGTGGCCCGTTTGGTCGCGGCGGGCAATTCATAGCGGTCAGCCAGAAGCGACAGCGCAATCATCAGCCCCACAGCCATCAAGACGCCCGGCACGATGCCCGCCAAAAACAGCGCGGCCACGCTTTCGCCCATGACATAGGCATAGATGATCATGATGCCCGAAGGCGGGATGATCGGCCCGATGATCGAACTGGCCGCGGTGATCGCGGCCGCGAAACGTTTCTTGTAGCCATTTTCTTCCATCGCCGGGATCAGCATCGAGCCCAAGGCCGATACATCGGCCACCGCCGAACCCGACATGCCGGCAAACAGCATGGACGACAGCACGTTCACATGCGCCAAGCCGCCCCGAAAATGCCCCACCAGCGCCTGCGAAAACTCCACCAGCCGCAAGGTGATGCCGCCCCGGTTCATCAGCTCGCCCGCCAGCATGAAAAACGGGATCGCCATCAGCGGAAAGCTGTCCATGCCGTTATAGACATTGCGGTAAAGCAGCGTGATGTCGCGTTCCATGCCCGCGCCCCACAGCAGCAGCCCCGGTGCCGCCAAAAGCGCGAAAAAGACCGGCAGGCCCAGAAACAGGAAAACCAGAAAGACCGGCAGGAAAAAGCTCAGCATGTCATTCGGACCCCAACACGACGCGATCCGAAATCGGGGGCAGATCATCCGCCCGACCCAAGAGCGCCGTCAGCTCGCGCAGGATCATCTCTAGGCTTACCATGATCAGCGCAGCGATCCCCACCAAGATCGACGCCATCTGCCACGACTTGGGCACCTTGCGCCATTCCGACAGATCCCAGCTGGCCGGGACGTTCAGGCTGTCGGTGCCGAAACGGCCGGCAAGCCCCGTAACCTCGGCCCAGCCGATCTGCCAGGCCTTCCACAAGATCACGAGCGACAGCGAAAACAGCGCCAGGGTCAGGACATGCCGCATCACCCGCGGCACCAGCGCCACGACCAGATCGATGGCCACGAACCCGCCACGGCGATAGGCGGTGCCGATCATCAGGCCCGCGGACCACAGCATGAAAAAGCGCGACGCCTCTTCCGGCCATGCCAGCCCCAAGCCGATGACGTAGCGAAAGAACACCTGCGCCAGAATGATGACGACCATCAGCAGAATGCACACAGCCCCCAGCCAACGCCCAAGCGTCAAGGCGCCGGCATTGACCAACGCCATCAGACGGGACAGGGCGATCAGCACCTGCATGCGCGTGTTTCCTCCCTTTCGCGCCCCTCTCCCAAAGGGCGCATTTCGTCAGTCCGCGGGGCTGAACCCTCCGTAACGGCCTTGATGGAACACCATCGCGTCCCCGCCGCGATGGCTGGCACGCAAGACCTCGCCCACGATGATCATGTGATCGCCACCGTCGTGAACGGCATGCTGGCGGCATTCGAACCGGGCCACGGCGCGATCCAGAACCGGCACGCCTTCGGCGTTGCGCCCAAAGGACAGGCCGTTGAACCCCACGCCATCGCGCACGAAACGATCGAGGATGTCCTGCCCATCGCTGGGCAGCACATGGATCGCGTAATGCCGCGCGGCCAAGTAATGGGCAAAGCGGCGCGATGCCTTGGCGGGCGACCACAGCACCAGCGCGGGCTCGAGCGACACCGCGGCAAAGCTGTTGGCGGCAAAGCCCATCGGGCCTTCGTCGCTTTCGATGGTGATCAAGGTGACGCCGGTGGCAAAACATCCCAAGGCATCACGCAGCCTGCGCGATGTCGCGGCGCTGGGTGTGAATTCAACCGGTTGCATGTGCCCTCCGTCGGCCATCATGCAACCTCGCGCCCAAGCGCCAGCGTGTAAAGCTCGAACCATGTCTGGCGGTCCATCGGCACGCGCAGCGCATCCGATATGCGCCCGATCCGATCCAGATTGTTGGTGCCCAGCACCGGCAAGATGCCCGCGGGGTGATGCAGCAACCAGGCCACGGCCACAGCGCCCCAATCAGCGCCCGCCGCATGGCCCAGCGCGTCAAGCTTGGCGCGCAGCGGCCCGGCCTTGGCCATGGCGCCGCCGGCCAGCGGGCTCCAGGCCATGGGTGCGATCTTGTGCCGGTGCAAATGCGCCAGATCGCCGTTCACGAAGGCGTCATGGGCTGCCAGGCTCAACTCGATCTGATTGGTCACCAGCCGCGCCGTCATCCGCGATTGCAGCAAATCCATATCCCATGGGCGGAAATTCGACACGCCCACCGCGCGCACCTTGCCCGATGCGACAAGCCCATCCAGCGCAGCCCCCGTTTCATCGGGATCGATCAAGGGATCGGGGCGATGGATCAGCAACAGATCAATGCGGTCGGTGCCCATTTCCCGCAGGCTGGTTTCGACCGAGGCCGTGATGTGGGAAGCCGATGTGTCGTAATACTTGACCCGCACGCCGGCATGCCGACCGACCGGCGCCACGATATCGCATTTCGTCACGATCTCGATCCGGTCACGCAGGCCGGGGGCCTGCCGCAACGCTGCGCCGAGGATCGCCTCGGCGGTGTAGCCGCCATAGATATCGGCCTGATCCATGGTGGTGATGCCCTGCGCCAGACAGGCTTCGACCTTGGCCTGCACATGGGCGGGGCGCGTGTCGGGATCATCCCCCAGACGCCACATGCCATAGACAAGACGTGACAGCGACAGATCGGGGGTCAGGTTCGAACGGTCCATCAACGACGCGGTCCATTTCCAAGAGGGGTTGCAGGGGTATCCGCGGGTACGCGGCCATACACATGGGGAAGCGATACGGTCTTTAGCTGCGGCATGACCTTTGCGCCGAAAATCTCGGCTTCGTCATGATGGGGGTAGCCCGAAAAGATGAAGGCGCGGATGCCCATCTTGCGGTAATCCTCGATCGCGGTCATCACCTGATCCACCGATCCGACCAGCGCTGCCCCACAGCCCGACCGCGCCCGCCCGATGCCCGTCCACAGGTTCGGTTCGACATAGCCGAACTTGTCGGCCAATTCGCGGGCACGCGCCTGGTGGGCAACGCCAAGGCTGATGCTGTCATGCGCGCGCTCGCGGATCAGCCGGCCATATTCATCGTCGAGCCGGCTGGCGATGTGCTCGGCGTAGTCGCGCGCCTCTGCCTCGGTGTCGCGCACGATCATGTGCACGCGCAGACCGTAATCCAGCGTGCGGCCATGCGCCTGGGCGCGGGCATGCACATCGCGCATGCGCGCGGCCAGCATGTCACGCGGTTCGGGCCACATCAGATAGACATCGCACTGGGCGCCGCACAATTCCAGCGCATCGGGGCTGTAGCCCCCGAAATACAGCAGCGGCCCCCCGTTTTGCTGGTAGGGGCGCGCAGGATCGGCGGTCAGCTTGCTGATCTTGTAGATGTCGCCGTCATATTCGATCTCATCGCGGGTCCAGGCTTGGCGCAGGATCTCGACCACCTCGTGGCTGCGCTTGTAGCGAAAGGCGCTATCGGCCACTTCACCGGGAAAGTCGCTGGAAATCACGTTCAGCGTCAGCCGACCCTTCAGCATGTGATCGAGCGTTGCCACGGTGCGCGCCAACATCACCGGCTGCATTTCACCGCAGCGAATCGCGGCCAGGAAATTGATCCGATCGGTGATCGGCGCGCAGCCCGCGACGAAGGACAGCGTGTCTTGCCCGACCTGATAACTTGACGGGCACAAGATGTTGCGAAACCCGTTTCGTTCGGCCGTTTGGACAATGCTTGAACAATGATCCCAGCTGGACCGCAGATGCCCCTCGGGCACGCCCAGAAACGCGTAATCATCCGAACACAGCGCGGCGAACCAGCTGACCTCTGCCCCGTCCAGATCGGCCGAAGTGATTGGCACCACGCTCATCGAATTCCCCGCATCTCAGAATTTTTCATTGCGTAACATTGCGAATTTTGTAAATCAATAGTGTATCAATCTGACCGACATCGACCGAACAGGGGTGGTGAGCGTGACGACGCGGGGCGCTTTACCGCTGCATATGCAGATCACGGAATTGATCATCCGTGACATCGCGGCCGGCCGGCTGGTCGATGGCGAACGCCTGGCCCCCGAACGCGAATTGGCCGACAGTTTCGGCATCGCCGTGGGCACCCTGCGCAAGGCCCTGGCGGTGCTGCAAGACAAGGGTCTGTTGGAACGCGTGCAGGGGTCGGGCAACTACATCCGGGCCAAGGCCGACACCGGGTCGATCTATGCCTTTTTGCGACTGGAACTGGCCGAGGGCGGCGGCCTGCCGCAAGCCCGCGTGCTGTCGGTCGACCGCTTGCCCAAGGACCCGGCGCTGCCCCCGTTCGGCCCCCACACGCATGGGCACCGGATCCGCCGCTTGCGCTACCTGTCCGACACGGTCGCCGCGGTCGAGGAAATCTGGCTCGATGCCAGTCATGCCGATCGAATCGTGCCGCAAGAACTGTCGGAATCGCTCTATTATTTTTACGCGCGGCATCTGAACCTGCGCATTGCGCGCGCCGAGGATCGCGTGGGTCTGGGCCCGCTGCCCGACTGGGCCCCCCAGGAGTTTCCCCATGCACCCGGCACGCCGCTGCCCATGATTACCCGCGTCAGCCACGGCCACGAAGATACGCCCGTCGAAGCCTCGTGGACATGGTACGACCCCGACCGGGTGCGCTACACCGTCAGACTGAAGTAAGGACAAGATCTTGGACAAGATAAGATACGGCATCATCGGCTGCGGCATGATGGGGCAAGAACACCTGCGCAACCTTGCACTGATCGAAGGCGCCGAGGTCAGCGTGATCTTCGAACCCGATGCCGGCATGCGCGCCCGCGCCGCCCAGCTGGTGCCCAAGGCAAGCTTTGCCCCATCCGTCGAGGCGCTGCTGGCCCATGACGGGCTGGATGCCTTGCTGATCGCCAGCCCCAATTACCTGCACGTGCCGCAAATCCTTCAGATCGCGGCCACGCGCCCGCTGCCGCTTCTGGTGGAAAAGCCGGTTTTCACCGACCCGTCCGATTTTGAGAGGCTGGGCGCGCTTGATTACCCCGCACCGATCTGGGTGGCGATGGAATATCGCTACATGCCCCCGGTTGCCGCCTTGATCGAACAGGCCCAGGCGGTAACCGGCGGCATCAAGATGCTGACCATCCGCGAACACCGGTTTCCCTTTTTGGAAAAGGTCGGCGACTGGAACCGCTTCAACGCCAAGACCGGCGGCACGCTGGTCGAAAAATGTTGTCACTTCTTCGATCTGATGCGGGTCATCTTGCAAGACAACCCGGTGCGGATCATGGCTTCGGGCGGCCAAGATGTGAACCATCGCGACGAACGCTACGACGGCCAGCCCTCGGATATCTGGGACAATGCCTATGTCATCGTGGATTTCGCGCGCGGGGCACGCGCGATGCTGGAATTGTGCATGTTCGCCGAAGGCGCCCGCTACCAAGAAGAAATCACCGCCGTGGGGCCCGATGCACGCATTGAATGCCTGGTGCCCGGCCCCGGCCGGTTCTGGCCCGCGCATTTGGGCGATGCCCCGGTGCCGCAACTGATTGTCAGCCCGCGCAACCCCAAGGGCCCGCATCTGGTCGAGGTGCCCGTCGATCCCACCTTGCTGGCCGCCGGCGATCACAATGGATCGACCTTTTACCAGCATGACCGTTTCGCACATGTCGTTCGCGGGCAAGGCC
>JBEAQJ010000118.1:0-25446 GCA_041163945.1 Pseudomonadota bacterium
CGGGGCCGACATCGGGCAGATCCGGCAAGGCGCCCGGGGTGGCGGGCGCGCGGTCCTCGGCCGGCCAGGACAACACGTTGGTGGGCGTGGGCTTGCCCCGAAATGCGGCGTTCAGCGTCGCGATGCGATCGTCATCGCAAGCAAGGATGGACACCGCGAAGCGGGCGGGCACCAGGCCCAACTCGGCCAGGGCGGCGCGAAACGCCGTATCGGCCAACGCCGCAAGCGCGGTGTTTTCCCAGGCGGGTTCCTCAAAAAGAATGTCGATCTCCATGGCCGTCGCCCATGCACCGGCGGGCGGGCGCGGTCAACCACAGATCACGGCGACAGACAGTCAGGCGCCCGGGCGCGCCCCGCGCCCAGGTTCAACCGTGCGGATGGCCCGCGTCGGCATCGTAGGCTTCGATGATCTTGGCAACCATCGGGTGGCGCACCACGTCCTTTGCGGTGAAGTAGTTGAAGCTGATGCCTGCCACATCCTTCAAGATGCGCTCGGCCTCGACCAAGCCGCTGGGCACACCGCGGGGCAGGTCGACCTGGCTGCGGTCGCCGGTGATGACCATGCGCGATCCCTGCCCCAAGCGTGTCAGGAACATCTTCATCTGCATCGCGGTGGCATTCTGCGCCTCGTCGAGAACGACATAGGCATTGGCCAGCGTCCGACCCCGCATAAAAGCCAAGGGTGCGATTTCGATGGTCTTTTCTTCCATCAGCTTTTGCAGCTGCTTGCCAGGCAGGAAATCGTTCAGCGCGTCGTAGAGCGGCTGCATGTAGGGATCGACTTTTTCCTTCATGTCGCCGGGCAGAAACCCCAGCCGTTCGCCCGCCTCGACCGCGGGACGCGACAAGATGATCTTGTCCACGGCCCCGTTGATCAACTGGTTCACCCCGACCGCGACGGCCAGATAAGTCTTGCCCGTGCCGGCGGGCCCGATGCCAAATGCCAGCTCATGGGCAAAGAGGTTGCGCACATAATCTTGCTGCGCCTTGGTGCGCGGCTCGACGGTTTTCTTGCGGGTGCCGATTTCCAGCGCCCCGCGCTGGAACATCTCGATCTGATCGCCGGCGCGCGCGCCGGTGCCTTCGGCCGAGCCGCCCAACCGGATCGCGGCATCGATGTCGCCCGGATCAAGCCCACGGCCCGCTTCCAGCCGGGTGTAAAGCTTTTTCAGCACCTCGACCGCCGCTTCGCGCGCGTCGCCCAGCACCGCCAGCTGATTGCCACGCCGCAAGACATGCACGGACAAGAGATGCTCGATCTGGGCCAGGTTGCGATCGAATTCACCACACAGCTCGATCAGCAGACGGTTGTCAGGAAACTCGAGCGACAGCTCGACAGGGGTGCCATTTGCGGGGGCCGCAAGGGGGGTGATCGCCAAACAACGCTCCGGGTTGGTGTTGCGCCTATAGAGATAGTGGCAACCGGCGCGTCACAACGCAACAGCTTGTGGGGGGCGTCATCAAAGTTTCTTGATCCTGCAACAAGTGTCGCATGAAAAACGGGCAGCGCCTGCCGGGCCCGCCCGTCAGGCAATCAAGCGCCCGGTCAAGGAATTGGTCTGCGAAGCGATGATTTCGACCGCTGCGATCTGGCCCAACAAGGTGGCGGGACCATCGACATGAACCGCGTGCAGATAATCGGATTTTCCGGTGATCTGACCCGCCATCCGACCCGGCTTTTCGAACAGCACCTGAACGACGCGCCCGATCATGGCATCTTGCGCCGCGCGCTGCTGGTGCGTGATCAGCGCTTGCAACCGCTGCAGGCGGTCATCGGCCACAGCTGGATCAACCATCGCCCGCTCGGCGGCCGGTGTGCCGGGGCGCGGCGAATACTTGAAGGAATAGGCCGCGCCGTAACCAACCGCACCCACCAGATCGAGCGTGGCCTGAAAATCGGCCTCGGTCTCGCCGGGGAATCCCACGATGAAATCGCCCGACAGCAACAGATCGGGGCGCGCCGCACGGATGCGCGCGATCAGGCGCAGGTAGCTGTCGGCCGTGTGCTTGCGGTTCATCGCTTTCAGGATGCGGTCGGATCCCGACTGCACCGGCAGATGCAGATAGGGCATCAACTTGGCACAATCGCCATGCGCCGCGATCAGATCGTCTTCCATGTCGTTGGGGTGCGAGGTGGTGTAGCGGATGCGATCCAGCCCATCGATCTGGGCCAGTTCGCGGATCAGCCGCGCAAGGCCCCATTCGGCCCCATCCGCACCCGCACCGTGATAGGCGTTGACGTTCTGGCCCAGCAGCGTGATCTCGCGCACGCCGCGTTCGACCAGATCGCGCGCCTCGCGCAGCAGGCGTTCGGCGGGGCGGCTGACCTCGGCGCCCCGGGTATAGGGCACGACACAAAAGGAACAGAACTTGTCGCAGCCTTCCTGCGCCGTCAGAAAGGCGGTCGGACCGCGCGTGGCACGGCGGTCTTTCGGCAAATGGGCAAATTTGTCTTCTTCGGGAAACTCGGTATCCAGAACCCGCTCGCCGCGGTCGAGCGCCGCCATCATGCCCGGCAAGCGGTGATAGGTCTGGGGGCCCACGACCAGATCGACCATCGGCTGACGGCGCAGGATTTCCGCCCCCTCGGCCTGGGCCACACAGCCCGCCACCGCGATTTTCAGATCCGGCTTCACATCGTGCAGCGGCTTCAGCCGGCCCAGATCGGAATAGACCTTTTCCACCGCCTTTTCACGGATGTGGCAGGTGTTGAGCAAGATCATGTCGGCCGCCTCGGCGGTGTCGACCTGTTCATAGCCCTGTGCGCCCAGCGTCTCGGCCATACGTTCGCTGTCATAGACATTCATCTGGCAGCCGTAGGTCTTGACGTAGAGCTTTTTCGCCTCGGTCATCGCGTGGTCCGGCCCTGGGGGGTAAGGAAAGCTTGATCTGTGGCATGTACACGCAGCGCCGGTCTGCTTCAACCGATCGCGCGATTGAATTCGACCTTGGGACAGGACAGACTCGCCCTTGCGGCGGACAGGCAACAGGATGATCAGGCAAAGCGCATGGAATTCGGCAGTCTTGAACAGTTCTGCGCCACGCGACGGGGGCGCTGGGGCAAGGGTCCGGCGGCGGTGATGATCGCCGAAGACGGGGTCGAAATCGCATCGAGCCTGTCGCATCTGCAAAAGCTGGGCTTTCGCCAGATCTTCGTTCTGGCCCCGGCCGGGCTTGCGCTGCCCGTCACGGATGCGGGCGATCGGGCACAAACCCATGTGATCCGCACCTGCACCCGCGCGCCCGGCGTGACCCAAACCGCGGTGAACGCGCTGATCGACCAGATGCCCGGCGAATGGCTGTATTACGGCTACAACGCCGAATTCCTGTTCTTTCCCTTCTGCGAGGATCGCAGCATTGGCGAAATGGTCACATGGCTGGCGGGCGAGCGTCGCCAGTCGGTTCTGAGCTATGTCATCGATCTATATGCCCCCGACCTGACCACCCATCCCGATGGCGTGGCCATCGACCATGCCTTGCTCGATGGAGCGGGATATTATGCGGAAACCCGCCATGATGTTGCGGGCCAGCCGCTGGAACGGCAGATCAATGTCTACGGCGGTCTGCGCTGGCGGTTCGAACAGCACATCCAATATCCCAAGCGCCGGATCGATCGCATCAGCCTGTTCCAGGCCCAACCCGGCCTGCGTCTGCGCGCGGATCACACCTTGAACCTGGAGGAGATGAACACCTATGCCTGCGCGTGGCATCACTCCTTGACGGTGGCGATCTGTTCGTTTCGGGTGGCCAAGGCGCTGTGCACCAACCCCGCATCCCGCCATGACATCACCGATTTCCGCTGGCAGAACTCGGTGCCGTTCCAATGGTCATCGCGGCAATTGCTGGAGCTGGGCATGATGGAACCCGGCCAATGGTTCTGATGTCATGACACCTCCGCCCCCGGCGTGGCGCGACCCCGCGATCTTGGCCTTCATGCTGGCCGAAACGGTGATCTGGGCCGCGATCTTTTACAGCTTTCCCGCGCTCGTGCTGCATTGGCAGGCGGAATTCGGCTGGTCGGCCACACAAGCCATGGGCGCCTTCAGCCTGGCCTTGGCAATGCAGGGCGTCACGGCGCCTTGGGTCGGGCGCCTGATCGACCGCGGCCGTGCGCCGCTGGGCATGCCCCTGGGCGCGGTGGGGGCCTTGGCGGGCCTGGCCGCCCTGACGCAGATTCAGACGCTGTGGCAATTCTATGCCGTCTGGGCCTGGCTTGGGCTGATGATGGGCATGACGCTTTATGACGCGACATTTTCGGTGGTCACACGCGCCCGCGGGGCGCAAGCGCGCGCCGCCATCACCGCGATCACGCTGGCGGCGGGGTTTGCCTCGACCCTGGCCTATCCGCTGACGGCGGCCGTGACCCAGATCGGTGGTTGGCGCGCGGCCGTCTGGGTGCTGATGGGGTTGGTTCTGGTTCTGGTCGTGCCGCTGGTGGGGCTGGCCGCCACCCGGCTCGAGGCCGAAACGCGGGCGCGCAGTCTGGCCCCGACAGGGGCTGGGCCGGCTACGGATGCGGTGGGCGCGGCTGCGCGCCTTGGCTTTTGGCCGCTGGCGGGGGGGTTTGCCCTGACGGCGCTGGGGTCGGGCATCTTGCTTGCGCATCTGCTGCCGCTGATGGCCGCGCTGGGGGTGCCGGCCGGGTTGGCGATCCTGGCGGCATCGACCATCGGCCCGGCGCAGGTCGCAGCACGGGTTCTGTTGATGCTGGCCGGGGCGCGCATCGCAGCGCGGCAGGTGGCGCTTGGGGCATTTCTGGTGCTGATGCTGGCGGCCTTGGCGATGGGGGCTGCGGCGGCCATTCCGGCCATGGTGCTGGTCTTTGCCCTGACCCAAGGCATCGGCAATGGCGTCATCTCGATCCTCAGGCCCGTGGTCACCCGCGAGGTGATGGGCGACGCCGGCTTTGGCGAAAACGCCGGGCGCGTGGCGCGGATGTCGTTGTTTGCCTTTGCCGTGGCGCCGGGCCTTGGGGCGGTGCTGGCCGATACCTTGGGCTATGGTGCGGTGATCGCGGTCTGCGCGGCCGCCCCCTTGGGCGGCTTTGTGCTGTTGCGTCGCCTTGCCCGGGCGGCGCCGCAATGACGCGGCCCATGGCACCCTGGCCCGCACCCCGCGCGAGACTGGCATGTTGACCAAGCTTGCTATCGCCCTGGCCATGGGCGCGGGCGGATATGTCGGCATGGCCACACTGGGCCCCGCGGGCGGGGTGGCCCTGGGGCTGGCCGGGGCGCTGGCGGTCTGGGTGTTCCGCAAACTGGTGCGGCGGTTGCTCTTGGTGATGCTGGCGCTGGGCGGGCTGGCCGCCTGGATCGGCCTGCTACCGCCACAGGGCTAGGCGCCATCACACCCAAGACAGCAAAAGGGGCAACCCGGTCGGATCGCCCCTGATGGTTCGTTCGAGCCGTAGCCGATCAGGCCGTTTGCGCCTCGATCACATTGGGCGCGACGCGGGTGATCGGGATCTGGCGCGGTTTCAGCGCCTCGGGCACCTCGCGCAGAAGATCGATATGCAGCATGCCGTTTTCGTGCAGCGCGCCGGTCACGCGCACATGGTCGGCCAGTTGGAACCGTTTTTCAAAGGCCCGCGTGGCGATGCCGCGGTGCAGATAGGTCCGCGCCTGATCCTCAGCGGCCTTTCGCGCCGCCACGATCAGTTCTTGCTCGCGCTGCTCGACGCTCAATTCGGGCTCGGCAAAGCCGGCCACGGCGATCGAGATGCGATAAGCGCCCTCGGCGGTTTTCTCGATGTTGTAGGGGGGGTAAGTGCTGGTGGTGCTGTCTTGGGTCAGCACGCGATCCAGAAGATCGGCCATCCGGTCGAAACCGACGGTGGCCCGGTACAGCGGTGTCAGGTCATAATTGCGCATCTGTCATCCTCCAATGAGCGACAACTGGGTCTAGGAACCACCCCGGTATCGGGCGTGGCTCACGGGTTCACATGGGACGGCCCGATACCGGCACCGCCCTAGCCTGACCTAGGAAACAGGATTTCGGCTTTCAAGCCCCCAGATCCCGGCCATCGGGCCGGCGCGTGCGCCTTAGCGCAGGATGGGCACCGCGACCGCCCGCTTGCCCGGCGCATCCAACGCCGTGGGCCGCGGGCCGCCGGTGGCCCAATCCAGCAATTCCACGGTGTGGACAATGGGGATGTCTGTGCCAGACCCGATCTGCATCATGCAGCCCAGGTTGCCCGCCGCGATCACATCGGGGCGGGTTGCCGCCAGCGTTTCGACCTTGCGCGCCTTGAGCTTGCCGGAAATCTCGGGCTGCATCAGGTTGTAGGTGCCCGCCGAGCCACAGCACAGGTGGCTGTCGGCGGGTTCGACCACCCGGTAGCCCGCCCGCTTGAGCAAATCCTTGGGGTAGGTCTTGATCTGCTGGCCATGCTGCAAGGAACAGGCCGCGTGATAGGCCACGGTCAACCCCATCTGTGCCGGGGGCAGGTCCAGCTTCATCAAAACCTCGGACACATCCATGGCGATCCCGGCCACGGCAGCGGCCTGCGCGGCCAAGGGATCATGGGCGAACATATGCCCGTAATCCTTGACCGTCGTGCCGCAACCGCTGGTGTTGATGACGATGGCATCCAGGCCAGCGCCGTCCATCTCGCGGGTCCAGGCGCGGATGTTGCGCGCCGCCGCGGCGTGGCTTTCGGTCAGCTTGCCCATGTGGTGGGTCAGCGCACCGCAACACCCCTGCCCTTCGGCGATCACCACGTCGCAGCCCAGCCGCGTCAGCAGCCGGATGGTGGCATCGTTGATGTCAGTGTTGAGCGCCCGTTGGGCGCAGCCCGTCATCAGGGCCACCCGCATCTTGCGCGGGCCTTGTGCCGGGAACACCTGCGGATCGTCGTTGCGCGACACGGGCGGGATCACCTTGGGCGCCATGGCCAGCATCGCCTTGAGCCGCGCATCGGGCATCAGAAAGGCAAAGGGCCGACCGATCTTGGCCCCCAGCAGCGCCACGCGGAACCGGGTCGGATAGGGCAAGATGCGCGCCAATGCCCAGCGCAACAGCCGCTCGAACGGCGGGCGACGATAGGTCTGTTCGATATGGGCGCGCGCATGATCGACCAGATGCATGTAATGCACCCCGGACGGGCAGGTCGTCATGCAGGCCAAGCACGACAGGCATCGGTCGATATGCTGGACCGTCTTGGCATCGGCCGGACGACCTTTTTCCAGCATGTCCTTGATCAGGTAGATGCGGCCACGCGGGCTGTCCAATTCGTCGCCCAGCACCTGATAGGTGGGGCAGGTCGCGGTGCAGAACCCGCAATGCACACAAGATCGCAGCACCGCGTTCGATCGCGCGATGACCGGATCGGCAAGCTGTTCAGGGGAAAAATGTGTCTGCATGGCGGCACTTTCAGATCAAGGACAACAAGATAAGGCTGAACACCGCCGACACCCCAAGAAACAAGGCGGTGAACACGGCACGGGCAGCCCAAACCCGCACGAACCGGCCCAGGTAGAGATGATAGAGCATCCCCGACACCGCCGCCGAAACCAGCGCGATGCCCAAACCGGCCAATCCGGCCGACCCAAGCCCCAGCGCGCCCCCATCCGTCAGGATCGCGACAAAGATCAGGGCAACCGCCACGACCAAAGCCCCTTGCGCCAAAAGCGCACCACGCTTGCGGTCGCCCATCAAGACCAGCGCCGCGAACAACGCGGCGGCGGGCAAGGCGGACAAGATGGCATCGATCATCACCTGCGCCGATCCCTTATGCTGTCATCAACCCGGGGTTCAGAATACCCCTTGGATCGAACTGGGCCCGCAACTTGGCCGCGATGGCCGCGATCGGCGCGGGTTCGGGATGAAACGGCGCGATGCGTGCGCGGGTGGCCGCATGGGCCCGGATCAGCGTCGCATGCCCGGCCAGCGGGCCCAGATGCGTCCGCAGATCGGTGCCTTCGGGAACCAGCGCCCAGATCAGCCCGCCGCCCCAGTCATAGATGACCTCGCCCGCGATGCGCGCCGCGACCTCGGGTGCATCCGAGGGCTTGACCGACAGCCGCCACACATCTCCGGCCTGGCCCGCAAAGGCGGCCACATCGCGCAGATCGCGCCAAATCGCGGCGACGGCCGCGGGCTCATCCAAGCGCTCGACCGCACCGAAGGGCGCCAAAAGATCGGCCAGGCATCCGGCACGATAGGCCAGGCTTGCCGCGAAGCCCTCGATCCGCAAAAGGGTCTGGCCCGCCTTGGGCAAGTGCGCGGCGCCGTTGACCTCGTAGGGCGATCCCAGCGCCAACGCCATGGCCTTGACCGCTTGCACATCCGACAGATCGCGCAGCTGCAGACAGATGGCCGCCTCTGGCGCGGGCAGGACCTTGAACGCCACTTCGCTCAGCGCGCCAAGTGTGCCCCAGCTGCCGGCCATCAGCTTGACCAGATCATAGCCTGTGACGTTCTTCATCACCCGGCCGCCGTTCTTGATCACCTGGCCAGACCCGTCCACGAACCGCAGGCCAATCAGGCTGTCGCGGGCGGCGCCGGCCTGAATGCGACGTGGTCCCGACACATTGGCCGCCACCACGCCACCGATGGTCGGCGTGCCCTCGGTGCCCAGCAGGGCACGATGATCCATCGGCTCAAAGGCAAGGCGCTGCCCCTCGCCGGCCAGCACCGCTTCGACCTCGGCCAAAGGGGTTCCGGCGCGCACCACAAGGGTCAGCGATCCGGGCTCATACAGCTCGACCCCGCGCAGCCCCGCCATCGACAGCACTTCGCCCGCCACCGGCCGGCCGATGGGGCGCGTGCCGCCGCCGACGATCTGCAAGGGCCCGGTGGCACCGGCCAGGATCTCGCTCACTTCGCTTTCTGTCGCAGGGTGCAACACAGGCGCCCCTCCCTTCCCATCTTTGCTTGTCAAATACTCCGGGGGGTCCGGGGGGCTGGCCCCCCGGCGGGTCGGCGCCGTCAGGCGGCGACCTGCCTTTCGCGCCGTGCCCGCGATGTGGCCAGGGGAAACACCTTGGCCGGGTTCAAAAGCCAGCCCGGATCGAACACATCCTTGACGCGCATCTGCGCCTCAAGATCGGCGGGGGCGAATTGCACGCCCATCAAATCCCGCTTTTCGATCCCCACGCCATGCTCACCGGTCAGGCAACCGCCCACCTCGACGCACAGCTTCAGGATATCAGCCCCGAACGCCTCGCACAGTTCCAGATCGCCGGGCTTGTTGGCATCGAACAAGATCAGCGGATGCATGTTGCCGTCACCGGCGTGAAACACATTGGCCACGCCCAAGCCATAGGCCTTGGACATCTCGCCGATGCGTTTGAGCACATGGGGCAGCGACGACACCGGGATCGTGCCGTCAAGGCACATGTAATCATTGATCTGCCCCATGGCGCCAAAGGCCGATTTGCGACCCAGCCAGATGCGCTTGGCCTCATCTTCGGATTGCGCTTCGCGCAGCTCGACGGGGTTGTGGGTCTGGGCGATCGCCTTGATCAGCGCCAACTGTTCATCGATTTCGGCCGGGCTGCCTTCCACCTCGACGATCAACAGCGCTTCGCACATCGGGTAGCCTGCCTTGGCAAAGGCCTCGGTCGCCTCGATGCAGGGGCGGTCCATGAATTCGATCGCCACGGGCAAGATGCCCGCCTTGATGATGTCGCTGACGCAAGCCCCCGCCACCTCGTTGCTGTCATAGCCGATCAGCACCGGCCGCGCGCCTTCGGGCTTTCTGAGGATGCGCAAGGTGGCTTCCGTCACCACGCCCAGCTGGCCCTCGGAACCACAGATCACCCCCAAAAGATCGTAGCCTGCGGCATCCAGATGCGCGCCGCCGATCTCAAGCACCTCGCCCGCCATGGTGACCATGGTCACCCCCAGCAGGTTATTGGTCGTGACCCCGTATTTCAGGCAATGCGCCCCACCCGAATTCATCGCGATATTGCCCGCGATGGCACAGGCCAGCTGGCTCGACGGGTCGGGGGCGTAAAAGAAATCGGCCTGTTCGACCGCGCCGGTGACGCTCAGGTTGGTGCGCCCCGTCTGCACGCGGATGAAGCGGTTGTCGTAATCGACCTCCAGCACTTGGGTCATGCGCGACACGCCCAGGATCACGCTGTCGGCGGTCGGCAACGCCCCCCCGGCCAACGATGTTCCCGACCCGCGCGGCACCACCGGCACCCCTTCGGCGTGGCAGATTTTCAGCGCCAGGGCCACCTCTTCGGTCGAGGCCGGCAACACCACGGCCAGCGGCGGGCACCGATAGGCCGTCAAGGCGTCACATTCATAGGCGCGCAATTCGGCCGCGTCGTGAATCACCGCCGCCTTGGGCAAGGCTTCGGCCAAACGGGCCACGATCTTGGTTTTGCGCGATAAAATCCCGGCATCGGGTGCTGGCATATCCATGGCGCGCGCCTCCTTCGCTACAATTGGTAAGAAATTATAACCAATACTGCGAGATGGCAACGAAAAAAGACCTGAGACAACACGGCACCTTGCCGCCGGCGCGCGCGGGGCGGCAAGTGGCGGCATGGAATGGATCAAGGTTCTTCATCTTCTGGCCGTGTTGGGCTGGATGACCGGCATCTTCGCGGTGCCGCGGGCGATCATCTTCTGGAAGCGCGAATACGCGCGGCTGGGGGAATTCGGACCAACGGGCGATCTGACGATCCGCATCTACCGATTTTCGCTGGGCTTGGGGGTGATCGCGATCGCGACCGGGCTGTGGCTGGGGTGGTTCTGGGGGTATCCGCTGTGGGTGTGGTCCAAGCTTGCGTTGGTGCTGGCGCTGGCCGCGCATTACGGGTGGACCGGGCGGCTGGTGCTGCGCGCACGCCGCGGCGTGTTCACCGAAAGCGACCTGTGGCTTCGGGTCTTCAACGAGCTGAGCGTTCTGGGCGCGATCGGGGTCTTGATCGTGGTGGTGTTCAAGCCGTTCTGATCCGGCGGTCAACGCCGCCCTTCGCGCAGCCAGCCCGCCAGCGTCAAGGCTGCGGCCAACATCAACCAAACCCAAGGCGCAAGCGCGGGGCGCACCGTGACATCCGTCGTCAGATAGGCCGCACGCGGTGTCAAACCGATCCAGCCACGCCCGGCCGCCGCGCGCCCTTCGGCCACGCGCCGCACATCGGGCAGGCCATCCTCCAGCCGCATGACCGCCCCGCGCAGCGGTGCAACCAACGGCGCCACGACATCTTCGGTGGCGATGGTCTGTTCGAATTCCCGCGGCGCGGCCGGGCCCAAGGCGATGACGGTTTCGAACGCCCCTTCGGCCAGGCGATACAGCCCCTGTTCCGCGCCCGCGATATCGGCGGTGAAACGGCCGGGCGCGGTCTGGGCCAGGGCCAGATCCGTCGCCGTTCCATCGGGCCGGGTCACGCGCAGCGCGCCGACGCTGTCGCCCATGCTGCGCCGGGTCACACGGATGGTCTGGCCATCGACCTGGGCGACCAAGGCTTCTTCTTCCAGTTCGGGTTCGCCCATCATCCAATGGGCCAGACGGCGCAGCAGCTCGGACTGCGGGCCGCCGCCCTCGAAGCCGCGATCCCAAAGCCAGGCATGGTCAGACGCCAGCAACGCCACCCGACCTGCGCCCACCCGATCCAGAAGCAACAAGGGCGCGCCGTCCGCGCCGGTCATCACCGTCTGACCCGACTGCGCGGCCACTTCGACCTGCCGCATCCACCGCCCCCAGGGTTGATCGCTATCGGGGGGCGGTTCATGGGCCAGCGCCAGCCCCGCCGTGACGGGGTGGCGCTGGCCCAGTTCAGACACTTGCGGCACAAACGGCGCCTCGATCACGCGCGCGGTGGGCTGTCCGGGCAAGATATCGGCCAAGGGTGATCGATAGAGCGATGCGGCCGATGCGTAATCGGGCCCCGCCGCCACCAGCAGGGCACCGCCGTCTTCGACATAGCGACGGATGTTGTCGAAATAGGTCAGCGGAAGAATGCCGCGCCGCTGATAACGATCAAAGATGATCAGGTCGAAGTCATCGACCGACTCCATGAACAGTTCGCGCGTAGGAAAGGCGATCAGGCTCAGCTCGGTCACCGGCACGCCATCTTGCTTTTCGGGCGGGCGCAGGATGGTGAAATGAACCAGGTCGACCGCCGGGTCCGCTTTCAGCAGGTTGCGCCATGTGCGCTGGCCCGGGTGCGGCTCGCCCGACACCAGCAAGACCGACAGCCGGTCCCGGATGCCATTGATCTGCACCACCGCGGCATTGTTGCGCGCGGTCAATTCATCGGGCGCCTCGGGGATGATGAATTGCACCACGTTTTGGCCGGCCTTTTCCAGCGTCAGCGGCAAGCGCAGGGTTCGGTTGGTGGGCACGCCATAGGTTTCCGCCGGGGCCCCGTCGATGGCGACGGCGATCTCGGCCTGTCCGCTCAGGTCCGCGGGCACCGCGCCCTGATCCTCGATCCTGAGGGTGATCACGATCTCTTCGCCAATGATGCCGAAGGCCGGCGCAGTTTCGATGACAAGGCGCCGGTCCCAGTCATTGTCGCGCCCGCTCAGAAGCACGTGCAGCGGCGCGGGAAGATCGGGCATCAACCCGGCGTCATGGATCTGGCCATCGGTGACCACAATGGCCCCGGCGACCCGGGCGCGCGGTTCTTCGGCCAGCAGGCGCGCCAATTCGGTGATTGCCAGCGTGCCGGCATTGTCGGGGCCATCCCCGACACGGGCCAGTCGCATCTCCATGCCCAGCGCAGCGATCTCGGCCTCGAGCATGGCCACCGCCGCCTCTGTTTGACCGGCACGGTCCGATATCCTTTGGCTGGCGGATTGATCCACCACCACCAAAACAATGTCGGACAGCGGTTCGCGGTCTTCCGACTGAAGCGAGGGGTTGAGCAATGCCGCCAGCACCACCGTGGCCGCAGCCAATCGAAACGGCCAGCCCGGCAGGCCGCGCCAGATTGCCAACCCGATGATCGGCAGCCCGGCGCCGGCCAGCAGCCCGATCAGCCAAGGCGACAACAGCGGATCGAACAAGATCGTCTGCGCCATCATCATTGCCCCAAGCGATCGAGCAGCGCGGGCACATGCACCTGGTCGGATTTGTAGTTGCCCGACAACACATGCATGACAAGGTTCACCCCGAAACGCAGCGCGATTTCGCGCTGGCGCTCCCCGCTGGCGCCGCGCCCCACCGGGTAGACCGGGCGGCCCGCTGTATCTTGTGCCCAGGCCGCCGCCCAATCATTGCCGCCGATCAGCACCGGCGTCACCCCGTCATTGAGATTGCGAAACGGCATGCCTTCGACCTGTTCGGCATCAACGGGGGCGGCTTCAACCCAGACATCGCGGCCAAGATGCCGGCCGGGAAAATCCTGCAACAGATAAAAGGTGCGCGTCAGCACGTGATCGGGCGGGATCGGTTCCAAGGGTGGAATGTCCAGCGCCGCGGCCAGCGTCCGCAGGCGACGCCCCTCGGGGGTACCCGAACCGAAACCACCCAGATGGGCATCGCGCGTGTCGAACACGATCATGCCGCCCGATCGCAGATAGGCGTTCAGCCGCCGATACGCCGCGGCCGAGGGCAGGGGCTGGTCGGGGGCCACGGGCCAGTAAAGCATGGGAAACACGCTGAGCTCGTCGGTTTCAAGGCTGACGCCCATGGGCGCGCCCGGTTCCACCGACGTGCGCTGGTACAGCGTGTTCGACAACCCCTGAAGCCCGGCGCGCGACACCTCGTCCAGCCGGGGATCCCCGGTGATCACATAGGCCAGACGCACCTCTGATGTCGCCAAAAGCGCCATGGTTTCGGCCGGTGTCAGATCGGCCTGCGCCTGGCCCGCGTGCGGCAAAACCAGCGCCAGCAACAGGCCCGCGGCCCCCCGCATCAGGCCAGACAGTCGCCCGGCCAGCCACAGCGCCGCCAAGGCATCGATGAACAGCAAGATCACCGCCGCACTCAGGAAAGCCGCGGTCAGATCGGTGGGCGCCACAACCTCCAGCCCGACAACGGGCACCGAAGATGGCCATTGTGCGGCGGCCAGCACCGTTTCGGCATCGATGACGTTGCGCGCGACGCGCCGATCCTCGGCGGCGTAAAGACCCGGCAAGATATCGGCCGACAGCGGCTGCTGGGCCAGATCGGCGCCCGCGACGCCGGGCCGATTGCCGGCATCGCGCAGCTGCCCGAAACCGTCGAGCACCTGTTGCGGCGTCCATAGCGTGCCGACCAGATCGTCCGCCCCGGGTGCGGCGGGGCGGGTTGAAACCGCCAGACGTTCCAGCATTTGCACGAACAGGCCCGACAAGGGCAGGCTGGACCATTCGGCATTGGCCGTGACATGGAACAGCACCACCGACCCCTGCCCCTTGGCAATCCGGGTGACCAGCGGCGTGCCGTCGTTGAGCGCTGCGATGGTGCGGGCAGCCAGTTCGGGATCGGGCTGGGCCATCACCTGCGCACGGACCGCCACATCGGCCGGAATCGCCAGGCCGAAAAACGGCGAACCATCGGCAAAGGGGCTGAGCGTCTTGGGTTCACCCCAGCTCATCGCGCCCCCGACCGAGCGCCCACCGGCACGCAGACGCACCGGCATCAGGGGGCCAGCCGCGTCGCGTGCCACGTCAGACGCCGCCAGACGCGGCCCGGCAAAGCGCACCAACAACCCGCCCCGGTCCACCCAATCGACCAGCGCCAATTCTTCCGCCGGCGACAAGGTGGCCACATCGACCAAGATGATGACATCGGGGCTGGCCAGCAGCGTATCGGCCAAGGATCCTTCGATCAGGTCCGCGGTCGGCGCCAGCGCCTGACGCAGGTAGTGCAGCGGCGACAACAGCGCCTGTTGTTCATCGGCAGCGCCCCCGGATATCAACGCCACCTGACGACGTTGCAGCGCATCGTCGGTCAGCGCCACGCCCCCCGCACCACGCAGGCCCGCGATTTCGAAACGCGTGATGCGATTGCGCAATTCCGGCGGCAGATCGAATTCCGCCGTGGCGTCATCCGCCCCGGTCTCGAACCGCGCCTGCGCGCGCGCCAGAACGCGCGGAATGCCCGCGGGATCAAGACCATGGGCCACCACATCGATCGAAAGCTGTGCATCGCCCAAACGGATCAGCTCGGCGCGCACCACGCCCTCGGCATAGTGTGGCGGCCGCAAGGCCACCAGATCACGGGCGCCCTCGAAAACCGTCAGCGATCCCAGATCCTGCAACGCGGCCGTCAGATCGGCCCGCCCCGGATGATCCAGCCCATCGGCGATCCACCATGTGTCCAGCGGGCCGGTCAGCGTGGCCGCCCATTGCGCGGCGGCCTGCAGATCCGGGGCATAGGGCGCCGGCACCAAGGATGGCAGCCGCGCGGCCCAGGCATTGGCCGCCTGCAACCCCAG
Source organism: Pseudomonadota bacterium (assembly GCA_041163945.1). Classification (GTDB taxonomy): domain Bacteria; phylum Pseudomonadota; class Alphaproteobacteria; order Rhodobacterales; family Rhodobacteraceae; genus Roseicyclus. The sequence goes on from JBEAQJ010000118.1 coordinate 15,327, forward strand.
ATCACCCGCCGGCAGATCGGTCAGCTGGACCAAAGCCACGGGGCGACCGGCGCGCGATGCTTCGTCCAGCAAAAGCGCCGTGCGATCCAGCTGCGCCGACCAGTCGCGCGCCGCAGCCCAAGAGCTGTCCATCACGATCAAGACGGGGCCCGTGCCCATGCGCGCGGGCTGGGGGTTCAGGATCGGGCCGGAAAATCCGATGATCGCCGCCGCCAGTGCCGCCATGCGCAGCACCAACAGCCACCAAGGGGTCTTGTCGGCCTGGCTGTCGTCGTCCTTCAGCCCCAAAAGCAGCGCCACACCGGGAAACCGCCGCCGGACAGGCGCCGGCGGAACGGCCCGCAAAATCCACCACAGCACCGGCAGCGCCAACAGCGCCCCCAGCAAAAGCGGCGTGCCAAAAGCCAGCCCGGCGATCATGCCCGCACCCGTTCCAAGGCGCGGTACAGCCAAAGCAGGCTCGGTTCGGCGGGCTGGTCGGTATGGTGCAGGTGAAACCGCCACCCGGTGCGGCGACAGATGTCTTGCAACTGCGCCTTTCGCGCGGCCAGTCGATCCAGATACGCATCGCGCAGGCTGCGCGCCTTGCGCGTTTCAAAGCGGATGGCACCGGCCATGGATTCGAACACCGTGCGCCCGTCAAAGGGAAACCGTTCTTCGTCAGGGTCCAGGATCTGCACCAAAGCGCCCTTGACCTCGCGGTCGGCGGCGCGGCCGACCGCGGCCTCGATCGGGGCCAGATCGCCCAGGAAATCGGAAAAGAACACGGCCCGGCTGCCCAAGGGCATGATCCTTGGCCGGGGTGCGCCGTAATCGCCCGGCCCGGCCGGATCGACGTGGGGGTCCAGCAGCGCTTCGGCCATGCGCATCAACTGCCCTGCCCCCCCGCGCGGTGGCGCGTCTTGATGCATCAAGCCGATGCGTTCGCCCCCCCGCTCGGCGATGATCGCCAAGGCCATGGCCAAGGTCTGGGCACGGCGCAGCTTCGTGGGGCGCGACTTGGCCCCCGAATAGGTCATCGCGGCCGCGTCATCGACGCCGATCATCACCGCTTGGGCGGCCTGCCATTCGGTTTGGCGAATGAAATGCCCATCCGACAGCGCCGAGCGGCGCCAGTCGATCTGGCGGTAGCCATCGCCGGGCTGGGCGGGGCGATATTGCCAGAATTCGTCGCCCGACCCCGCACGTTTGCGCCCATGTACGCCCAGCAGAACCGTCGCGGCCAGATGCTGGGCATCGGCCATCAGGGCCGGCAGCGCCGCGGCAACCGTTTCCGACCGCGACCGCAGCGTCTGGGGCGTATGCAGGCCCAAGTCGTTCAAGCGGCCAACCCTGTGCGGGTGACGCGGGCGGTGACCTCATCGATCACCTGATCGAGCACCGCACCCTCGGCGCGGGCGGCATAGCTGAGCGCCATCCGATGGCTGAGAACCGGCCGGGCCAGCGCGGCCACATCTTCGGCCGACGGCGCAAGCCGCCCGTCGAGCAAGGCCCGCGCCCGCGCCGTCAGCATCAGCGCTTGCGCCGCCCGCGGCCCCGGCCCCCAGGCCACCGTGCGCCGCACGATGTCGGGGGCTTCGTCGCCATCGGGCCGGCAGGCGCGCACCAGGTCCAGGATCAATTCCACCACCGTCGCACCCACGGGCATCTGGCGCACCACCTGCTGGGCGGCAATCAGCGCCTCGGGGGTAAAGACGGCGTGGGCTTGCGCGATGTCGGTGCCGGTGGTGGCCAGCAAGATGCCACGCTCGGTTGCGCGATCGGGATAGGCCACATCGATGCGCACGAGGAACCGGTCCAGCTGCGCCTCGGGCAGCGGATAGGTGCCTTCTTGCTCGATCGGGTTCTGGGTGGCCAGCACGTGAAAGGGGCGGGGCAAGGGACGATGGGTGCCCGCGATGGTCACTTCGCGTTCCTGCATCGCCTGCAACAGCGCCGATTGCGTGCGCGGGCTGGCGCGGTTGATCTCGTCCGCCATCAAAAGCTGGCAAAACACCGGGCCTTCCAGGAACCGAAAGGCGCGCGTGCCATCGGCGCCGGTTTCCAACACCTCGGAGCCGAGGATATCGGCGGGCATCAGATCTGGGGTAAACTGGATGCGGTTGGCGCTCAGCCCCATCACCGTGGCCAGCGTGTCGACCAGCAACGTCTTGCCCAAGCCCGGAAGCCCCATCAACAGGGCATGCCCCCCCGACAAGATCGCGCCCAAGGCCAGATCGACGACGTCGGTCTGGCCGATGATGCGGGTGGCGATCGCCTGCCGGGCCTGCCCCAGCTTGGCCCCCAGCGCTTCGATCTCGGACACGAGGGCGTCGGGGTCAGACATGGCAATGCTCCGCTTCGTGGCTTATGTAGGTATCTGCTAACAGACCTATGCCGCAGGCACCAAATGGCAAAGCCAGAACGGGACAAAAGATCGTGACGGATGCGCAAACACCGGGCACCGACCAGCTGGTTCAGGCCGCCACCGCAGCCGCCAAGACCGGGGGCCTGCCGCCAGTGCACCTGTGGAACCCGCCTTTTTGCGGCGATATCGACATGGAAATCCGTCGCGATGGCACCTGGTTCCACGACGGCACGCCCATCGGGCGGCCGGCCTTGGTGCGGCTGTTTTCCACCATCCTCAAGCGCGAAGGGTCACGGTATTTTCTGGTCACCCCGGTCGAGAAAGTGGGGATCCGGGTCGAAGATGCGCCCTTCGTGGCGCAAGATTTCGAGGTGACGGGCCAAGGGGCATCCCAAAGCGTGACCTTTGTGACGAATGTGGGCGATCGTGTGGTGGTGGGGGCCGATTGCCCGATCCGGGTGGAGCGCGACGCCGAAGGAACCCCGCGGCCCTATCTGCATGTGCGCGCCGGCCTGGAGGCGCTGATCGACCGCAAAAGTTTTTACCGGCTGGTCGATCTGGGCGAACCGGGCCACATCGCGGACAAAGGCTGGTTTGGCCTGTGGTCGAACGGCGTGTTCTTTCCCTTCGTGCCGCTGGATGAGCTGACGCCCTGACGCAGTGGTCGGCGCTAGGCGACCGAGCTTGTCCGCCCCCGGGCGCGGCGCGGCCGGCCGCGCAGTTGCAGGGCGAGCTGCGCGGCGATCTGGTGCATCTGGGCTTCGGCGCTGGCCAGATCGGTCACCACCACCACACCAGCGGGCAGGTTCGCGATACGATCGGGCTGGGTGACGATCTGACCCGACACCATAACCTGCGCATCGGGCCGCGCATTGCCGATGGCCGCCAACAACCGACGCAAGGCCGGGTAGCTGTGATCGCCCGAACAGCTGAGCCCGATGATCGGGCGATCGTCGCGGGTGACATGGGCCAGCAATTCGTCGTGGCTGCGCCCCACCAACAGGCCGACATCCCATCCCGCCCGCCGGAACAGATCGGCCGCCATCATCACGCCCAGCGTGTGTGTTTCACCCGGCACGGCTGCAAACACCGCCCCCGGCCCCGCGGCGCGCCCCGGCAAAACGCGCCCCGTCGGCATCCGGCGCAGGATGGACTGGATGCGGGCCGTGGCCATCGCCACCTCGGTAAAGGGCAGACGATCCTGATCCCAAAGCATGCCAAGCCGGCGGGCGGCGGGGGCAAGATGTTCATGGCACAGATCCTCGACCGACAGCCCGGCCGCCAGCAGATCATCGACCAGAAGGCCAGCCGCGTCGTCTTCGGGATCGCACAAGGCATAGGCCATCGCCGCCGCACAGGGATCGCCCAGAACCGTTTGGGCATCCGTCACGGGGGCCATGGGCGCGGTCTGGGCACACAGCCGCGCCAAGGCGGCGCGGGCCAGATCGGCCAAGGCATCTTGGCGCAACGGATCATCCGTCGCCACAAGCGAAAGAAAATCGGTCGTCTTGGTCATCGCGGTCGTTCTCTTCAACACGTCTGTCGGATGGCGCCGCGGTGATGGTCGTTTCCCCCCGCGCGCACCGGTTCCCACGCCCAAGTTGACACACCAAAAAGTGTCAATCAAGATTTACATCTTGCATGTCCGATAAAATTTACAATTTGGCGGGCACCCGCACGGGCTATTCGCGTGGCTTGCGCGCGGGTTCACACAGGCCACCCCGCGCCTGCGGCGTCTTTATGGTGCCGCGCCCAAGGTTACACCGCAGGAAATTGGATTGTCGGGTTGGCGCGGGGCCTCGAATATCCTAGATCAACCCCACAACAAATTGATCAGGGAGGTCATGATGAAACTTTTCAAGGCACTTGCAGCCAGCACCCTGTTGGCCGCAGCAACACCCGCACTGGCACAAGAACAGCTGTCGATCGCCACGGGCGGCACCGGCGGCGTCTACTACCCGATGGGTGGTGGCCTGGCCGAAATCATCAATGCGCATGTCGATGGCTATTCGGCCACCGCTGAAGTCACCGGCGCATCGGTCGAAAACATGGGCCTGGTGGCCACGGGCGACGCCGATATCGCGTTCGCGCTGGCCGATACGGTGCAGCAAGCCTTTGGCGGCACGGGCCGCTTCGACGGTCAGGCCCTGCCGATGCTGCGCGGTTTGGCGGTGTCCTATGCCAACATGGTGCACATCGTGGCGCTGGAAGGCAGCGGGATCACCTCGCTTGCAGACCTGCGCGGCAAGCGCGTGTCGATCGGCGCGCCGGGTTCGGGCACCGAAGTCAACGCCGCCGCGATCCTGAACGCCAATGGCATCACCTATGATGACATCGACGAACAGCGCCTGAACTTCAACGAAACGGCCGATGCGCTGTCCAACGGCGACATCGATGCCGGCATCTGGTCGGTGGGTGCGCCCACCTCGTCGATCATGAACCTGGCCACCACCAAGGACATCGTCCTGATCGCGCTGTCGGAGGCCGAAATGGCCGCGGCCCGTGGTGCGGACCCGGTCTTTGCGATGACCACCCTGCCCGGCGGCACCTATGAAGGCGTGGCCGAAGACACCCCGGTGCTGGGCGTGCCCAACGTTCTGGTCGTGTCGTCGGACATGTCGGACGATCTGGCCTACAACATCACCCGCGCCATGTTCGAACAGATCGAATCGCTGCGCGCGGTGCATCCGGCGGCCAACGAGACCTCGGTGGAATTCACCATGCTCGCCACGCCGATCCCGCTGCACCCCGGTGCGATCCGCTACTACGAGGAAATCGGCGCCACCGTCCCGGACGCCTTGCGCCCGTGATCGGCAATACCGGAGGGGGGCGGCCCGCCCTCCTCCTTTTCGTTTTGGCAATGCTGATGGCCACGGCGCCGACCGCCCATGCTGGGTCCTTGGTGGCCACGCTGGCCGACGGCACGGAAATCGCGCGCCTTCCGGTGCCCGAAGGTGCGGAATGGTGTGTGCTTTGGAACCATTCGGTGCGCGGCTTTCCCGTGTCGGATTGCTACCAGAACCGGGGCGGCCAGATGGTTCTGGTGCGCGCCCACCTGCCCGATTTCGCCGCCGGTCTTGATCACATCCCCGGCCGAGGCCGGCAGGTTTCCGATGGACAGGGCGGTTACTGGATCCTCGACATCGACGAAGCCGTGCCGGGCAACGCCTATATCCTGCGCCCCGGGCGCGGCGGGGTCGACCACCGCTTGCAGGTGGGCGCGCGGATCGTGTCGCTGTCGGCGCTGGCGCCGCGCGCACGCGTCCGGATTGCACTGACAGGGAATTGATGCCGATGACACGCGACAGCGACACGCCCACACCCGGCCACAGCCAGCCCCCGATCGTGCTGCGCGCGATTGCCGTGGTGGGGATCGTGCTGTCGCTGTTCCACCTTTATGCCGCCGGTGTGCAGCCGCTGGGCCTGTTCTACCAGCGGCCCATCCATCTGGGCTTTATCCTGGTTCTGTGCTTCCTGATCTATCCCGTCTGGGGCCCGACACGGCCCAGGGGCACCTTGGGCTGGCTGATCGACGCGCCGCTGATCCTGTGCGGCGTCCTTGTGGGGGCATGGGTGCCGATCAACATCGACATCATCGCCAATCAGGTCTTTCCCCGCGATATCGACGTCTGGATGGGCGTCTTGACGATACTGGTGGTGCTGGAGGGCGCACGGCGCGCCGTGGGCCTTGGCATGACGATCATCGGCGCCGTCTTCATCGCCTATGCCTTTGCCGGATCGCGGGGCGAATTGCCGTTTCTGGCCGATTGGATGCCCGGCATCCTGAACCACCGCGGCTATTCGCTGGACCGGGTGGCCAGCCAGATGACGCTGGGCGCCGAGGGTATTTTCGGCCTGCCGCTGGGGGTGGCTGCGACCTTCATCTTCGTCTTCGTGCTGTTCGGCGCCTTTCTGGAGGTGACGGGCGCGGGCAAGTTCTTCATCGATCTGGCCTATGCCGCGACCGGCCGGCAACGTGGCGGCCCGGCCAAGGCCGCGGTCATCGCCAGCGCCGGCATGGGGTCGATCAGCGGCTCGGCCATTGCCAATGTGGTGACAACCGGCGCCTTTACCATCCCCTTGATGAAGCGGCTGGGCTACCGGCCGGCGCAGGCCGGCGGGATCGAGGCGGCCGCCAGCACCGGGGGCCAGATCATGCCGCCCCTGATGGGTGCAGGCGCCTTTTTGATGAGCGAATTCACCCGCGTGCCCTATGGCGACATCGTGCTGGTGTCGATTTTTCCCGCCATTTTGTATTTCGGCACCGTCTATCTGCTGGTGCATATCGCGGCGGTCAAACAGGGCATGACCGGCATTCCCGCCGACGAACTGCCCAGCGCCCGGCGCGTGCTGGCCGAAGGCTGGCATTTCCTGCTGCCGCTGGTGGCGCTGACCTATTTCCTGATCGCGGGGTATTCACCCATGCGGGTGGGCTTTTTCGCCATCCTCTCGGTGGTTGCGGCCGCATCGGCCAAGGCCTTGTGGGTGTTTCTGGCCCAAGGCCCGACGCGGGCGGGCTTTGTCGCGCTGTGCGGGCGCGGCATTGGCTTGAGCCTGCAGGCGATGGAACTGGGCGCGCGCAACGCGGTCGCCGTCTCGATGGCCTGCGCGGTGGCGGGCGTCATCGTGGGGGTGGTGGGCCTGACGGGGCTTGGGCTGAAATTCTCGGCCATGATGCTGGCATTTTCGGGGGGCAACCTGGTATTGGCGCTGCTCTTGGTGCTGATCGCCAGCCTGATCCTGGGCATGGGGCTGCCGGTGACCGCGGCCTACATCGTGCTGATCATCCTGGTCGGTCCCGCGCTGACCGCGGAATTCGGCGTGCCGCTGCTGATCGCGCATCTGGTGGTGTTTTGGTATTCGCAAGACAGCAATGTCACCCCGCCCGTGGCGCTGGCGGGATTTGCGGGGGCGGCCATCGCCGGCGCCAAGCCGATGGAAACCAGCGTTCAGGCCTGGAAATACGCCAAAGGCTTGTATCTGATCCCGCTGTTCATGGTGTTCAACGAAGAAATCATCCTGGGCGGCCCCCTGCCCTTGCTGATCTGGAGCGGCGCCATCGCCATCGTCGCGCTGGCGGGCTTTGCCGCCGCGATCGAAGGGTTCTTGTGGCGGCCCATGGCCATGTGGCAACGGGCGCTGATCGTGCCGGGTGTGATCGCGGTGTTCTGGCCCAGCTTCGCGATCGAAGCGGGTGGCGCGGCCCTGATCCTGGCAGTTCTGGGCGTGAACTGGTGGGGCAGCCGCGGTGTGGCCGGTGCGGGCGATGTCGCACCCGGCAAGCCGATCTAGGCTGTCGGCGCGCCCGCCGGCGGGGCGGCGTATGGGTCGCCATCCCAAAGCGTGGCGTGCTGGACCAGGGCCTCGCATTGGGCGCGCAGCGCAGCCAGGCCAGGCGGATGGATCAACATGGCGACCCCGCCCGGCGCGGGCAGCATCACGCAGCCCTCGAGAATGGCGGAGGGTTGCAACCCGTTGCGTGCAAAATCGATGATGCGAAGCGTAACGCCACGGGGCAGCCCGGCACAGAAATCGGCCATCCGCGCCAGCTGCACCGCGATATCCTTGGCGCTGAGCGCTGCATAATGCCCACAACGGCCACGCAGCGCGCCAAGCCCCTGCGCGTCGATCAAGATCACGCCCTGCGCCGCGGCATCGCGAAACGGGCCACTCTGGGTGCTTGGCGAAGCGGCCGGGATTGGCACCGCCTGTTCTGCCGCGATCACGGCCGGGGTCTTGACCGCCTCGGGCAGGCCGGCGGGCAGGTAGAAAAACCTTTCGGTCGGGGCCTGTTGCCACAGATCCAGGAACCGATCTTCCAACCGCGCGGCATCGCCCGCCAGCCACTGGCCCGTGACCGGCGCATGGTTTGGCGCGGTCATGGCGGGCGCCTGATCCAGAACGGCGCGGAACCCTTGGGCCAGATCGCCCCGACCGGCATTGTCGGCCCATTCCGCCTGTCGGGTGATTTCGTCGCGCAATGCCATGCGGATCTTGTCGATCTGTGCATCGCCGCAGCCCGGCACGCCGTCGCATTGGGCCAGAAACCGGCCAAGCGCCTCGGCGGATGCGATCACATCCCCAAGCGGCATTTCCAGAACCGGGTCGGTCAAGACGCTGCGACGAAACCGCAGCTCGGCATGCGCATCGCGCAGCAACCGCGCGACGGGCCACGCCAATCTTTGCTGGTATTCAAAACCCACGGCGCCCACCCCTACCGATGACGGGCGCTGGCGGGCGGCTTTTTGCCCGGCGCCGGCGCCCATGCCCCTTACGGTCACGATAATTTGGGGCCAACTGCACAAGTTGTCGGGCCGATTTCAACCTATCGGGGTGCCCGTTTTGGGCGCGATCAACGCCGCCGCGGCCAGAATATGCCAACCGTGCAAAGGATGCCCGCACGATGAACCGGGGCACATCCATGCCGCAATCTGCGGGCATGCCCATTTTGGGCATGCTCATTATGGGCACGCGCGCCGGTTGAAAACCCGCCCCGAGACTGAACACATGCGGAACCGACTAACACACAGCCGCAATATTTTTGACCTGAACCGGCCGTCTTCCGTCGGGCTCAGCGATCTGCAGATATAAAGGTGACGTTCGTTGCACATCGACCGAAAGGCTGGGCCGGGTCGGCCGATCGCATATGACACGCACGATGGCCGCGCGTATCGGTGCAACCATTCCCGGACCAGGCCCACACCCCAAGGGCGACCAAAGGCGATACCGCGGGTCCCATCATCTGGATCAGGTGGGGGAACATGACACTCGGCCCAGATCCGAAAAAACAGCGCGACCGGATCCTCGGTGCCTTTGGCACCGTCTTTCCGGTGCATCTGAGCAGTTCGGCGCGCTTGCTCAATCTGGCGCGTCAGCAATTTAACGGCGATCTGGACGCGATGTTCATTCTTTGCGTCATCCTGGCCTCGGAAGACGCCGCAACCTGGCAAGGCAGCGCGCTGGATACGCTGGACCGCCTGCCGCGGATGGGCTCGACCAATACCGCCTCGATCGCGCTGGCGACCGGCATTCCGCGGGCAACGGTGCAGCGCAAGCTGGCCGAACTGGTCGCGCGCGGCTGGGTCGAACGGCGCCCCACCACCGGCTGGAGCATGACCCCGAAAGCGGCGCAAGACCTGCGCGGGCTGGCGGTGGAAACCCTGCGCTACCTGGATGCGATCGTGACCGCGCTGCGCAAAAGCGATCCCCCCTGACCCGACGGTCTAGCGCCGCGCAAGGCGTGCCGCACCGTCAAGATGATCGCTGGCGCACGGCATCGCGGGGGTATCGGGGGGTTTGGGCGGCACCCACACGGCTTCGAACAACTGGGCGGCGTCGATCTGGGCCTGTTCCAACAGCCGCAAGCAGATCCGGCCCTGTATCTCGATATCTTCGCCATCCGCGCCTTCGGGAAAGACATGGATGATTTCATCGATCAGGTGCTTCAGCGAACTTGCCAGATGTTCCACGCGGGGCGCGTGATGGCGGGGTGTCATGTTCATATCCCTTGTCGGTCCCTTTCGCCGGCGATCCCATCCCTGGGGCCGATCCAAACGCGGTTCGGAACCGCACGCCGCACGCAAGATCCATTGATACCCAAGGCCCCGAATCAGGCCCATTGGATCAGACCAGCCTTTACAAATGATCTACGCCAAGGCCCCGCTGCGCGGCCCGCGGGCAAGGCGCGCGCGCCCGCACAGCCCATGCGACAGCTGACGCCCACCCGCACGCCGCGCGACAAGCCCGCGACGCATACGGTCCAAAGGCCGCAAC
>JBEAQJ010000119.1:0-5804 GCA_041163945.1 Pseudomonadota bacterium
CGAACCCGGCCCGCGATGCCTTGCAGCGCGCGTTTGCGCCGATGTTGTCGGCCTATTCGTCGGACATCACCAACAACCGGGCGCTGTTTGCGCGGATCGACGCCTTGTGGGAGACGCGCGACACCCTCGATCTGAGCGCCGAACAGATGCGGGTTTTGTTTCTGACGCATCGGTCCTTCACCCGCTCGGGTGCCGGTTTGCAAGGCGCGGCACGCGACCGGCTGACGGCGGTCAAATCGCGGCTTGCGGTGCTGGGAACGGAATTTACCCAAAACCTTTTGGCTGATGAACGCGATTGGGTCATGGCACTTGCGGAAACCGATCTGGACGGCCTGCCCGATTTCGTGATCGCCGCCGCACGCGAAGCGGGGCGCGAAAAGGGGCTGGACCAACCGGTTGTGACCTTGTCGCGGTCGCTGATCGTGCCCTTTTTGCAATTCTCGTCCCGGCGCGACCTGCGCGAAAAAGCCTATCGCGCTTGGGCTGCGCGGGGGATGACCGGCGGGGCCACCGACAACCGTGCCATCACCGCCGAGATCTTGGCCCTGCGCGCCGAGCGGGCCGCATTGCTGGGCTATCCCAGTTTCGCGGCCTACAAGCTGGAAACCGAAATGGCCCGCAGCCCGGACGCGGTGCGCGAATTGCTGATGGCCGTTTGGGCGCCGGCGCGCGCGCAGGCCGAAGCGGATGGCCGCAAGCTGACCGAAATGCTGCATGCCGATGGGATCAACGGGGCGCTCGAACCTTGGGACTGGCGCCATTATTCCGAACGCCGTCGCCGGGCCGAGCATGATCTGGATGAGGCCGAGTTGAAGCCCTATTTCCAGCTCGAGGCGATGATCGAAGCTGCTTTTGATTGCGCCAACCGCCTGTTCGGGCTGGAATTTCGGCCGCTCGATGTGGCGCTCTATCACCCGGACGCCCGCGCTTGGGAGGTGACGCGCGGCGGCGCCCATGTCGCGGTGTTCATCGGCGATTACTTTGCGCGCGGCTCGAAACGGTCGGGCGCGTGGTGTTCGGCCATCCGCAGCCAAAAGAAACTGGGCGGCGATGTGCGGCCCATCGTGGTCAACGTGTGTAACTTTGCCAAGGGGGCGCCTGCGCTCTTGTCTTACGATGATGCGCGCACGCTGTTTCACGAATTCGGTCACGCGCTCCATCAAATGCTGTCGGATGTGACGCATGGATCCATCAGCGGCACATCGGTGGCGCGCGATTTCGTCGAATTGCCCAGCCAGCTTTACGAACACTGGCTTTCGGTGCCCGAGGTCTTGCAGCGTCATGCCCGACATGCCCGGACCGGCGCGCCGATGCCCGTCGATGTCTTGCAGCGGCTTTTGGCGGCCCAGACCTACGACATGGGGTTCCAGACGGTGGAATACATCGCCTCGGCCATGGTCGATCTGGCCTTTCACGACGGCCCGGCCCCCGCCGACCCGATGGCGGCCGAGGCCGAAACCCTGGCCCGCATCGGCATGCCGCGGGCGATCGGCATGCGCCATGCGACGCCGCATTTCGCCCATGTCTTTTCGGGCGATGGGTATTCGGCCGGCTATTACAGCTACATGTGGTCGGAAGTGATGGATGCCGATGCCTTTGCCGCGTTCGAGGAAACGGGCAACCCCTTTGATCGCGACACCGCCCAACGGCTGGAACGTTTCATCCTGTCGGCCGGCGGCAGCCAAGAAGCCGACGCGCTTTACACCGCGTTTCGGGGGCGCATGCCCGGTGTTGCGGCCCTGCTCAAGGGACGAGGGCTGGATCGCGTGGCCTGATCGGGGTTACGCGATGGTGCTGGCGCGCCGCGCGGCGGCGGGAAATGCGGCCACCAACAGCGCAATACCCCCAAAGGCGGTGGCCAGGCTGGTGGCATCGGCCGCAAAGCCGATCAGCGCAGGGCCCAGCAGAATTCCAGCATAGCCCGTGGTCGTCACGGCGGCCACGGCAAGGCCCGGCGCCATGTCGCGGCTTTGCGCGGCAAGGCTGAATAGCACCGGCACCAGATTGGCACAGCCCAGACCGATCAGGGCAAATCCTGTCAAGGCCGGCCAGGCCGGGCCCGGCACCAGCGTCAGGGCGATGCCAAGCATGGCCAGGCCACCGCCCAGCGACATCACCCGCCCCCGGCCGAGATGGGCCACAACCCGGTCACCCGTCAGCCGCGCGATCATCATCGCGACCGAAAACAGCATGTAGCCCATGCCGGCGCCGGCGGGTTCCATCAGGTCTTGTGCCACGAGCAGCAGCGCACCCCAATCAAGAACCGCGCCTTCGACCAGAAAGGAAATCGCGGCCAAGCCTGCCAAAAGCAACACCACCCCGCGGGGTCGCACGAATTCGGGCGCCGCCCCCCCGGCATGGCGCAGCAAACCGGGCCGTGCCATGACCATCGCGCCACAGGCCAGAACGCTGCCCGCGATCGCCGCGCCGAATGGCGCCAGTCCCGCTGACAGCGCCGCCGTGATCCCACCGGCACCCAAGATGCCCCCCAAGCTCCACATCGCGTGAAAGCCCGACATCATCGGGCGCGCGGCGCGGGTTTCGACGTCGGCGGCATGGATGTTCATCGCCACATCAATGGTGCCCAGTGCCGCCCCGAACAGGGCCAGCCCCAGCCCCAGCAACCAGGCGGTCGGCGCCAGCACCAGAACCGGCAACAGCGCCACAAGCCCAAAGCCCCCCAGCAAGATCATCGCCCGCGCGCCGATGCGCGCGCTCAGGTAGCCGGTCAGCGGCATCGCCACGATCGCGCCCAGCCCAAGGCACAGCAACAGCACGCCGAACACGGCTTCGTCGGCGCCGACCCGGTCCTTGGCAAAGGGGATGAGCGGCGCCCAACAGGCCATCACGAAGCCTGCCGCCAGAAACGACAGCCGCGTGGCCTGCATCGCGGCGCGCAGGGGGGCTGGATCTGGCCTCATGAACGGGGGCTTTCTTTCTTGCGGCGCGACGACACGGGGCGGATCGGCAGGGAAAAGTGCAGCGGATTATTCGATGGTTTCGCCCGGGTCGACCCCCCAAAGCCCGGTGGCTTCGACCCAGCCGCGATAGCCGCCGGCCTCGATCTCGCACCAATCGCTGCGGCATTGGTGCAATTCGGCGATCACGTCGCGTTCGGCCTGTGCGCGCATCGTCGCGTCGGGGTCGGGGCGGGCGCGGATCGCCAGCAGCTCGGCCTCGACGATCACGGTGCGCACACCCGACAGCAAGGTGTAATGCACCCAGCCCCCCGCACCGTCACGGTCGATGATCCGTCGCCAATGGCCATGTTCGGCGACCACCCGCACCGGCATGTTGCGCCGCTGGAACACCCAGTCGATGCGGTGGCTGCGCGATGGCCCGCGCCGGGCGTTGGCCTCACCGGCCTTGAGCGACACATAGCGCGGGATCGGAAAGCCCGTCACCGGGCCAAGCTGCGGCCCCGGCACCTGCGGCGCGGCAAGCGCCGTGGATGCGGGCTCGGGGGCGACATCGGGGGATTGGGCGGTTGGCGCGGTGTCGGCGGGGGCCGGGGCGGCATCATCGGCGGGGGCGGGCTGGGCTGCGACCAAACCCGTCGGGCGCGGCTGCGGCACCACGCTGGGGCGATCCTGCGCCGCTGCCATGCCGACCATGGCCACGACCGTGATCATCACGATGGCCCCGAGCCTCCGTCTTGCCGCTGGCATCTGCATCCTGCGTCTTTGTCCTTTTCCCCGTGGACGGGGTATTCTTGCCGGTGCGGCGGCCGCGTGGCTTGCGCGCCCGGTTCGGATCGGAGAGTGTCAGAGCCAAGACCGAATTGCCAGCAGGGGGAAGCGCTTGATGCCAGCTCAGCGATTGAGTGTTGTCGTGACGCGACGGTTGCCCGAGGTCGTCGAAACGCGGATGACGGAACTGTTCGATGTCACGCTGCGCGACGAAGACACGCCGCTGACAAAAGCGGAACTGGTCACGGCCATGACCCGGGCGGATGTCATCGTGCCCTGCATCACCGACCGCATCGACGGGGCCATGTTGGCACAGGCCGGCGACCGCTTGAAGCTGATCGCCAATTACGGCGCCGGCGTCGATCACATCGATGTGGCCACGGCACGCCAGCGCGGCATTCTGGTGTCGAACACGCCGGGTGTGATGACCGACGACACGGCCGATATGGCCATGGCGTTGATCCTTGCGGTTCTGCGTCGCCTGCCCGAAGGCATGGCGGTGATGCAGGCCGGCGCTTGGGGCGGCTGGGCGCCCACCGCTTTCATGGGGGGGCGCGTGACGGGAAAGCGGTTGGGCATCCTGGGCATGGGCCGGATCGGTCAGGCGGTGGCGCGCCGGGCGCGGGCCTTCGGGATGCAGGTGCATTATCACAACCGCCGGCGGCTGCATGCCGATATCGAAACCGGGTTGGAGGCAACCTATTGGGACAGTCTGGACCAGATGCTGTCGCGGATGGATGTGATCTCGATCAACTGCCCGCACACGCCGTCGACCTTTCACCTGCTCAACGCGCGGCGGTTGAAGCTGATGAAGCCCTCGGCGGTGATCGTGAACACCTCGCGCGGCGAAGTGATCGATGAAAACGCGCTGACCCGCATGCTGCGCGCGGGCGAGATCGGCGGGGCGGGTCTGGATGTTTTCGAACGCGGGCGTGAGGTGAACCCGCGCCTGCGCGAATTGCCCAATGTGGTGCTTCTGCCGCACATGGGTTCGGCCACGCGGGAAGGGCGGATCGAGATGGGCGAGAAGGTGCTGATCAACATCAAGACCTTCGCCGACGGGCACCGGCCGCCCGATCTGGTGGTGCCAAGCATGTTGTGAGGGGGCGGTGTGCGGTCCAAAGCGGGCCTTTGCCACGGCCGGTATTGCTGTGATGCAAATGCGCCAGACCCGCCAATCGTGGATCATGCAACATTTCGAAGCGTGGCGGTCGGCAATGCCGACGAAGCCAACTTTCATCTTGAGCGCACTTGACCTGTCTACGGCTTCACACCTTAGGACGACGCCGATGAGCAAGACTGGGTCTGAGTAGGCAAGACGGATGTATCGGATTTCGGAACTGGCCGAAAGCGTGGGCCTGTCACGCGCGACGCTGCTTTATTACGAAAAGCGCGGGCTGCTGAAGGGCAAGCGGCAGGCCAACGGCTATCGCGTCTATTCCGACGCTGACCGGCAGCGCCTGCGGCTGATGCAGCAGCTGCAGGCAGGCGGGCTGAGCTTGCAGGACTGCCAGGCCTGTCTCGATGGCAAGCTTGACCGTGACATGCTGGTTCAACGCTTGGGCGTGCTGGACGCGGAGATCGCCGAAAAGACGCGGTCGCGCGATCTGCTCGCAGCACTTCTTGGGCGCGGCAGCCTCAAGGACTGGCACGAAGAGGTCGAGCGCGTCGCGCCCGATCTGCACCGCGCCTGGCTTATGTCACAGGGGTTTTCCAGCGCCGAGGCGGGGTTGGTTGCGCTGGTATCCAAAGACATGAACGCCCACGACGCCTATATGGCCGGCTTTATGAAAGTCTTCGCCGGCCTCGACTGCTGGGGCCCGGGAACGGCCGAGGCGACACGCCGGGCGCTGACACTGGTGCCTTTCGCGCCCGAGACGATCCTCGAGATCGGCTGCGGCCCCGGCATGGCGACCATGACGCTTGCCGAGGCGAGCAAGGCCCGGATCACGGCCACTGACACCGCCGAGGTCGCGCTTGACAAGCTCAGGTCGCGGATCGCGACGCGCGGCCTCAATAGCCAGATCGAGGTGCAGACCATCGACATGGCCGCACTTCCGGCCCCCGAGCGTCCTTGGGATGTGATCTGGTCCGAGGGCAGCGCCTATATCCTCG
>JBEAQJ010000120.1:0-5669 GCA_041163945.1 Pseudomonadota bacterium
CCGATCCAGCTGTTGGGGCAAAACCGCAGCAACCGTGGCCGACACGCCCGTGAATCGCGGGTTGAAATTGGTCACGTAAAGTTCGGGCGCGTCGTGCATCATTCCCTCCGGCGGACGCGCCATTGACAGCGCCCCTCCGCGGTGTGTCAAGCAAACCGGGCTGATGGATCGGGGCTGACGCGTTCAAGCATCAGCCGTCTTCTTGATACAAGATCAAACCGATCCCCAACAAGATCGCCGAAAGCGGTGGAACCCACGCCACGAAGACGATCGCAAGCTGCCCGTTTTCGCCCAGAACTTGCGCGAAAGACCGGATGAAGAACAGCACGAAGCCCAGCAAAATGGCGATCAGAACCTTGACCCCGGTTCTACCCATTCGGTCGTGTTGCACGACGACGCTCGATCCGATCAGAACCATGGCCGCCAGCAAAAGCGGTGCGGAAAGTTCCATCTGGAACCAGACGCGATGTTGCAATGCCGCAATGCCCGCCTGGCGCAATTGCGCAATCAGCTTTGGCAATTCGAAGATCGGAACCCTGTCGGACATGCCGAAACTGTCTTGGATCTGCTGCCGGGTCAGGGTCGACGACAGCGTCAGGGTCTCGTAACGCTCGACCGTGGCTTCGGGGTTTTGCGTCTGGTCCAAGGGCCAGCGCCGCACATCGCGCAGATCCCAAGCGCCATCGATCAGGCGCGCCTCGGCGGCATTGACCCGCGCCGTGATGAGATTTCCGGGCCCGAACTGGAAAAAGCTGACATCAAACAAATGCGTGCCGTCCGCGTTGCTTGACCCGGCCCGGATGACCGTCTGTTCCACCGTGGTGCCCTGGCGCATCCAAAGCCCTTCGGGGGTGACGGAAACCGTGCGCACCTCGCCCCCCCGGTATTGGACGGTGCGGGTGTCATAGGTCTGTTTCGTGATTGCCACGATGGGATTAAGCACGGCCACCACCGCCGTCCCGACCAGCACCGCGACGATCGCGGGGGCGGCAATGGCCCGCAAGGCCGACCGGCCCGAGGCGCGCACCACCACCAACTCCGATGTGCGCGACAGTCCCAAAAACAGCAGCAGACTTGCCAGCAGCACGAACAGCGGGATCATGTTGTAGAGGCTGCCCGGCAGGTTCAGCAGCGCCAATTCGATCACCGGGCCCAAGCCTTGCGTCGCGCCGATGCTGATCAGATGTTCGCCAATGTCCACGGGCAGCAAGATCGCGACAAAAACGGCCGTGACGATAACCAGCGCACGCAGAAAATGGCGCGCGATATAAAGATGCAAGATCATGGCAGGACAGCCCCCCTGCCCCAACGCCACCGCCAACGCGGCCCCTTCATGGCGATCAGGGTCAGGACCAAGGCCATGACCAGGGCCCCCAGAGGTTTCAGATAGCAATATAGAAACGGCGCACCGTTTCGGGCGGCTACCGTATCGACAAGGTTCCACAAGAACTGAAGTCCCACGATCAATGCCACGGACAACAAGATCTGCGGCACCACGCCAAATCGCGAAAAACTGCCCAGCATCAGGCAAATCGCGCCGATCAAGGGTGGAAACATCACAAACAGCGCACGCGCGATCCTGTCATGCCCCTCGTAGCGCATGCTGGCCACCGACAGGCCCAATTCCTGCGCCAATCGCGGATCGGGCCACAGCAAGGCCCGGGTTGGAAATTCGCGCAGATCGCGACTGGGAACGCCGCGATCAGGATTTACCGCGTTCAGATCATAGGCGAATTCTTCGAAGCGCACGATCGACAGACGCTGGTCCGCATGGTCGAGCGTCTGCGCCATGCCATCGAACATCATCAGCTGGGGTCCCGTGGATGCTGCAACCAGCAGTGCGCGCGGCGCAATATAGGTCGTTTCAGCCAAGGGATCGGATCGATCTTGCAAGAACATATCCTGAAACTCGCCCAGCTCCGTGATGTCGCGCACAAATACTGTCAGGCCGGCCGTTGGATTGATGAATTGCCCCTCGCGCAGGAAGCGGCCGGTCAGGTTTTCTTCGAGCTGCTGGGTTCGTTCGCTGTAAAGGCTGCGTGCCGCCGGCGCGACGATGTTGCCGACCAACCCGACCAGAAGCCCGGTCAAGATCCCGAACATCAGAACCGGCCGCAAAAGCCGCGTGGCGGAAAACCCGGCCGTTTGCAGCACCAGCAATTCGCTGTCGCCGATCTTGCGATTGAAGACGTAGAGCGCCGCGATGAACCCCGCCACCGGCAAGACCATCATGCTGACCTGCGGCACGATCAGCAGGCTGAAGCCCAGAAAGATGCGAATCGTCTGCCCGCTTGCGATCAGCGACCCGAACAGCGGCACGGCCGCGTTGATCCAGTAGACGGCGATCAGCACCAGGCTGAAAAAGCTGAACACGGCGATCAGCTGGAACAGAATGTAGCGATCATATCGTCCCAAGACGCGCGGTCCCCTGCTGGATTGCCCACCGATAAAGCACCACATCGGCAACAAATGTAAATCCGCCCCCCTGGCGCGACCCACCAAAAACCGGCGCGGGGCATTTCGGCTTGACCCGGCGCGGGCGGCATTTATGGGTCCAGTTGCGCCGCCAGAGCCGCGCGGCATCTTTTCCGCGCATGGACAGTCAGACCGCGACTGCCCTAGCATGACCCCGATCAGCGGCAAGACCCCCAGGCGAGCGATTGACCGCCGATAGTTGAACAGGGAAAGCACAGGCCTTCATGGCGCATCGGAAACTTGGCAGCGCAGGCAGTGCAATCGCGGGGGTTATCCTGGCCACCGCCCTGACGTTCGTCGCGCCCGTTTCTCAAGGCTTGGCGCAGGAGGCGGGATTTGCGGGCAGCTTCATGGTGTCCGACGATATGGTCTTTGACCGCCAGAACAACACGATTGAGGCGCATGGCAATGTCGAGCTGTTCTACGATGGCCTGAAACTGCAAGCCCCATCGGTTGTCTATGATGCACAGGCCGATCGCGTGTCCGTCGCGGGGCCCATCACCCTGGTCGACGCGGGCAGCGGTTCCACCACCTTCGCCGACTTCGCCGAGCTGAGCGGCGACATGCAGGATATGCTGCTGATCGCCGTGCGGCACGTCATGCAAGACCAGCTGCAAGTGGCCGCCGACGAAATGGAACGCACTG
This sequence comes from Pseudomonadota bacterium, assembly GCA_041163945.1. Taxonomy (GTDB): domain Bacteria; phylum Pseudomonadota; class Alphaproteobacteria; order Rhodobacterales; family Rhodobacteraceae; genus Roseicyclus. The sequence goes on from JBEAQJ010000120.1 coordinate 3,121, forward strand.
ACGCGCGGGTCACGGAATGGCGATCGGTGGTCGCATCCTACTGCCAGGTCTGCGCAGACCGTCCGACACCGCTGTGGGAAATTCGTGCGCGTAGCGCACGCCACGATCAGGCCGAACGCATGATGTATTTCCGGCACGCGCAATTTCGCGTGGCCGGCGTGCCACTGGCCTACACCCCCTATCTGCGCATGCCCGATCCGACGGTCGATCGCGCCAATGGCTTCGTGCGGTCCTCGATCCGGTCAAGCACCCTGACAGGCACCACGCTGCGGTTGCCCTATTTCATCGTGATGGGTGATCAGGCCGACCTGACGGTGGTGCCCGGCCTGTCGTTCGGGGGCAATGCAAGCCTGTTGAACACGGTCGAGGCCCGCTACAGGCGGGCTTTTGCCTATGGTGGTCTCGAGATCAACGGCGCGGTCACACAAGACGACCTGACCGACCGATCGAACCGGGCCTACATCTTTGCGAATGGGGATTTCGCCTATCCGTCGGGCTTGCAGCTGTCCTTTCAGATCCAGTCGTCGAGCGACCGGACCTATCTGACGACCTACAATTTCTTTGACGGGAAAACCGAAACCTTCACGGGGCGTGAGTTGAATTTCAACAACGCGACCCTGACGTCTTTTGTCAACCTCAGCCGCATCGCACCGGACGAGGTGATCCAGTTCGACCTGCGACATCTCAATTCCCTGCAACCCCGCACGGTGACCACGGACCACCCCAGCCATATTCTGAACGGCGAATACGCGCGCTGGTTCGACATCGATGGGATCGGTGGCGATTTTGTGTTCAGCACCGTCGCGCAGGCCGATTACAATGAATACGGCCCCACCAACGGGCGCCAAAGGGATATCGCCCGGATCTTCACCGGGTTGCAGTGGCGCGAAAGCTGGGAGATTGCAGGCGGCGTCGTGGTCGACGGGGAACTGGCCGGGTTCGGGGATCTTTATCGCATATCCGACGACGCCAGCTTGCCGGGGGATCAGTCAACGCTGAACGGGCTGGCGGTCACCGCGCTGCGTTGGCCGCAAAGCCGAACCTCCCCAACAGGGGTCCGCCACGATGTTGAGCCCTTTATCCGGCAAATCGCCTTTAGCGGGGATCGTATTTCGGTGCCCGATGTCGACGGCACCATCGATGATTTTGACCCGAACAACCGCTTCGATCTGGCCCGCTTTCGCCGGATTGACCGCAACCGCGACTTGCAATCCACAGAGCTTGGCGTGGATTACACGGCCCATTTTCCCAGCGGCTGGTCGGCCGGCGGCCGGGTCGAACGGGATTTTTTCTGGAACGCCGGCCCCGGTGAATACAGCGGTGGCGCGCTTTACACGGGCCGGCTTGGCTACCGTGCCGAAGGATTGACGTTCAACGCCAGCCGCGCCTTCAACTCGGACTTCTATTCCGTCTCCGATCGGCTGTCCCTGTCCTACACATGGGACAGCGGCAGCCTGACATCATCCTATGCGCGGATCGGCATCGACCCCGATTTGTCCACCACCAGCCGGACGGATCTGTTGACGGTTGGCGTGTCGTGGGAACCCAGTGACGCCTTCAGCCTTACCTCGAACCTGACGCGCGACCGGGAAGCCAGTGATGCCTCCTTTGCGTCCAGCGGGATCGAGATCAAGGACGTGATGGGTTGGTCCACCCGCATCGCGGGCAATTACAGCATCGACGACGATGAATTCGATACGCGGAACGTTTCGGTGTCACGCAAGCTCGATTGGGGCGGCGATGCGAATGTCTTTTTCGATTTCGATCGCGAAGAACAGCGTTCGCTGGGCCTGAAGCTCGATTACGTGAATGAATGCGTAAACGTCCAAAGCCAGATCCTGCGCCGCCGGTCCGTGATCAACAACGCCAATGCGGCAACGGAACTGTCCCTGACCGTGGAATTCGGGGGCTTCGGTGGCCGGGGCACGCGCAGTTGCGGATGACCCACATTCCACGCGCCCCAACCGACGCCAGAACACGGCGCACCGCCAGATCCCGACCGGCGGTCAGTTTGAACGCTTTTGGCATCTGCGGGCTTGTCACCATCGCTCAGCGCCATCCCCGATCGATCTTGACGGCAGGATTGCCCGACCTAGGACTTTCCGGTAGCCCTGCTGTCAAATTGACTGCAAACCTTTGGAGGTAAAGTGATCCAGGACGGCGCTGGCGTTCCTTGGTACCTTGCGCAGCTCAAGCCCAATGGCTTGAGCCTGGCCCTGCGCAACCTGGCCCGCCAGAACGTGACCGTCTTTGCGCCGACCGAGACCCGCACGATCCGAAGGGCGGGGAAGTTCATCACGCGACCGGGCCCCGTGTTTCCGGGCTACGTCTTTGTGCAGATTGATCGGGAAACCGGTTCATTCCGCGCCATCAACGGCACACGGGGCGTGTCGCGACTGGTGGCCTTGGGCTCAGAGCCCTCGATCGTGCCCAGAGCCGTCATGTCAGCACTTTTTGCGCGCTACGGCGGCGATGCGGCAGAGACCCCGGCCACGGACCTCCAGCCCGGCCAGTTGGTGGACATCGTCGCGGGACCGATGGCGAACTTC
>JBEAQJ010000121.1:0-8024 GCA_041163945.1 Pseudomonadota bacterium
TAGATGCGCTCGATCCGGTTGTCGCGATACATGCGTTCCAGCGGATATTCCGCCATCACGCCATAACCTCCGAAAAGCTGTAGACAGCGATCGATTATTTTCGCTTGCAGATCGGTAAGCCAGTACTTTGCCATGGCGGCTCTCTCGGTTGTCAGTTCGCCCTTGAGATGCGCGGCAATGCAGGCATCGAGAAATGTCTTTGCAATGGTTGCCTCGGTAACGCATTCGGCCAGAACAAATTGGGTGTTCTGAAACTCGGCTATTTTCTGACCGAAGGCTGCACGTTGTTTGACGTAGTCCAGCGTGACGCGCAGCGCACGTTCGATCCGGCCCACCGCATAGACCCCGATCAACAAGCGCTCTTGCGGCAATTGCTGCATCATCTGCGCAAAGCCCTGCCCCTCCTCGGGGCCGAGCAAGGCCGAAGCAGGCACCCGCATCCCGTCAAAGAAAAGCTCGGAGGTGTCGTTTGATTTCATCCCCAGCTTGTCGAGGTTGCGCCCCCTGCGAAACCCCGCCAGCCCATCGGTTTCGACCAGGAACAACGAAATCCCCCGCCCGCCCGCTTTCGGATCGGTCTTGGCGGCAACGATGATCAGATTTGCCAAGCCGCCATTGGTGATGAAGGTCTTCGATCCCGAGATATTGTAGTGATTGCCATCCTTGACCGCCGTCGTCTTGATCGCTTGCAGATCGGACCCGGCGCCCGGTTCGGTCATGGCGATCGCGCCAATCAGCTCACCCGAAATCATGCGGGGCAAAATCTTGTGTTTTTGCTCCTCGGAGCCGTAGTGGATCAGATAGGGGATCACGATGGCATTGTGCAGCCCGCCCCCCCAACCGTCGATGCCGGCCAGATTGCCCTGATAGGCGATGATGGCGTCATGGGCAAAAGACCCGCCCAACCCGCCATAGGCCTCGGGCACCTCTGCGCCGAGCAAACCCATGGCACCCGCTTTCAGCCAAAGATCGCGGCTGACCGCGCCCTGCGCCTCCCATTCATCATAATGGGGGATGCATTCACGCTGGTAGAACTGGCGACAGGCATCCTCCAACATCGACAACTCGGCGTCGATCCAAGTGAACCTTGGCAATTCGAAGCTTGTCATGACCACCCTTTCGCTTGCGGGAAAGCCTAGGAACTGATCGACCCCGCAGCCAATCGAATTTGCAGATCAACCCATAGCGGGAGCGGATGAAACGCTTCGCTCTATACAAAGATTTTCCGAATGATTACCGTTCATGCATCAGGATTTCGAAAGAAATGGCGATGAACTTGCGACAACTCGAGGCGTTCCGCGCAACCATTCGGGCCGGATCCGTGACCGAAGCCGCCAAGATGATGCATATCTCGCAGCCCAGCGTCAGCAGGTTGATCGCCGAACTTGAACGCGCGACGGGCTTTGCCCTCTTTGCCCGGGTCGGACGCGGGCTGACGCCAACGGTTGAGGGCCAGCAATTCTACAAAGGCGTCGAGGGAATGTTCGTTGGTGTCTCTCGGCTGGAGGATTTGGCGCGATCAATTCGTACCACCCAGGGCGGCACGATCTCGATCTCAACCATCCAGTCGCTGGCCCCCATCGAATTGCCGGCAGCCATCGGACGTGTCTACCGCGAAAACCCCGACATCCGTTTCACGATCAATTCGCGCAATACCCCGGCCATTCTGGATGCGGTGCAGTTGCATCAGGTTGATCTTGGCATCGTAGGTCGCGAAGCCACCCATGACGGTGTCGAGACGCTGTTTCGAACCTCCGCCCCTTATGTCTGTCTCTTGCCCGAGGATCACCCCCTGGCCGACAAGGGTGGCATGGTCGACCTTGAAGAGTTGGTCGCAACCGAAACCTTCGTGACATTCGGCGGCACCTATCCCGACACGATGATGTCGATGGACCCCGACTTGTCGCACAGGCTGCAAGCGCGCTCGCGGCTGTCTGCTGCGAACATGCCGCTGGCCAGCGCCCTGGTGCGCGAGACGGGCGCATTGGCGATTGTCGATCCATTTTCCGCCGAACAGGCCACCCGAATGGGGGGCGTGGTCTTTCGCCCGCTTCTACAAAATCTGACCTATTTCGTGTCGATCGTAGCTGCTGGCCGCGAACAACTATCGCGGCAAGCGCTGGCTTTTGCCGATCTTCTGGCTGCGCAATTGTCAGCCCGGGTCGCTTATGTCGAGGCGCTCCGGCGTCAGCGCTGACCAAACCAGCGGGCGGGTGCCCGATCTGCCATAGGATCGGCAAATGGAACCCGGATCATTTTCGATTGGTCGCCTGCGGCAGCCCACAGCTAGGCTGGCACTCACAGCGGGTGTTCTCGACGGATCATAGCCGGATGGCGCAACGGCCAAGAATATTTTCGACCGAAGACGCCCGTATTGCGGCGCGAACGCGACTGCCGCGGATGATCTTTGACTTCATCGAGGGCGCTGCCGGTCGCGAAATGGCCACGCGCCGCAACCAGGCGCGGTTCGACGACATCTTGCTGCAGCCACGCGCCATGGCCGACATCGGGTCACGCGCGAGCACAACACGGTTCTTGGAACGCGACTATGGCTTGCCATTCGGGATTGCGCCGATGGGTATGTGCAACCTGGCGCATCCCCAGGCTGACGCCCAGATCGCACAGGCCGCTGTCAACTGGCGCATACCGGTTTGCCTGTCTTCTGCCGGGTCCAGCGGCCTGGTCGACATGCAGCGCTGGAGCGATGGGCTTGCATGGTTTCAGCTGTATTTCGGGCAATCGACGGAAGTTTCGCTTCAGGCTGTGGAACGCGCCCGCGCCGCGGGCTACGAAACCCTGATCCTCACGGTCGATGTGCCAGAGGTCGCACGCCGGATCAGGGATCAGCGCAACGGCTTTGGGTTGCCCTTCCACCTTAGCGCGCAGGCACTTTGGGATTTCGCGCAACATCCGCGCTGGACGCTCTCGACACTCTTGCACGGCATACCCGCACCGCAGAATTTCGCATCTTCCGGCAAAAGCTTTGACCGCAAAGCCAGCCGCGCCGGGGCCGATTGGCATTTCCTGCAATCCTTGCGGGACCGCTGGCGCGGCAAATTGATCGTCAAGGGCATCACATCTGCCGATGATGCAACCCGGGTCCGCAGCCTTGGGGTGGACGCGATCTACGTCTCGAACCATGGCGGCCGCCAATTGGACAGCGCGCCCGCGGCAATAGACCTGCTGCCGATCATCCGGCGCGCGTTGGGGCCCAGCTATCCCTTGTTGTTCGACAGCGGCGTGCGCAATGGCGAGGATGTCATCAAGGCGCTGGCGCTCGGTGCGGATTTCGTGATGATCGGTCGCCCGGTCCTTTATGCGCTGGCAGCCGCTGGCGGGGCTGGCTTGCAATCCTTGCTGCAATGCTTTGCCGCCGACATCGACCTTGCCATGGCCCAGATCGGGACGTCTCGGATCGAAGATCTTGATGCACGAACCCTATTCGGCGCCGGGCGGCCCGATACATCCGGTGACACATCGTTGGAACCGCTCAAACTGGCGACGGCCCTTCGCCCCTTGCAGGAGCCCGCAAGAAAATGACACAGACCCGATCCCTGCGCGGAGGCGCGTTGCTGGCACGCGCCCTAAAGGAAAAGGGGGTCGAACATGTGTTCACCCTTGCGGGGGGCTTTTGCAATCCCGCGCTCGAGGGCTTCATGGAATGCCAGATGCCGGTCATCAATTGCCCGCATGAACAGGTCGCGGGGCATTTGGCGGACGGGCACACACGGGTGACCCGCAAACCTGCGGTCTGCCTTGTCGGGCCCGAAGGTTTTGCCAACGCCATACCCGCCATGCTCGAAGCCTGGGGCGAACGCGCGCCTGTCATTTTCGTCACCGGATCCTCGACGCTCAAGCGGAAAGGCGCCGGCGGCTTCAAGGAAATCGACGATGTTGCCATCGCCGCACCCCTGACCAAGTACTCGGTACAAATCACCGACGGCACTCGGATCGGCGAATTCGTTGACCGCGCCTGGCGTGCGGCCACGACGGGCTACCCCGGCCCGGTGCATCTGTCCTTGCCGGTGGATATCATGTTCTCGTCTTTTCCCGAGGATGCCGGGCGCGCGGAACGGCCCTTCGATCGGGGTGCCCGACCCGTACCGCGCGCATGGCCGGATCCGGCGCGGCTGGAGGAGGTGTTTGCGTTGGTACGCAGCGCCGAACGACCCGTGCTGATTGGCGGTCACGGTGTCTGGTGGTCGGGCGGTGAAGACGCGTTGGCCCATGCGGGAACCCGCCTGCGCATTCCGATCTTCAATGTGCCCTATCACACCAAGATGCTGGGCGAAGACTGCGAGGCCTTCATGGGTTTGGCCGATTTCCACCAGTATCACCCGTCCAAGCCGGCAATCCAAGAAGCCGACGTGGTGATCATGGTCGGTTGCCGTTTGGACAACCAGATGAACTTCGGGAACCCGCCGTTCATCGGCGCGGACACAAAGCTTGTCTGTGTGAACGGCAGCCACGAGGAACTGGACTATAATTTCGGTGCCGATGTGCAGTTGCTATCCGATCCGGGTGCCTTTCTCACCGCGCTCGCAGCGCTCGAGACCCGGTGGGACGGCTGGCTGGAACTGCAAAAGACCCGCCGCGCGGAATGGGTGCGTCACTGGACCGACCATATTGCAGCCGAAACTGCCGCCGATGCCGCCGAAGGCCGCCTGATGCACCCGCTGCAACTGGCGCTGGACGTACAGGCCGGGATGAAGGATGGCGACTGGCTGGTCTTTGACGGTGGCAACACCCATTTTTGGAACGAGATTGCGACCAATATCGCAGCGGCGCGCGGGCGCGTACTTGGCGGTGTGCTGCACCCGGGCAACTACAGTCTGCTGGGGGTCGGCGTGTCGTTTGCACTGACCGCCAAGTCGCTGCATCGCGACCGGACCTGTGTATTGGTCACAGGCGACGGTGCCTTCTTGTCAGGTGGCCTGTCGATCGAGGCGTGCTTTCAGGAAAACATCCCAATCGTCGTTGTCGTGGACAACAATGGCGGGCTGGATTGCATCAGCCAGCAACAAGAGCGCCTGTTCGCAAATGGGCGACACTTTGCGACCGACTTTCGCGATATCCCCTTCCACGCAATGTTCCAAGGCCTCGGCGGATATGGTGAATTGGTCACACGGCGCGAAGACCTGCCCGGCGCGCTGGAACGGGCCATAGCCAGCGGCAAAACCGCCTGTCTGAACGTTAAATGCCGGGGTGTGATCAGCCCCATCGTCGCCGCGACATCGGACAAGCGCGAAAAGGCATCGATCGAATGACAGCGATCCTATCCTCGCATGTGCTCAATAGCGTCGACGGCAGCCACGCAGGCGGGATTGCCGTTCGTTTGATCAACCTTAGCAGCGGCGCAACCTTGTTCGAGACCGCAACCGACAGCTCTGGACGGCTTGTGCAAGAGATCACCGATCCTGACCCCACCGCGCGCTTTGAATTGGTGTTCCACACCGGTCCTTATTGGGAAGCCCGCGTAAGCCAGTCGCACGGGGCACGCCTTATGGATGAAATCATCCTGCGCTTTGCGATGCCGGACCGCGCGGGCCGCTACCACATGCCTTTGATCCTGTCGCCGCATGGCTATGCGCTCTGGAGCTCGACTGAAAATGGCTGAAGGATTAAACTTCTCGCGCCGCCTGCGACGCACGCCCTATACGGCCTCGGCCGAAAAAGCGGGCGTGACGGGGTTCTCTGTCGTCAACCATATGCTGTTGCCCAAGGCCTATCGCCGATCCGTGGAAGAGGATTATTGGCACCTGCGCGAACATGTGCAGATCTGGGATGTCGCGTGCCAAAGGCAGGTACAGATACAGGGACCAGATGCCGCGCGGTTGGTGCAATGGATGACCCCGCGTAACATCGCGCGCGCGAAGGTGGGCGATTGCCTCTATCTGCCCATAACCGATGAAACCGGAGGTCTGATCAACGACCCGGTATTGCTGAAGCTGGCCGAAGACCAGTTTTGGCTTTCAATCGCTGATTCCGACCTGTTGCTTTTTGCCAAGGGCCTGGCCCTCGGGCGCGGGTTTGAGGTCAGCATCGATGAACCCGATGTTTCGCCGCTTGCCATACAGGGGCCTAAGGCCGAGGATCTGCTCGCTGATTTGTTCGGCGCACATGTGCGCGACATAGGGTTCTTCAAATTCGGCTGGATCGATTTTGCAGGCACCCGCCAGCTGATCGCGCGCTCGGGCTATTCGCGACAGGGTGGTTTTGAAATCTACCTGCAGGGGGGGCATCTGGGCGCTGCACTGTGGGACATGATCTGGGACGCCGGGCTGGTTCATAACATTGCGCCGGGCTGTCCAAACCTGATCGAAAGGATTGAGGGCGGATTGTTTTCCTACGGCAACGAGATGACCCGCGAAAACACGCCCTTGGAAATCGGCCTTCAGAAGTTCTGTAGCCTCGACGGCAGCATCGACTACTTGGGTCGTGAAGCCCTGCAACGCGCAGCCGCCGCAGGGCTGGGTCGCCAGATACGCGGGGTGTTGTTTGACGGTGGCCCCTGCCCCACATGCGCCGCGCCTTGGCCCGTGCGCGTCGATGACAAACAAGTCGGACAAGTCACAAGTGCCATTTGGTCACCGCGTCTCAAACGCAATGTCGGGCTATCGCTGATTGACCGCGCATACTGGGATCCCGGCCAAGCGGTCACTGTGCATAGCGCAGACGGCGCACTGCGCAGCGGCGAAGTTTCAGCCTTGCCCTTCGCCTGACCCGAAATGATTTGAATATCGACATCAAATTTGTCCAACAGCCCGATTGGGTTTGACCTGCAAGACGTGAACGGCAAACAGTTTGTCCGTGTCCGGCTCTGCCAATGCACAACGCGAAAACCGTCGATCGTCCCGACGCCTGAGGGCAGACGGATCAAAAACGGAAATGCCAAAAGGAACCCGAATTGGCCGAAGACCTGTCACACTGGACAGCGCGCCCCAAACCCCGAACCGAGCCGATGGACGGGCGTTTTGTCCGGCTGGAAAAACTTGACCACAAGCGCCACTCCGATGGCCTGTTCGATGCATCAGCACAGCCGGACGGGGCCGAACGGTTTCGCTGGCTGCCGAACGTCATGCCGACCGACCGCGATGCGTTTCGAACCTGGGTAAAAGACGTGGCTGCCGGCGCGGACCCGATATTCTTTGCCGTCATCGACAAGGCGACTGGAAAGATTGCAGGCCGACAGGCCTTCATGCGGGTGGACACAGCAAACGGTGTGGCCGAGATCGGTCACATTTACTGGGGTCCCCTCGTGTCGCAGAAACCGGCGGCGACCGAGGCGTTTTTCCTTTTTGCACGACACATCTTCGACGACCTCGGCTATCGTCGCTTCGAATGGAAGTGCGACGATCAGAACCTGCCATCTAAGCGGGCCGCACTGCGCTTCGGCTTCCGACACGAAGGGGTGTTTCACCAACATCTCATAGTGAAGGGCAAGAACCGCGACACAGCTTGGTTTGCCATGCTCGACAAGGACTGGGCGATACTTCGGCCGGCCTATGAAGCTTGGCTGGGGACAGACAATTTCGATGTGACAGGCCTGCAGCGGCGGAAGCTTGAAGCCTTCTTTGTGCAGCCCAGGGTTACGCGAGAAATTAAAGAAGGTCCTCGCTCTGTATAGGGCAGGTCACTTTTGACCCAGTTTGACGTCGCGAGCCGTTTTCGCCGAACCACCGCTTTTATGCGACCTACGACGTACACCTAGGCCGCCTTCAAGGGTTTGTGTTCGCACCGAGAGCAGGCGAACCCGCCTCAACTGTGGCGCAGTTGAATGTCAGCAGCATATCGAAATTGCGTCGCTTTTCGAGTCCGTCTCGATTTCTATGAAGGGCGGATGGAAAGGGTCACGGGACGTTCAGAGACCGATTTCCGTCGAAATCCCAATCTCCGAAGGTCGGATGGCCTCTCTGACCCCCCCCCAAAAAAAGGGCTGCACTAGGGCCCCATCTCGGGTTTGCGATCTGCGTGTGGCGGAGGAGGTGGGATTCGAACCCACGGTACGCTTTCACGCACGCCGG
>JBEAQJ010000122.1:0-3630 GCA_041163945.1 Pseudomonadota bacterium
CCTTGCTTGTTGCGAAAGCCATCGCGGCGAAGGTCCCGCGCCAGCACCGTGGCCGATCCGACCTCGACGAAACGCTCGAACACCATACGGACCTTTGCGGCCTCATCTGGGTTCACCACCAGTTTTCGGTCACGCACATCATAGCCGAAGGGCACGGGTCCGCCCATCCACATGCCTTTCATGCGCGAGGCCTTCACCTTGTCACGAATGCGCTCGGCGGTAACCTCGCGCTCGGGTGGTGTCAGAACAATGCGAACAAATCTCAGGTTTGCCCTGAATCCGAGACCTAGCCTGCAAGGAGCTGACGCCACTCGGCGAGAGCAGCGGCTCGGTTCAGCTTGAAATTTGATCGGGAAGTTAGACTGCGCTCCAGGTTGAAGTGATTGGTGACTGAGGCATGGACGGAAACAAACATCTGCAAACTTCGCAGCCGCTTGAAACGCTGCATCGCCCGTTCTCGTCGCCGGAATGGCAGATGTGAGTTTTCTGCTCGATTGTTGAGCCAGCGCCCGGTCTCCTGGCGCGCCATTGCGCCGATTTCTTTAAGCGCCGCGCCATATGATCTGAGCCTGTCCGTAACGACGACCTCTGGACGGCCATGCTTACGCATTGCTTTTCTTAGGAATTTCAACGCCGCTGTCTTATCACGTGCCTTGGTAACAAAACTTTCCAGAACCTCGCCTTCATGATCAACGGCCCGCCAGAGATAGTGCCGCTCTCCGTTCACCTTCACGAAGACCTCATCCAAGTGCCACTGCCAGCGGCTGGACTTCAAGCCAGCAATCCGGCGCTTTCTGATCTCTGACGCAAACATCGGCCCAAAACGCTGCCACCAAAACCGGACCGTCTCGTGACTAATCTCGATACCGCGTTCGTGGAGTAGATCTTCGACATTCCGAAGCGAAAGCGGGAACCGGACATAAAGCATCACGGCCAGACGAATGATCTCTGGACTGGTTTTGAAGTATTTGAAGGGAGAGCGTTTGGTCATCAAAAGACGCTAGTCCGCCCCTGCCCTGTCTCAAGAAAAGTTCTTCTGACAAAGCCGCGGTGCATCTGAACGTGGGAAACAAACCCGCGCTGGAAGAGGCGATTAGGGCAATCAGGATGTCTGTCAGGGCCTACGATCCGGCCTTGCCCACCGACCGCTTTCTGATCGAACGCATGGTGGCGTCGCCGCGCGCCGAATTCATCGTCGGGGTCAGCTACAAGCCGGGATTGGGGCATGCCTTGGTCATTGGTCGCGGCGGGACGGCGGTTGAAGAGCTGAAGGATTATGCCACGCTGCTACTCCCGGTGGGTCACACGCAAATCGAGGACGCGCTTGTCGGCCTGAAGATCAGCGGCAAGCTCGGGCTATCCGATACAGAGCGAAACGTGCTTGTGGCGCAGATCCAGGCAATCGCGGCATTTGCGGAACAGCACAGAAGCAGTCTGGTCGAGCTCGACGTGAATCCGATCATCCTTGACAGCGAGGGGGGCGCGACGGCGGTCGACGCATTGCTGCGGCTTGCACGGGAGTAATCTGTCAGGTACCGGCCTGTTCTTTGAGTCAAGCCAGCATCGAACGCGCACCAGGTGACAGCGCTTCGCCCGGAAACACGACGTGGTAACCCGCGCCCTCGGGTTTGGTGTCGGTAAGCGGCACCAGCGTTCCGGCGTCCACCTCAGGCGCAACCAGATCATCCCAAAGGCCGATCCCCTGGCCATCCAACACCGCCTGAACGCGGCTGTTTGAGTCCGGGAGCGTCAAGCTGGACCGGCTGGGCGCGTACCTGCAGCAAATTCGGGCGGCGAACAGGGTTCGGTGCTCAAGGCGCGTTCCGCCAACGCCTTTGCAACACCGAGACCAAGAGCCATGCGCCTCATTCAGGTAGCCTCATTCCGTTGCCGTCACCCGATAATCAGACCGCGCCAGCCAGTCCGGGTTGATATCGACGCCCCAACCTGGGGTATCTGTGACAGTGGCCTGCCCGCCCTCAATCCGGTAGGGATCGGAAGTGAAGAGGTCCTGCTGCCAAGGGTAGTAATCAAACCCCTCGATCGAGAATTCCAGGTATTTCCCGGCATTGGGGATCGCGCGCAAAAGGTGCATTGTGAACAGCGTCACCATCGACAGGTTGGCCGCGTGTGGGGTGATCGGTAACCTGGAGGCCTCGGCCATGCGGGCCACGCGCAGGGTTCGCGACAGGCCGCCCAGATAACAGATATCGGGCTGGAGCACATCGACCACGCGGTGGGCGATCATGGTTTGCCAGCGCTCGATCATGCAATCCTGCTCGCCGCCGGTGACGTCGATGTCGAGCGCTTCGGTCACCTCGCGAGTCTGCTCAAACTCCCAGTAGGGACAGGGTTCCTCGAAATGCGAGATACCGTGCTGTTCCAACATCCGTCCCACCTCGATGGCGCGGGCGGGCGAGTAACAGGAATTGGCATCCACCAGCAGCGTCACATCGTTGCCCATGGCGCGGCGCATGGTCGGCACGATCTCTTCGGTACGGCCCGGCCATTCGTCCCGGTCGCGCCCCACTTCGGCGCCGATGCGGAACTTGAAGGCGTCGAACCCCTGTTCGTCGCGCAGCCGGGTCAGTCGCGCGGCCTCGTCCACGGGCGTGATGTCTCGTTTCATCGACGAACCATAGGCGCGCACTGTACCCGGCGTGCCGCCGATCAACTCGCAGACCGGCTTGCCCTCGCGCCGCCCGCGTAGGTCCCACAGCGCGGTGTCCACCCCGCCCATTGCTCGGCGCAAATAGGAGCCGGGAAATTTGTGCTCGCGGTCGCGCACGATGTCGAGCATGGCGTCGATATCGCTGCAGTCCATCCCAAGCGCATAGGGCGCGACCTGCCGGTGCAGCACCTGCGCGGTGATGTCGGCGTAGTAAGGTGCGACCTGTCCCCAGCCCTGCGCGCCGTCCTCGGCCGTGGCGCGGACGAAGCAGACGAATTCGTTGGAAAAGGTTTCGAGTTTTACGAGCTTCATGGACCTAACCGGGATGTGGCCGACCAGAACGGGCGGTTCTTGTGGAAAGGCTGGTGAAAAATCGGGTTGCCAAGTATATCCATTTCGACATTTTTGCCAGACCAATTAGAAAGGCCTCGCCGTGAAACATGCCGCAGGAGCCTTGTTGTCGTCGATCCGGCTGGACCGGACGCTCAGGCGCGGCGTCAGCGTTCAGCTTTACATGGCGCTGCGCGACATGATCCTGTCCGGGGCGTTGCGCGCCGGTGAACGCCTGCCCGCGACGCGGACGCTGGCAAAGGAGGTGGGCGTGTCGCGCACGACGGTGATCGACGCCATCGACCGGCTGGTGGCTGAGGGCATGCTGGTCTCGCGCATTGGCGCCGGGACATATGTCAGCGACACGCTAGAGAACCAGAATCTGGGATCGCCGCACGGGCAGGGCGCCGGCTCTGGCGGCAAGCAACCAAGACTGTCCTATGTCATCAGCCATGCGCAACAGACCTATGCCAGGCGCGCCTGGCTGCCACACAAGCCGCGCGCCTTCGTCACCGCCCTGCCTGCGCTCGATGCTTTCCCCATGGCGCAATGGGCCCGGCTGTCGGCAAGGCACCTGCGGGGCGGGCGCGGCGATGTCATGGGCTATGGCCAGCCAAAGGGGTTGATTG
>JBEAQJ010000123.1:0-6407 GCA_041163945.1 Pseudomonadota bacterium
GCTTCGGCAATGTGGGCTTGTCCGATCGTGGCGTCGCCTTCCAGGTCGGCGATGGTGCGTGCCAGCCGCAAGATGCGGTGATAGCCGCGGGCGGTCAGCTTGAGCCGGTCGGCGGCCCGGCCGAGGAAAGCCTTTCCATCGGCATCGGGCGTGGCGATCGCATCAAGCAGCGCGCCCTCGGCGTCGGCATTGACGCGGGCCGCAACCCCAAGTTCGGCAAAACGGTCGGCCTGCCGTTGGCGGGCAGCCGCCACCCGCTTGGCGATATCGATGCTTTTTTCGCCCGTGGCGGGCCGGTCCAGGTCGGCATAGGCCACCGGCGGCACCTCGAGACGCAGATCGAAACGGTCCATCAAGGGGCCGGAAATGCGGCCCATGTAGTCGCTGCCGCACAGCGGCGCCCGGCCGCAGGCCTGCGCTGCATCGTAAAGCTGACCGCAGCGGCAGGGATTGGCCGCCGCAATCAGCAAGAAGCGGCAGGGATAGGACACATGGGCATTGGCCCGCGCCACGATGACATCGCCCGTTTCGATCGGCTGGCGCAGCGTTTCCAGCACGGCGCGGGGATATTCCGGGAATTCGTCCAGAAACAGCACCCCGTTGTGCGCCAGGCTGATCTCGCCGGGTTTCGCGCCGCGCCCGCCCCCCACGATGGCGGCCATGGATGCCGTGTGATGCGGCGCGCGGTAGGGGCGCGCGCGGGATATGCCGCCATCGCTCAGCAACCCGGCGAGCGAATGGATCATCGATGTTTCCAGCGCTTCGGGGGCCGAGAGCGGCGGCAAAAGCCCCGGCAGGCGCGCGGCCAGCATGGATTTGCCGGACCCCGGCGCACCGACCATCAGCACATGGTGCCGCCCAGCGGCCGCGATTTCCAGCGCGCGCTTGGCCCGTTCCTGTCCCCGCACCTCGGACAGGCATTTCATCGCCGGTTGCGTCCGCACTTCGCCGGGGCGGGCGGGATCCAAGGGCGCGCGCTCGGTCAGATGGGCGATCAGCTCGGACAGGGTGCGGGCGGCAAAGACCGGGGTGGCGCCGACCCATGCGGCTTCGGCGCCGCATGCGGCCGGGCAATATAGAACGCGCCCCTCTGCGCCGGCGGCCAACGCGGTCGGCAGGGCGCCGATCACGGCCACCAATGCCCCGTCCAGCGACAATTCCCCCAGCGCCATGGCCGCATCCACCCGGTCACGCGGAATGATGCCCAGCGCCGCCAGCAGGGCCAGCGCGATGGGCAGGTCGAAATGCGATCCTTCCTTGGGCAGATCGGCCGGCGACAGGTTCACCGTGATGCGCTTGGACGGCAGCGCGATCGCCATCGACGACAGCGCGGTGCGCACCCTTTCGCGTGCCTCCGATACCGCTTTGTCGGGCAAGCCCACCACCGTGAAGGCCGGAATGCCGGGCGTGACGGCGCATTGCACCTCGACCGGGCGCGCCTCGAGCCCCTCGAAGGCGACGGTCTGGATGCGGGCAAGGCTTTCGGGGCGCGGGGCGTCAAACATGGTTAACGTTTACGCCGCAAGCGTTACCGAACCGTAAATACCCTGCCCGGCCCAGCCGGGCCGGGTCGCGAAAACGTGATGGGCGCAGGCCGCCGTTCCGGGTGCCAGGCTGCAAAATTTCCACTGCCAAAAGTGAACCAACCGGCTGCGGGCTGCGTAGACCTTAACAGAACGTGACTTGCCGATGCGTGATCAACAGGAACCGGGGGGGTCCCAGATGGCACTGGACATGGGTGGAGATCAGAACCTGAGCCGTCGCGCCATGCGCGCCGAACTGCTGGATGCGGAAACGGAATTGCGGCTGGCCTATGCATGGCGCGATCAGCGCGACGAAGAGGCGCTGCACCGCCTGGTCACCGCCTACATGCGCTTGGCCATTTCGATGGCGGCCAAGTTCAAGCGCTACGGCGCCCCGATGAACGATCTGATCCAAGAGGCGGGCCTGGGCCTGATGAAGGCCGCCGACAAGTTCGACCCAGATCGCGGCGTGCGGTTTTCGACCTATGCCGTGTGGTGGATCAAGGCGTCGATCCAGGATTATGTCATGCGCAACTGGTCCATGGTGCGCACCGGTTCGACATCGTCGCAGAAATCGCTGTTTTTCAACATGCGCCGCGTGCAGGCCCGCCTGGAGCGTGAGGCACAGGCCGCGGGCCAAAGCCTTGACAAGCATCAGCTGCGCCAGATGATCGCCACCGAAGTGGGCGTGCCCCTTCATGATGTCGAGATGATGGAGGGCCGTCTGGCCGGGTCCGACTACTCGCTGAACGCCACCCAGTCGGTTGACGAGGACGGGCGCGAATGGATCGAGGCGCTGGAAGACGACAGCGCGCAGGCCGCCGAGATCGTCGAGACCACCCATGACACGCAGCAATTGCGCAATTGGCTGATCGCCGCGATGCAGGCCTTGAACGAACGCGAGCGTTTCATCGTGCGCGAACGCAAGCTGCGCGAAGAACCCCGTACGCTGGAAAGCCTTGGCGAAGAGCTGGGCCTGAGCAAGGAACGCGTGCGCCAGCTGGAAGCGGCTGCCTTTGCCAAGATGCGCAAGACGCTCGAAGCGCAATCGAAGGAGGTCCGGTCATTTTTCGCCGCATAATCCTTCATGCGCCGCTGGCGCTTCTGGCGGGGCTGTTCATCTTGTCGATCACCATCGCCGCACCCGGTGGCCAATCGGGCGTGCCCGGGTCCGCCCCGACACAGACGATTGCCTTCCTGCGTTGATCCCCGCTTGGGGCGCCCGGCCGCGCTTGTGGTGCGGGCGCTTTTGCTGTGGTTTTGCGTCTGCGCATCGTCGGCCTGGGCGCAGGGCGCGGGGCTGACCCAGATCGTTGGTGCCGCCCAGCGGGCCCACATCGTGATCCTGGGTGAGGTGCATGACAATCCCGGTCACCACAGGCGTCAAGCCGATGTCTTGGGCCAGTTGGCGCCATCGGCCCTGGTGTTCGAAATGATCTCGGCCGAGGATGCCGCGCGCATCACCCCCGATCTGGCCCGCGATCCGGCCGCCTTGGGGCAGGTTCTGGATTGGTCCAATTCCGGCTGGCCCGATTTTGCCCTTTATGCCCCGCTGTTCGCTTTGGGTGCCGATGTGCCGATCTATGGCGCGCATCTGGATCGTGACGCGGTACGTGCCGCCTTTGGCCAAGGTGCGGCCGCCGCCTTTGGGCCGGGGGCCGCGCAGTTTGGGCTGGATGTCGCCTTGCCCGACGACGCGCAGACCGCCCGTGAGGCCGAACAACAAGCCGCGCATTGCGATGCATTGCCCGAAACGATCCTGCCCGCTTTTGTCGAGGCGCAGCGCCTGCGCGATGCAGCCTTGGCAGCGGCCGCGCTGGCGGCCTGGCGTGCCCATGGCGGCCCGGTGGCGGTGATCACCGGCAATGGCCATGCCCGCCGCGACTGGGGTGTGCCGGCGCTGCTGCGGATCGCGGCGCCGGACGCAATGGTGTTCGCCTTGGGCCAGTTCGAAGCCCCGCCCGCGGGCGATGTGCCCTTTGATCTTTGGGCCTTGTCGGATCCGGTCGACCGCCCCGATCCCTGCGCCGCCTTTCGCTGAGCCGCGCGCCCCGGGCCGAGATTGGCATTGCCCTTGACCGGGCAGGCCCCTAACCTTTGGCGCGGTCACAAAAGGCGGCGCATCATGCTGGCGGACAAGCGGATTCTTCTGATCATCGGGGGCGGCATCGCGGCCTACAAGGCGCTGGAGCTGATCCGGCGGCTGCGCGAACACGGCGCGCAGGTGACGCCGGTGCTGACGCGTGCGGGCGAGGAATTCGTGACGCCGCTGTCGGTATCGGCTTTGGCGGCGCAAAAGGTCTATCGTGATCTTTTCGATCTGACCGATGAGGCCGAAATGGGCCATATCGAGCTGAGCCGTTCGGCGGATCTGATCGTTGTGGCCCCGGCCACGGCCGATCTGATGGCCAAGATGGCCGCGGGGCTGGCCGGGGATCTGGCCACGACGCTGCTGCTGGCGACGGACAAGCCCGTGCTGATCGCGCCCGCGATGAACCTGCGGATGTGGGATCACCCGGCCACGCAGCGCAATCTTGCGCAGCTGATCGGCGATGGGGTTCGCGTGGTCGGTCCGGCCGAAGGGCCGATGGCCTGCGGCGAATTCGGCCCCGGTCGCATGGCCGAGGTGCCCGACATCCTCGAAGCGATCGACGCGGCGCTGGGGGGCGGGCCGCTGAAGGGGCGGCATGTTCTGGTCACCTCGGGCCCGACGCATGAACCGATCGACCCGGTGCGCTACATTGCCAACCGATCCTCGGGCGCGCAGGGTGCGGCGCTGGCCGCAGCGCTGCGCGATCTGGGCGCGCGGGTCAGTTTCGTCACCGGGCCGGCCAGCGTGCCGCCGCCCCAGGGGGTGACGGTGCTGGCCGTTGAAACCGCGCAGCAGATGGCCGATGCCGTCGCTGCGGCCTTGCCGGCCGATGCAGCGGTGTTTGCCGCCGCCGTGGCCGATTGGCGGGTCGCCAATGCGGCCGCGCAGAAGATGAAGAAAAAAGACGGCGGCGCCCCCCCGGCGCTGGCTTTCGCGGAAAACCCCGACATTCTGGCCGGCGTGGCGCACATGGGGGCAGGCCGGCCGCGGCTGGTGGTGGGCTTTGCCGCCGAGACCGAGGACCTGGTGGCCCATGCCACGGCCAAGCGTGCGCGCAAGGGATGTGACTGGATCGTGGCCAACGATGTGTCGCCCGCCACCGGGATCATGGGGGGGGGCGAGAACGCCATTACCCTGATCACCGAGGCCGGCGCGGAAAGCTGGCCGCGCCTGACCAAGGCCGAGGTGGCCCGGCGGCTGGCCCTGCGCATCGCCCAGGCGCTGGGCTGAGCCCGATGGCGTGCCTGGGCATGTTCGGACAGATGAAGGGGGCGCCATGACTGTCGTGGTCGAGGTCACGCGCGAGGATTGGGCCGATCCCGAGGTCGGATTGCCCGAATACGCCACGGCGGGGGCGGCGGGGGCGGATCTGCGCGCCAATCTGGCCCCGGCCGATCGTGCGGCGGGGCTTTTGTTGATGCCGGGTGCGCGCGTCTTGGTGCCAACCGGGCTGCGGGTGGCGATCCCCGCGGGATACGAGATGCAGATCCGCCCGCGGTCCGGGCTGGCGCTGAAGCATGGCGTGGGTTTGCCCAACAGCCCCGGCACGATCGACAGTGACTATCGCGGGCCCCTGGGGGTGATCTTGGTCAATTTCGGGCAAGATCCTTTTCGCATCGATCATGGTGCGCGGATCGCGCAGGCGGTGATTGCCCCTGTGGTGACCGCGCGTTTCCTGGCGGTCGCGGGGCTGGATGTGACGGCGCGGGGATCGGGTGGTTTTGGCTCGACCGGGGTGGGGTGATGGGATTTGTCTTGGGATTGGCCGCAGCGCTTTGGGCGCTGGGGCATTGGATGGGGGCGCCCCACCGCGCCCGATGGGTGATGCTGGGGGTCTTGTATCTGGCGGTGCTCGCGGTGCAGATCGGGCTGCCCATAGATCACCCGTTGCGGCAAGCCAGTGGTGGGTCGTTGGGCGAATGGCTGTTTCTGGGCGGCCTGGTGGCGCTGGTGCTGATCTATCGCCAAGGGCTGGGCCGATTGCGCATGCGTGCCGCCGACCGCGCGGCGCGTGATGCCGCCGCTGCCCCGCCCGTATCGCCCGCAGGGCCGTTTTCGGATGCGGAACTGGAACGCTACGCCCGCCACATCACCCTGCGCGAGATCGGCGGGCAGGGCCAGCGCGCTCTGAAAGGGGCGCGTGTTCTGGTCGTGGGGGCCGGCGGGCTGGGTGCGCCGGCGTTGCTCTACCTGGCTGCGGCGGGCGTTGGGCGGATCGGCGTGATCGATGCCGATGTTGTCAGCCTGTCGAACCTTCAGCGGCAGGTGATCCACACCGATGACCGCCAGGGCATGCCCAAGGTGTTTTCGGCGCAGCGCGCCATGGCCGCCATCAACCCGCATGTCGACATCCGCCCCTACAACCGCATGCTGACCGACGATATCGCGGCCGATCTGTTTGCCCAATATGATCTGATCCTGGATGGCACCGACAGCTTTGCGGTCCGTGCAATGATCAACCGCGCTGCCGTGGCCGCGGGCAAGCCTGTCGTGGCCGGGGCGATTTCGGCTTGGGAAGGGCAGGTGACGGTCTATGATCCCGCGCGGGGGGCGCCGTGCATGGCGTGCATCTTTCCCCAAGCGCCCGCGCCGGGGCTGGCGGCCACCTGTGCCGAAACCGGCGTGGTCGGCGCCTTGCCCGGCGTGGTTGGCGCGATGATGGCGATGGAGGCGATCAAGCGCATCACCGGCGCGGGCGAGGGGTTGGCGGGCCGGATGCTGATCCATGATGCGCTGCGCGCCGAGAGCCGCGAGATCCGGCTGGCCCGGCGGCCCGATTGCCCGGTTTGCGG
>JBEAQJ010000124.1:0-3082 GCA_041163945.1 Pseudomonadota bacterium
CCGCCCAGCCCCATGTCGAGCGCCAAATCGGCCGGGCCGATGAACACGCAATCCACGCCGTCCACCGCGGCGATATTGGCCAGATCTGCCATGGCGGCCCGGCTTTCGGCCTGGACGATGACACAGATCTGATCATTGGCACTGGCCACGTAATCGGGAATGGCGCCGTATCCGCCCGCGCGCGTCGTGGACCCGCCATTGCCGCGCACGCCTTGCGGCGGGTAGCGACAGGCCGCGACCGCGGCCCGCGCTTCGGCGGCGGAATTGACCATGGGCACCATCACCGATTGCGCCCCGATGTCGAGCGCCTGTTTCAACAGCCAGTCGGCATTGACCGGCACCCGCACCACCGCGGCGGTGGCGGTGCCCGCCAGGATCATCAGCTGGCGCCGGATCACGGTCGGGTCCCAGGGCCCGTGTTCACCATCGACAAGGCACCAATCGAACCCGGCGCGCCCCGCGATGTCGGTCGCCGTGTCCGAACCCAGCGACAGCCACAGACCGCGCAGCAGCCGGCCCTCGGCCATGGCGGATTTCAAACGATTGGTCGGTGCTGGCATGGCATGTCCCCCCTGCCCGGTTTCGTGGAATTACAGCGACCCGGCGGTCACGTCGCGATACCATTGCCGGATCAGCGCGCGGTCGGCCTCGGTCAGAAAGGCAAAGTTGCCCGGCGGCATGGCATGGGTGACGCCGGCCTGCAGGTAGATGTCTTTTGCATGGATCGCCACATCCGCCCCGGTTTCCAGCCGCACGCCACCGGGGGCGGCGGCCAGACCGGGCATGTAGACCTGCGCCGCGTGGCACATCGCGCAGTGGCTCGCCACCAGATCGGTCACCGCGTCATGGGACGGATGGGCGACAAAGCGCGCCTGATACGGGCTGAGCGCAGCCGTTGACAGGGGCTCGGGGTCGTCGCGCATCAGCGGCAGAACCGACAGCCAGACGATCACGACGAAAATCGCCGCCGTTACGCCCCAGGTCCACCACGCCATGCCCTTGCGCGCGTGCATCGCGTTAAAGAAATGCCGGATCGTGACCCCCATCAGGAACACGAGGCTGGCAATCAACCAGTTCCAATCGCTGGCGAAGGCCAAGGGATAGTGGTTGGACAGCATCAGGAAAATGACCGGCAAGGTCAGGTAGTTGTTGTGCGTCGAGCGCAACTTGGCGATCTTGCCGTACTTGGGGTCGGGGGTTCGGCCCGCCTTGAGGTCGGCCACCACGATCTTCTGGTTGGGAATGATGATCATGGCCACGTTGGCGGTCATGATCGTGGCCGTCAGCGCGCCCAGGTGCAACAGCGCCGCCCGGCCGGAAAACACCTGTGCATAGGCCCAAGCCAGCCCCACGATGATCGCGAACAACAGCACCATCAACACGGTCGGGCTGTCGCCAAGGCGCGATTTGCACAAGACATCATAGGCGACCCACCCCACCACCAGCGACAAGGCAGACAGGGCGATGGCCTGCCACGCGCTGAGCGCCATCACCGTGTAATCGATCAGATAAAGCTCGGCCCCGACCCAGTAGAGCACGGCCAACAGCGCCACGCCCGACAGCCAGGTGGCATAGCTTTCCCATTTGAACCAGGTCAGATGCTCGGGCATGGCGGCAGGCGCCACCATGTATTTCTGGATGTGGTAGAACCCCCCGCCATGAACCTGCCATTCCTCGCCATCGGCGGGGCCCTTGATGTTGCGGTTCAGACCCAGATCAAGCGCGATGAAATAAAAGCTCGACCCGATCCAGGCGATGGCCGTGATCACATGCAGCCACCTGACGGCGAATTCGGCCCAATGCAGGAAAATGGTCAGATCCATCGGTGCGCTCCGGTCGTTTGGGGGACCATCCGATGAAACCCGCCCCTTGCGCAAGAGAGCGCAGCAATCGCCCCGAAAGAGGTTTACCCATGGATACCTCTTTTCTTGCAAACGTCACAAAGCTACGGTTCGCTTCATAACCAGACACTGTCCAATCCGGGAGAATGACAGATGAAGAAAATCCTTCTGGCTTCGGCCGCCATGATCAGCATGGCGGGCGTGGCACAAGCCGACATCAAGCTCGGCGTGTCGCTGGGCTTTACCGGCCCGCTGGAATCGCTGGCGCCGCCCATGGCGGCCGGGGCCGAAATGGCGATGGCCGAGGTGACGGCCAGCGGCAAGTTGCTGGGCGGCATCGCGGTCAGCGCGGTGCGCGGCGATTCGACCTGCATCGATGCAGCCGCCGCCGTGGCTGTGGCCGAGCGGCTGATCACAGCCGACGGTGTGTCGGGCATCATGGGCGCGATGTGCTCGGGCGCCACCACCGCGATGTTGACCAACGTCGCCGTGCCCAATGGCATGGTCATGATCTCGCCCTCGGCGACGTCACCCGCGCTGTCGACGGTCGAGGACAACGGCCTGTTCTTCCGTACCGCCCCCTCGGATGCGCGCCAAGGCGTCGTGATGGCCGAGATCTTGATGGAGCGCGGCATTTCCAGCGTGGCCGTGACCTACACCAACAACGACTACGGCCTGGGTCTGGCCAACAGCTTTGCCGAAGCCTATGCCGGCATGGGCGGCACCGTGACCCTGGTGGCGGCCCATGAGGACGAGCGCGCCGATTATTCGGCCGAAGTGGGCGCCTTGGCCGCGGCCGGTGGCGACGCGCTGGTCGTTGCGGGCTATGTGGACAGCGGCGGGTCGGGCATCATCCGCGCCGCACTGGATACCGGCGCCTTCGACACCTTCGTCTTCCCCGATGGCATGGTGGGCCAGGCCTTGGTCGACAACTTCGGCACGGAAATCGACGGTTCCTTCGGCCAGTTCCCCGGCACCGATTCCAATGGCGCCGAGGTGTATCACCAGATGGCAACCGCCGCGGGCTTTGATGGCACTTCGGCTTTCTCGAAGGAATCTTATGACGCGGCAGCCCTGATCATGCTGGCCATGCAGGCCGCAGGCTCGACCAACCCGGCCGATTACGCCAAGCATGTGATGGATGTGGCCAATGCACCGGGCGAGCCGATCCTGCCCGGCGAATTGGGCCGTGCGCTGGAACTGATCGCAGCCGGTCAAGACATCGATTATGTCGGCGCATC
>JBEAQJ010000125.1:0-8566 GCA_041163945.1 Pseudomonadota bacterium
CATCGTCGCGGGCGGCAAGGGCGACGCGGAAAGCAAGATCGAAGCGATGAAATCCGCCGGCATCATCGTCGCCGACAGCCCCGCAGGGCTTGGCGAGGCGGTGCTCAAGGCGATCGGCTAAACGCAAGAACACGCCGGGCGGGCACCAACCCCGCCCTGCGGTCAACCCCAGTCAGGTGCAGCCATGACCGACCAAAGCCCGAACGACCAGTTCCACGCCTCCTCCTTCATGCAGGGGCATAATGCTGCCTGGCTGGAACAGCTTTACGCGCAATATGCCCAGGATCCGGGCGCGGTCGACGAGGCGTGGCGCGCCTTTTTCGCATCTTTGGGCGACAGCCCGGCGGATGCACAGGCCGAGGCGCAAGGCCCAAGCTGGGCGCGGCGTGACTGGCCACCCACCCCGGGCGATGATCTGACCGCCGCGCTGACCGGCGAATGGCCGCAGGCCGCAGCCGAAATCAAGGGCGCGGGCGACAAGATCCGCGCCAAGGCCGAAACCAAGGGTGTGGAGCTGACCGATGCGCAGATCCAGCGCGCCGTTCTGGACAGCATCCGCGCGCTGATGATCATTCGCGCCTATCGGATCCGCGGCCATCTGGTGGCCGATCTCGACCCGCTGGGCATGCGCGAAACCACGCCCCACCCCGAGCTCGATCCGAAATCCTACGGCTTTACCGAAGCCGACATGGACCGCCCGATCTTCATCGACAATGTTCTGGGCCTGCAGATGGCGTCGATGCGCCAGATCGTCGAGATCGTCAAACGCACCTATTGCGGCACCTTCGCGCTGCAATACATGCATATTTCCGACCCTGAACAGGCGGCTTGGCTGAAAGAACGGATCGAAGGCTACGGCAAGGAAATCGCCTTTACCCAAAACGGGCGCAAGGCGATCCTGAACAAGCTGGTGGAAGCAGAAGGTTTCGAAAAATTCTGCCATGTCAAATTCATGGGCACCAAGCGCTTTGGCCTGGATGGCGGCGAAGCGCTGATCCCCGCAATGGAACAGATCATCAAGCGCGGCGGCGCGCTGGGTCTGAAGGAAATCGTCATCGGCATGCCGCATCGTGGCCGCCTGTCGGTTCTGGCCAATGTGATGGGCAAGCCCTATCGCGCGATCTTCAACGAATTTCAGGGTGGCAGTTTCAAGCCCGAAGATGTCGACGGTTCGGGTGATGTGAAATACCACCTTGGCGCCAGCTCGGACCGCGAGTTCGACGGCAACACCGTGCACCTGTCGCTGACGGCCAACCCATCACACCTAGAGGCGGTCAACCCCGTTGTCCTGGGCAAGGTGCGCGCCAAGCAAGATCAGCTGGGCGACACCGAACGCAAGCGGGTGATGGCCGTGCTGCTGCATGGCGATGCGGCTTTTGCCGGCCAAGGGATCGTCGCCGAAGGGTTCCAGCTTTCGGGCATCCGCGGCCACCGCACCGGTGGCACCATGCACATCGTGGTCAACAACCAGATCGGCTTCACCACCGCGCCGCATTTCAGCCGCTCTAGCCCTTATCCGACCGACATTGCCCTGATGGTCGAGGCGCCGATCTTTCACGTCAACGGCGACGATCCCGAAGCGGTGGTGCACGCCGCCCGCGTCGCCACCGAGTTCCGCCAGAAATTCGGCAAGGATGTCGTGCTTGATATCTTCTGCTACCGCCGTTTCGGCCACAACGAAGGCGATGAGCCGAATTTCACCAACCCAGTGATGTATCAGCGCATCAAGACCCAAAAGACGACACTGCAGCTTTACACCGAACGTCTGGTCAAGGACGGGCTGATCCCCGAAGGCGAAATCGAAGACGCAAAGGCCGCGTTCCAGGCCCGCCTGAACGCCGAATTCGAAGCCGGCAAGGATTACAAACCCAACAAGGCCGACTGGCTGGACGGGCGCTGGGCGCACCTGAACCGCGAAGGCGCCGATTACCAGCGCGGCGAAACCGCGATCAAGCCCGAAACCCTGGCGGCGGTGGGCCGGGCGCTTGTCACCGCACCCGACGGTTTCAACCTGCACAAGACGGTGGCGCGCCTGCTGGAAACCAAGGCCGAGATGTTCGCCACCGGCCGTGGCTTTGACTGGGCCACCGCCGAGGCGCTGGCCTTTGGATCGCTATTGACCGAAGGCTTCCCGGTGCGTCTGGCCGGCCAGGACAGCGCGCGCGGCACCTTTTCGCAACGCCACTCGGCGCTGGTCGAACAAACCACGGAAGACCGCTATTACCCGCTGAACCATATCCGCGAGGGGCAGGCGAAATACGAGGTGATCGACAGCGCGCTGTCGGAATACGCGGTCTTGGGCTTTGAATACGGCTACAGCTTGGCCGAACCCAACGCCCTGACGCTCTGGGAAGCCCAGTTCGGTGATTTCGCCAACGGGGCGCAGATCATGTTCGACCAGTTCATCAGCTCGGGCGAACGCAAATGGCTGCGCATGTCGGGGCTGGTGATGTTGCTGCCCCACGGCTTCGAAGGCCAGGGGCCGGAACATTCCTCGGCCCGGGTCGAGCGTTTCTTGCAGATGTGTGCCGAAGACAACTGGATCGTGGCCAACTGCACCACGCCGGCCAATTATTTCCACATCCTGCGCCGCCAGATCCATCGCAGCTTCCGCAAGCCGCTGGTGCTGATGACGCCCAAATCCTTGCTGCGCCATCGGCTGGCGATTTCGGACGCCGCGGATTTCACCACGGGATCCTCGTTCCATCGCGTGCTGTGGGATGACGCCGAAAAGGGCCATTCCGACACCCAGCTGGCCAAGGATGACAAGATCCGCCGCGTGGTGATCTGCTCGGGCAAGGTCTATTTCGACCTGTTGGAAGAACGCGACAACCGCGGCATCACCGACATCTACCTGCTCAGGCTGGAACAATTCTATCCCTTCCCCGCGCTGGCCCTGATGAAGGAGCTGGAACGCTTCAAGGGCGCCGAAATCATCTGGTGCCAGGAAGAGCCCAAGAACCAGGGCGGCTGGTCCTTTGTCGAGCCGAACATCGAATGGGTTCTGACGCGGATCGGCGCAAAGCACACGCGCCCCCGATACGTGGGCCGCGCGGCCAGCGCATCGCCCGCGACGGGTCTTGCCAGCCAGCACAAATCCCAACAGACCGCGCTGATCAACGACGCGCTGACCATCGAAGGGTGATCCAGAATGACAATCGAAGTCCGCGTTCCCACCTTGGGCGAAAGCGTCACCGAAGCCACCGTCGCCACCTGGTTCAAAAAGCCGGGCGATGCGGTGGCCGTCGATGAAATGCTGTGTGAACTGGAAACCGACAAGGTCACGGTCGAAGTGCCTGCCCCCGCCGCGGGAACCTTGGGCGCCATCATCGCCGCCGAAGGGCAGACCGTCGCGGTCAACGCGCTTTTGGCCACGCTTGGCGAAGCCACAGCCGCACCCAGCCCGGCACCAGCCGCAGGTGGCGCCGCCGCTGCCCCGGCCACGGCTGAACCAAGCGCAGCCATTGCCGTGATGGTGCCCACCTTGGGCGAAAGCGTGACCGAGGCGACCGTGGCGACCTGGTTCAAGAAAATCGGCGATACCGTCGCGCAAGATGAAATGCTGTGCGAGCTTGAAACCGACAAGGTTTCCGTCGAAGTGCCCGCCCCCGCCGCGGGTGTTCTGACCGACATCCTCGCCCCCGAGGGCTCCACCGTTCAGGCGGCGGGCCAACTGGCGGTGATCGGCGGTGCGGCCGCGGCCACCGCCAACCAAGCCCCTGACACCGCCCCGGCCCCTGCAGCCAAGGGCATGGGCAAGGATGTGGAACATGCCCCTTCGGCCCAGAAACTGATGGCCGAGAAAGGCCTGTCGCCCGCGCAGGTGCATGGCACCGGGCGCGACGGGCGGATCATGAAGGAAGATGTGATGAAAGCCGCCTCTGCCCCGCAAGCCGCAGCCCCCGCGCCCGTTGCCGCCGCACCCCGCGCACCCAGCCCGGCCGAAGATGCCGCGCGGGAAGAACGGGTGAAAATGACCCGCCTGCGTCAGACCATTGCCCGCCGGCTGAAAGACGCGCAGAACACCGCCGCCATGCTGACCACCTACAACGAGGTGGACATGACCGGCGTCAGTGAATTGCGCAACGAATACAAGGATTTGTTCGAGAAAAAGCACGGTGTGCGGCTGGGCTTCATGTCGTTTTTCACCAAGGCCTGCTGCCATGCGCTGCGCGAGGTGCCCGAGGTGAACGCCGAAATCGACGGCACCGACATCGTTTACAAGAACTTCGTGCACATGGGCATCGCCGCGGGCACGCCGCAGGGCCTTGTGGTGCCGGTGATCCGCGATGCCGATCAGAAAAGCTTTGCCGATCTGGAAAAAGAAATCGCCGAAAAAGGCCGCCGGGCCCGCGACGGCAAGCTCAGCATGGCCGAAATGCAGGGTGGCACCTTCACCATCTCGAACGGTGGGGTCTACGGCTCGCTCATGTCCTCGCCCATCTTGAACCCGCCGCAGTCGGGGATCCTGGGCATGCACAAGATCCAGGACCGCGCGATGGTCGTGGGTGGTCAGATCGTCATCCGCCCGATGATGTATCTGGCGCTCAGCTACGATCACCGGATCGTCGACGGCAAGGGCGCGGTCACCTTCCTTGTGCGCGTCAAGGAAGCGCTCGAAGACCCCCGCCGCTTGCTGATGGATCTCTGATCGCCGGATCGGTGCGCCCTTGGGCGCACCACAGGCCCATTCCCGGAGCCACCGAATGACCACCGAACTCTACGTCCTCGCCCTCGCGGCTTTGCTCCAGATGGTGCAGATCGCGCTCTATTCCATCGCGGGCAACGCACAGGCCGGCACCAAGGCTGCCATGGGCCCGCGCGACGAAAAGCGGGAACTGACCGGCGTCGCGGGCCGCCTCCAGCGCGCGATGAACAACCATTTCGAGGGGCTGATCCTGTTTGGCATCGCGGTCGTGGTCGTCACGCTTTCGGGCCGGTCCTCGGCGCTGACCGAAGCCTGCGCCCACGCCTATCTGATGGCCCGTATCCTCTATATCCCCGCCTACGCCCAGGGGCTGGTGCCCTGGCGCAGCCTGATCTGGGCCGTGGGCTGGTTTGCCACCCTTGCCATGCTGCTTGCCGCCCTTTTTGGCGGCGGCGCATGACGACACGAATTCCGACAGGAGACCCCCATGCCCAGCTATGACGTCATCATCATCGGCGCAGGCCCCGGCGGCTATGTCTGCGCCATTCGCTGCGCGCAGCTTGGCTTGAAAACCGCCGTGGTCGAAGGGCGCGACACCTTGGGCGGCACCTGCCTGAACATCGGCTGCATCCCGTCCAAGGCGTTGTTGCATGCTTCGCACCAGCTGCACGAAGCGGAACACAATTTCGCGAAAATGGGGCTGGTCGCAAAGACACCATCGGTCGATTGGAAACAGATGCTGGCCTACAAGGACGAGGTGATCGGCCAGAACACCAAGGGCATCGAATTCCTGTTCAAGAAGAACAAGATCGACTGGCTCAAGGGCTGGGGCACAATCCCGGAACCGGGCAAGGTGCGGGTGGGCGATACCCTGCACGCGGCAAAGAACATCATCATCGCCACCGGCTCGACACCGGCCACCCTGCCCGGCATCAGCATCGACGAAAAGACCGTCGTCACCTCCGAGGGCGCGCTGAGCCTGGCCAAGATCCCCAAGTCGCTGGTCGTGATCGGCGCGGGCGTGATCGGGCTTGAACTCGGCTCGGTCTACGCGCGCCTCGGCGCCAAGGTGCAAGTGATCGAATACCTTGACCATATCACGCCCGGCATGGACGGCGAAGTGTCCAAGACCTTTCAGCGCATCCTTGGCAAACAGGGGCTTGGCTTCACCTTGGGCGCGGCCGTGCAATCGGTCGATGTCCTCAAGGCTGGGGCCCGCGTCACCTATCGCCTGCGCAAGGATGACAGCACCCACACCATCGATGCCGACACCGTTTTGGTGGCCACGGGGCGCAAACCCTACACCGATGGGCTTGGTCTGGATGCGCTGGGCGTGGCGATGACCGATCGCGGCCAGATCGCCACCGATAGCCAGTATGCCACCAACATCAAGGGCATCTACGCCATCGGCGACGCCATCGCGGGGCCGATGCTGGCCCACAAGGCCGAAGACGAAGGCATGGCCGTCGCCGAGGTCGTCGCGGGCCGCCATGGCCATGTGAATTACGGCGTGATCCCCGGCGTGATCTACACCCACCCCGAGGTGGCGACGGTTGGGGCCACCGAGGAACAACTGAAAAAAGACGGGCGCGCCTACAAGATCGGCAAATTCTCCTTCATGGGCAACGGCCGCGCCAAAGCGAATTTCGCGGGCGACGGTTTCGTCAAGATCCTCGCCGACACGCAAACCGATCGCATCCTCGGCGCCCATATCATCGGCCCGATGGCGGGCGATCTGATCCACGAGGTCTGCGTGGCGATGGAATTCGGTGCCGCAGCCCAAGATCTTGCCATGACCTGCCACGCCCACCCGACCTATTCCGAAGCCGTGCGCGAAGCCGCCCTTGCCTGCGGTGATGGCCCGATCCATTCCTGATCGATCCACGCGCCGCGCCGCGCAACGGGGCCGCCCCCCGCGCACAGCCTGGCGCGCGGGGGCCTGCCCCATCTTTGCTTTCCAAATACTCCCGGGGGTCCGGGGGGTGGACCCCCCCGGCGCCGGCCAGCGCTGCTAGCCCGCCAACAACCGCAACCCTTGCGTCACATCCGCCCGGACCGCCAGCCGCAAGCCTGGTTCGTCGCCGGCCTTCAGCGCCGCCACGATCAGCCGGTGATGCTGCGGCAACTCGGTCCGGTTCAACCGCCCGTAAAGCGCCCCCATCGTCGGGCCCAGCTGAAGCCAGACGGTTTCGGTCAAAGCCAGCATGGCCGGCGCCTGTGCCCGCAGGTAAAGCGTGCGGTGAAACTCCAGATTGCGCCGAATATAGGCGACCGCATCGCGCCGGGCGATGGCTTGGCCGATGGTGGCGTTGATGGTTTCCATCCGCTCGATCAACGCCGGATGGGCGCGCGGCAAGGCACGGGTGGCCAATTCCGGCTCCAGCAAGGCCCGCAAAGCCGCCAGTTCCTCGATCCGCTCATGGGACAGTTCCGGCGTCGACACCCGCCCCGAACTGGACAAGAACAAGGCCCCTTCGCTGACCAGCCGGCGCACCGCCTCGCGCGCGGGCGTCATCGACACCCCGAATTCCGCCCCCAGACCGCGCAGCGTCATCGCCTGCCCCGGTCCGACTTCGCCATGCATGATGCGCGATCTCAGGGCGCGATAGACCCTGTCATGGGCCACCGCAGCCCCGGTTTCGGTCGGGCGGGGGTTCAGCTGCATCACACCGCATCCTCAACCGGGTCGAACCGCCATGCCAACAGACCCGCGCCATGGCGCTTCAACCAATCGCGCTGTTCGGCGTAATCGGGGCGAAGCCGTGCACAGACGCGCCAGAACGCCGCCGAATGGTTCATCTCGACCAGATGGGCAACCTCATGGGCGGCCACATAATCCAGCACCGCCGGCGGGGCCATGATCAGCCGCCACGAAAACATCAGATCGCCCTTGGACGAACAGCTGCCCCAGCGGCTGCGGGGATCGCGCAGGGTCAGGCGCGCCGCGGTGCAGCCCAGGGCGGCGGTGTGGCGGTGCACGGCGCGGGTCAGCCGTTCGCGCGCCAAGGCACCCAACAGGGCCCGCACCCGCGGGCCGCTGCGCGCGCCGGGCGGCACTTCGATGCGCCCATCGGCAAAACGCGCGCCGCGCGCGACGCCGGCCACGACCTCGCGGGGGATGCCGCAGACCGGCACGAAGGCCCCGATGGCGGCATGCTGGATCACGGGGGCGGCTTGCAAATGATGGCGCAGCCAATCCTCGCGGGCGCGCAGGAATTCCAGGGCTTCGCCCTCGGCCGCCCAAAGCGGCAAGGACAGGCTGACGCGCCCGTCGGCACGCGACACCCGCAGGCTGAAGCGTGTCGCACGACCCGACCGCCGCAGCGACACCTCGACCGGGGGATCGCCGGGAAGAACATGGGTTGACAGGGCAGACCGAGACACCTGATGAGCCGTCCTATTCCAGCAGGGGCGACATCCTGCCATACGGGGTTTACAGCATCCCGGGACTATGGCAGAGGACCGCATCCTGCGATACCGAAGACTTATTTCAAGGGGGTTTCATGCCGAAAGAGGAATGGGGCGTCAAACGTGTTTGTCCCAGCACCGGCAAACGGTTCTACGACCTGAACCGCAAGCCGATCATCAGCCCCTACACCGGCGAGGTGGTCGAGATCGACACCGCCAAGGCGGGTCGCAGCCTTGTGGCTGGAAAGGCCGACAAGAAGGTCGTGAAAGAGGCGGTTCTGGATGATGATGATCTGGTGCTCGACGACGATCTCGACCTCGACGCCGATGAGGCCGATGTCGAACTGGATGATGATGTTCTGGACGAAGACGACGACGGCGATACCGTTGCGCTCGACGACCTGACCGATGTCGCCGGCCCGGGCGACGATGACTGACAAGCTGCGAGGGCGGTGACACAAGGACGGAAAATCACGATTTTCCCCTTGCACCGATGGCCGCCCTCGCATA